>JBFWZG010000070.1:0-17286 GCA_050185515.1 Reyranellaceae bacterium
GGTTCGGTGGTTGTGCCTGCGGCGCTGAGGCCGTATATGGGCGGCCTCGAACGCATCGAACGCCCCGCATCGTAACGGGCGCCCGCCGCCCGCGGCGGGACGGAAGGAAGAAGAACATGACCCGCGGTCGCATCGACCTGCCCAAGGCCCGCATTCTGGTAACCAACGACGACGGCATCAACGCGCCGGGCCTGGAATGCCTGATCAAGATCGCCCGCGAGTTGTCCAACGACGTCTGGGTCGTGGCTCCCGAGCGAAACCAGAGCGGCGCCAGCCATTCGCTGACCCTGTCCATGCCGCTGCGCTACCGCGAAGCCGGCGAGCGCAAGTTCGCCATGGACGGCACGCCGACCGACTGCGTGCTTTTCGCCTCGCGCCACCTGCTGATCGACAAGCAGCCCGATCTGGTGCTGTCGGGCGTCAATCGCGGCGCCAACATGGCCGACGACGTGACCTATTCCGGCACCATCGCCGGCGCCATGGAAGGGTGCATGTTGGGCATTTCCTCGATCGCGCTGAGCCAGGCCTATCTGCACGACGATCCGGTGAAGTGGGAAACGGCCGAACGCCATGCGGCGAAGATCATCCGCAAGCTGGTCAGCGTCGAATGGCCCAAGGAGATGCTGCTCAACGTCAACTTCCCCGACGTCGAGCCCAAGAACGTCAAGGGCGTCAAGGTCACCGGCCAGGCGCATATCGACATGATGATGGACGTGGTCGAGCGCAAGGATCCGCGCGGCGGCACCTACTACTGGCTGACCTACGCGCGCGGCCAGACCGAGCCGGCCGCCGACAGCGATCTGGCGGCGGTGCGCGCCGGCTACGTGTCGGTGACGCCGCTGCACCTGGACCTCACGCACAAGACGGCGCAGAAGAAGCTGGCCCATCTGTTCGAATGAGCAATCGCGCCGCCAAGATACGCCTGATCATGGAGTTGCGCCGGGCCGGCATCACCGACACGCGCGTGCTGGCCTCGATCGAACGCATTCCGCGCGAAGAGTTCATGCTGCCGACCTTCACCGACCAGGCCTACGAGAACCTGGCGTTGCCGATCGGCCACGGCCAGACCATCAGCCAGCCCTACGTCGTCGCCGTCATGACCCAGGCGCTGCAGGTCGAAGAGCGCATGAAGGTGCTGGAGGTCGGCACGGGCTCGGGCTACCAGGCGGCGGTGCTGTCGAAAATGTGCCGCCGCCTCTACACCATCGAGCGCTATCGGCCGCTGGCGGAGGAAGCCGAGCGGCGGCTGCAGGTTCTGCGCTGCCACAACGTGGTGTTCCGCGTCGCCGATGGCACCAGGGGCTGGCGCGAACAGGCCCCGTTCGAGCGCATCATCGTCACGGCGGCGGGTCGCGACGTGCCGCCGACGCTGCTCGACCAGTTGTCGGAAGGCGGCATTCTTGTGATGCCGATGGGGCCCGATCCGCTCAATCAGAGCATCGTGCGCATCACCAAGACCGAGCGCGGCCTCGAGCGCGAGACCCTGCTGCCGGTCCGCTTCGTGCCGCTGGTCCCCGGCGCCCTGCCGGAAACCAGCGACTTCTGACCGCCGGTCGCGAAGCCGCCGCAATTGGGCGCGATCGTGCCGGGGATTCACAACCGGCGCGATTTCGGTTAAACGATTCGGGCCCGTCGCTGCGGCGGGACAATAGCGGGAACGGTGGTGGCCATGCGTATCTTCTCGTCGCGACTGCTTCTCGCCACCGCGCTGCTGGCGGCGCTGGCTGGCTGCACCGTCTACGACGAGGTGCTTTATTCCCGCCGCGCCGGCACCGTTGAGCAGCCCGGTTCGGCCGCCGAGCCCGGGCAGCCGGCGATCTACGTCGTCGCCAGCGGCGACACCGTGTACGGCATCGGCCGCCGCTTCAACGTCGCGCCGCAGACCATCATCGAGCGCAACTCGCTGACGGCGCCCTACACGATCCGCGTCGGCCAGTGGCTGGAGCTGCCCGCCTCCGGCGTCAGCCTTGCCGCCGGTCCCGTGCCGGCCTCGACCGGCACCGTCACCAGCGGCTCTGTCACGTCGGAGGCGTTGCCGCCGCCATCCGGCGCCACCGCCGCGCCGTCCACTGGCGCGCCGACCACCGCCGCGCCCTCGGCGGCCGCGCCGACCAGCGTGACGCCGCCGGCAGCCTCGTCGCCAGCGCCGGCTCCGCAGGCCTCGGCGCCTTCCGCTGCATCGCCGAATGCCGCCGCGCCGCAGGTCGCCGCCACACCGGCGCCGCTGCCAACCGGTCCGGTCAGCTTCGCCTGGCCCTTGCGCGGGCAGATCGTCGCCGGCTTCGGGCCGCAGCCCGGGGGCGTGCAGAACGATGGCGTCAATATCGCCGCCGCGGCGGGAACGCCGGTGAAAGCGGCGGCGCCGGGCAATGTGCTTTACGCCGGCGAGGAAGTGCGCGGCTTCGGCAAGCTGGTGTTGATCGGCCATGCCGACGGCTATGTCTCGGCCTATGCGCATAACGAGGAAATTCTCGTGGCGCGCGGCAGCCAGGTGGCCAAGGGTCAGGTCATCGCCAAGGTCGGCCAGACCGGCAACGTCACCAGCCCGCAGCTGCATTTCGAGATCCGCCAGCGCAACAAGGCGGTCGACCCGCTGCCGTTGTTGGGGCAGTGAAAACTGCGTCATCCCCGCGAAAGCGGGGATCTGTCTCGACAAAGGCTAATCTGAAAAAGACCCCCGCTTTCGCGGGGGTGACGTATCTGGATGCGATTGGACGGCAGGATGAAGTTCAATCCAGCCGCTGTCCCAACCGACCAGCCAGGTCCTGAATGAACTGCCAGGCGACGCGGCCCGAGCGGCTGCCGCGCGTCACCGACCATTCGACGGCCTGCTTGCGCAACTCCTCCGTCTCGATCTTCAGCCCGTAGTGGCGCACATAGCCCTCGATCATGGCGAAGAACGTATCCTGGTCGCAGTTGTGGAAACCCAGCCACAGGCCGAAGCGGTCGGACAGGGAAACCTTCTCCTCGACGGCTTCGCTGGGATTGATCGCCGTCGAGCGCTCGTTCTCGATCATGTCGCGGGGCATCAGATGACGGCGGTTGGAGGTGGCGTAGAACACCACATTGTGCGGCCGCCCCTCGATGCCGCCTTCCAGCACCGCCTTCAGCGATTTGTAGGCGGCGTCCTGGCCGTCGAACGAAAGATCGTCGCAGAACAGGATGGTGCGCCGCGCCGCGGCGCGGAGCAGCGCCAGCAGCCGCGGCAGGGAGGGAATGTCCTCGCGGTGGATTTCAACGAGCACCACCGCGTCGCGTCCGGCTTTCGTCCGTTCAGCGTTGACCGCCGCATGCACGGCCTTGACCAGCGAGGATTTGCCGGCGCCGCGCGCGCCCCAGAGCAGGGCGTTGTTGGCAGGCAACCCGTCGGCGAACCGGCGCGTGTTGTCGAGCAGCGTCTCGCGCTGGCGCTCGATGCCCTGCAGCAGCATGATCTCGACCCGGTTGACCTGCGGCACCGGCTCCAGCCGGTTGCCCTCGGCATGCCAAGCGAAAGCGTCGGCGCTGTCCAGGGTCGGGGCGGCGGCACGGGCCGGGGCCAGCCGGTCCAGGGCGTCGGCGATGCGCGCCAGCAGCGGCTGCAGGGCGTCGGACATGTTGGGCATACTCCTCGAAAACCGGCCGGACACTAGCACAAGCCTCTGACAATCCAAGACAAAGCGGTTGCAACCGGCCCGGCAAACCCCACATTGCAATTGCCGGACAGGCGGTTATAGTCCGGCAGATTTTCCGGCCCGTCAGAGGCAAATTCTGTCGGTTTGACCGGCAGTTAGCAGGGAGATGGCGATGTTCATATCGGAGGCCTACGCACAGGCCGGCGGTGGTTTCGGCGGCGACGGGCTCATGCAGTTCCTGCCGCTGATCCTGATCTTCGTGGTGTTCTATTTCCTCCTGATCCGCCCGCAGCAGAAAAAGATGAAGGCGCATCGCGAGATGATCGCCGCGGTTCGCCGCGGCGATCGCGTCGTCACCGGCGGCGGCATGATCGGCCAGGTGGTCAAGGTCATCAACGACAACGAGATCGACGTGCAGATCGCCGAGGGCGTGAAGGTGCGCATGGTCAAGGGCACCATCACCGACGTCATCGCCAAGGGCGAACCGGTGCGCGGCGCCAAGAAGACCGAAGCCGCCGAGGAAGAGGCCGAGGAGGAGGACGAGGACGCGCCGGCCCTGCCGCCGCCGACGGCTCCCGAGGTCAAGCGTGGCGGGGGTCTGGCCGGGCTGTTCGGACCGAAGAAGAACTGAGCGCAGCGCTGGCGCGTGACCGGGCCAGGCGGCGCCCCAGCCGCCCAGCCCGGTGCTAGTACGGGACCGATCGCACCATGATGCACATGCCGACCTGGAAGGCCGTCCTGATCCTCGGGACCTGCTTGCTGGGGCTGATTCTCTGCATTCCCAACTTCTTCACCAAGGAGCAGCTCGCCGAATGGCCGGGCTTCGTTCCCTCGCGCCAGATCGGGCTCGGCCTCGACCTGCGCGGCGGCGCGCATTTCCTGCTCGAGGTCGGCATCGGCCCGGTGATCGAGGAACGTCTGGTCAGCCTGTCGGACACGATCCGCGGCGAGTTCCGCAAGGAGCAGGTGCGCTTTCGCGAAGTCGAGGTCGAGGGCAGCGCCATCGTCGGCGCGGTGCGCGAGCCGTCCGACCTGCCCAAGGCGCTGGACATCGTGCGCCGGCTCGAGGAAGGGCTCGACGTCAGCTCCACGCCGGAAGGCAATTTCCGCATCGTCTTCACCGAGGAGGCGCTGACCGCGCGCAAGACCCAGATCCTCGAGCAGTCGATCGAGATCCTGCGCCGGCGCGTCGACGAATCGGGCACCAAGGAGCCCACCATCGTCCGCCAGGGCGACGACCGCATTCTGCTGCAGCTGCCCGGCGTCACCGATTCGGGGCCGATCAAGGCCATCATCGGCAAGACAGCCAAGCTCGAATTCCGCCTCGTCAACGAGAACGTGCCGATCTCGACGGTCGGCGTTTCCGGCGTGCCGCCCAATTCCGAGATTCTCGAAGGCGTCGATCGTGCCGCCGGCGGCGAGGCCGGTCGTTACGTCGTCTACAAGCGCATCGTGGTCGGCGGCGAGTCGCTGACCGACGCGCAGCCGCAGAACGACCGCGGCCAGTGGCTGGTGCTGTTCAAGTTCGACAGCGCCGGCGGCCGTCGTTTCTGCCAGGCGACCACCGAGAACGTGCAGAAAAGGCTGGCCATCGTCCTAGACGGGCAGGTCATCAGCGCGCCGGTGATCCAGACCGCCATTTGCGGCGGCAGCGGCACCATCACCGGCAATTTCACCGCCCAGTCGGCCACCGACCTGGCGCTGTTGCTGCGCGCTGGCGCGCTGCCGGCCTCTCTGACCTTCATCGAGGAGCGCACGGTCGGCCCCGAGCTGGGCGCCGATTCGATCGAGGCCGGCGAGCTGGCGACGGCCGTCGGTTCGGGCCTGGTCGTCATCTTCATGCTGGCCTGCTACGGCATGTTCGGCGCCATCGCGCTTGTCGCGCTGGTCTTCAACCTGGTGTGGATCTTCGCCGCCATGTCGGTGTTGGGCGCGTCGCTGACCCTGCCCGGCATCGCAGGCATCGTGCTGACCGTCGGCATGGCGGTCGACGCCAACGTGCTGATCTACGAGCGCGTGCGCGAGGAGATACGCATGGGCAGGACGCCGATATCGGCGCTGGACGCTGGCTACGAGCGCGCCATGTCGTCGATCATCGACGGCAACCTCACCACGCTGATTTCGGGCCTGATTCTGCTGTTCCTCGGGTCCGGCCCGATCCGCGGCTTCGCCGTCACACTGTCGATCGGCATTATCGCCTCGATGTTCACCGCCATCATGCTGACGCGCCTGATCATCGTCTGGTGGCTGCGCTGGAAGCGGCCGACGGCTCTCAACATCTGATCGGCAACGGAGAAAGACCGGCATGTTTCGTCCGATTCGCCTGATCCCGCATGGCACGAAGTTCAATTTCATGCGGCCGCGCATCTTCGCGCTGTTCCTGTCGATGGCGATGAACATCGCCTCGGTCGTGCTGGTGTTCACCGTCGGCTTCAATCTCGGGATCGATTTCAAGGGCGGCGTGCTGCTGGAGATGCAGACGCCGGGCAAGGCTGATCTCGGGACCATGCGCGAAACCGTCGCCGGTCTCGGTCTCGGCGAAGTCCAGCTGCAGGAGTTCGGCCAGGACGACGTGGTGCTGATCCGCGTGCAGCGCCAGGAAAGCGGCGAGGCCTGCTTCCGTGGTGCGGTCGACGCGCTGAACCGGAGCGGCGGCGGCTACTCGCTGCGCGACTTCGCGCTCGACGACAAGGCCGCGCGCCTCAGCCTGGCGACGCCGCAGTCGCTCACGCCGCAATCCGCCACGACCCTTGCCGGCGCGCTGCGCCTGCCATCCGACAAGCTGCTGCAGGCGGAGGAGGGCGGCGCACGGATAACGATGGAGCGCAGCCAGGCCGACGAATGGTGCCAGCAGGTGGCGATCAAGGTCGTGGAATCCGCGCTGGGCGAAGGCTACGTCGAGCGCCGCACCGAATCTGTCGGCCCCAAGGTCGGGGGCGAGCTGGTGCAGGCTGGCCTGATCGCCGGCATCGTCACCGTCATCGCCATTCTGATCTACATCTGGTTCCGGTTCGAATGGCAGTTCGCCATCGGCGCCCTGATCGCGCTGGCGCATGACGTGCTGACGACGCTCGGCCTGTTCGCGCTGACCCAGATCGAATTCAACCTGGCGTCGCTGGCGGCGGTGCTGACCATCGCCGGCTATTCGGTCAACGATACCGTCGTGGTGTTCGACCGCGTGCGCGAGAACATGCGCAAGTACAAGAAGATGCCGCTGCTCGACCTCCTGAATCTCAGCCTGAACGATACGCTGTCGCGCACCATCATGACCGCCACCACCACCTTTCTGGCTGTGCTGGCGCTGGTGCTGCTGGGCGGGCCGGTGATCCAGGGTTTCTCGGTCGCGCTGCTATGGGGCGTGATCGTCGGCACGTATTCGTCGATCTGGATGGCGAGCGCCATGCTGGTCTATACCGGCGTGCGCGACGGCGCCTCGATCATGAAGGACGAGCACGACGCCGAGCCGTCGGCCGCCAAGCCCTGACCGTTCCGGCGACGGCGTGATCGACGACAAGACGCTGCCCGCCCCCGGACCGGATCGCCAGGTGATCCAGTCCTACGGTCCGGGCCGGTTCAAGGTCAGCAACGCCGTCTACGAGCATGCCGTCCTCGTGCTGCCCGACCGCACGCTGCGCTGGGATGCGCGGTCCCCAACGGATATCGATGCCGAGACTCTGGTGCCTTTGCGCGAGGCCCGGGGCGAGGTCGAGATATTGCTGATCGGCGGCAGCCCGCGCGCGCCGTTCGTGACGGCGGAATTGCGCGCCTGGCTGCGCGAGGCCGGCATCGTCGTCGAGGCGATGGATACCGGCGCCGCCTGCCGCACCTACGGCATCCTTGTCGCCGAAGGCCGCAAGGTGGCAGCTGCACTTCTTCCAATATCCTGAAACGAAGAACGGGGCCCGCAGGCCCCGCTCTCATTTGCGTGACGCGATCGGTCTAGAGGCCGGCGTTCTGCGCCGCCACCATGCAGAACAGCATGGGGATCGACAGCATCGTGTTGGTGCGCGAGAACAGCATCGCGGTGCGTGCCGACTTCGCCTTGACTTCCGGCGTCGCGTCGACCATGCCCAGCGCCCGCTGCTGGTTCGGCCAGATCACGAACCAGACGTTGTAGGCCATGATCAGACCCAGCCACATGCCGATGCCGATCACCGTCTGCCCGGTGACGCCGGTCTCGACGATGCCGAGGGTCAGCGCGTTCACGATGTAGCCGTTCATCAGCGCCAGCAGCAGGCCGGTCGCCACGGTGGCGGCGGCGCCCCAGCGGAACCAGAAGAGGGCCGCCGGCGCGATCACCTTGCCGATGGCGGGCTTCTGCTCGTCGGGGATCTTCGGCATGTTCGGAATCTGCACGAAGTTGAAATACCACAGCAGGCCGATCCACATGACGCCGCTCAGCACGTGCAGCCAGCGCATCACGAAGCTTGCCCAGCCATGGTCGATCGCCGGATAGCCGCGAATGGCTCCGACGATCACGAAAATAACGATCAGCAGGACGAATCCGGCAATGATCGTCCGCTGCAATGATTGAAGAATGGCGGCCATGACTCTCCCCTTTGGCTCCGGTCGACTGGAACGATTCTAGCAGAGGATTGCCGCCCCGCAAGCGGGCGGTGGTGCAAGGCCTTCATTCGACAGGCAAATTCCGTAATCGCGACGGTCAGCGTCGCCAGCGCAGCAACAGCCGGTCGAGGCGGGAAATGCCGATCGCACCGCGTGTGGGCGGGCGCCGCGCCATCCGACGGCGCAGTCGCCGCATCAGGAACAGCGCATCCAGCATGCCGTGTCGGAGTTCGGCATTGTGCACCGCGGCAGCGGCGCTTTCCCCGACTAGCAGAAGTTCATCCAGTCGCGACAGCCCCGCGGCGTAGGCGGCTTCCAGCGCCTTGTTGCGTCCGCGCGCGCCGAAGGCGGCCTCGATATCGGTGCCCGGGGGGAACCATTGCACCGGCAGGTCGACGATGCCGTCGCCCGCGAGCCGCTGCGGTGCGCCTTGCAGCAAGGCGGTGAGCCCGATGGCGATGGTGGTGGCATCCATTGCCGCTTCGGCGATCGTCGCCTCGCTGTGGATGGCGAGCAGCAATCGTCCCGCCGGCACCCAGGCGAAGCGCAGATGATTGTGCAAATCGCTCCAGCGCTGATAGCGGCGGGCGGGCCCGCCGGCCGCCTGGCGCTCCATCGCCTGACGTATCAGCGCCAGCGGCTGCCCGAAACGCGGATCCGCATCGATCGAAGGCGGGAGAACCGCTGCGTTGCGGTGGTGCAGGCTTTGCAACGCCAGCAACAGGTCGCGTCCGGCCGACGCATGATCATGGTCGAGCCGGTCGACCACGGCAGCGAACAGCGCCAGACCGTTGCTGGCGACGGGATCGGCGGCGGGCTGTGTCACTGGGCGGTCACTTTGCGGGGCGTTGCGGAAGCACCGGGGCTGTCGTCATATGGCATGGACTGTCGCGGACAGGCGGGGAACACCGGTTATGGCGCAGGGCCTCGAGGAATGGAACCGACTATGCGCCGAGCAGGTCCGGCAGCAGGACTACGATCACTATCTTTGCGGCCTTTTTGCGCCTGAGGAGGCGCGCGCCGGCCTCTATGCGCTCTACGCCTTCAACGCCGAAATAGCCCGCACACCCGAGATCGTCAGCGAACCGCTGCTGGGCCGGATCAGGGTGCAGTGGTGGCGGGACGCCATCGACGGCGCCTTCGCAGGCGGCGGGCCGCATCATCAGGTCGTGCAGGCGCTGGCCGACGCCATCAGGCGGTTTTCGCTGGCCCGCGAGCTCTTCGAGCGCGTCCTCGGCGCCCGCGAAGCCGATGTCGAGAACGAACCGATTGCCGATTACCCGGCGCTGAAATCCTATGCCGCAGCGACCGCCGGCAGCCTGACAACCCTCAGCCTCGCCTGCCTTGGCGCCACCGAACCGCTGTCGCTGCAGGCTGGCCAGCATGTCGGCATTGCCTACGCGCTGGCGGGCCTCCTGCGCGCCGTGCCCTTCCACGCCGCCCAGCACCGCCTCTATCTGCCGCTCGACCGGCTGAAAGCCGCCGGGGTGTCGGTCGAGGGCCTGTTCGCCGGCACCCGGCAGGCAGCCTTGCCGGTCGTTGTCGCGGGCATTGCGGCTGAAGCCCGGCGGCATTTGCGGTTAGCGCGCCGGCAGCGGCTGGGAATTTCCAGGCTCGCCCTGCCGGCGCTGCTGCCAGCGACCCTGCTCGACGGCTCCCTCTCTCGCCTGGCGCGGCAGAAATACGACGTATACAGCCCGAAAATCGACCTGCCGCCGCTGGCCCGCCAACTCCGCCTGGCTTGGAAAGCCTCGATTCGCCGTTTCTGACGGGTTGACAATACTTGAACAACTATTTAAATATTCAGGTATGAGCAATGACGGCCTGATCCTGCAGTTGTCGGAGATCTTCAAGCTGCTGGGCGATCCGACCCGCCTGCGGATCGCGCTGCTGTGCCTGCACGAGCGGGTCAGCGTCGGGGCGATCGCCGAACGTCTCGACCTGTCGGTCTCGCTGGTCAGCCATCATTTGCGCCTGCTGCGTGCTGCCCGAATCCTGCGCGCCGAGCGTGAGGGCCGGCAGGCCTTCTACGTCGCGGCCGACCATCACGTACGGCGCATTCTCGACGACATGACGGCGCATATCGCCGAAAGCCACGAGGAAGTCTGATGTCCGGATCCTGTTCCCATCATCACGACCACGCCGCGCCCTCCGACAGCCGGTTCCGCCGCGTGCTGTGGATCGCGCTGGTCGTCAATGCGGCGATGTTCGCCATCGAGCTGGCGACGGCGCAGACCGCGTCCTCGACCGCGCTGCTGGCCGATTCGGTCGACTTCCTGGGCGATGCGGTGAACTACGCACTCAGCCTGTTCGTGCTGTCGCTCAGCCTGCTGGCGCGGGCCCGGGTGGCGCTGCTCAAAGGACTGTCGATGCTGGTATTTGGGCTGTGGGTCGTAGGCCAGTCGGCCTGGCATGCCTGGGCCGGCATCGTGCCGGAAGCGGCGACCATGAGCGTGGTCGGGGCGTTGGCGCTGGCGGCGAATTTCGGTGTCGCCGCACTCCTGTTCTCGCATCGCGAAGGCGACAGCAATCGCCGCTCGGTCTGGCTGTGCACGCGCAACGACGCCATCGGCAACGTCGCCGTGCTGGCGGCGGCCGCCGGCGTGCTCGGCACCGGCACCGGCTGGCCCGACGTCATCGTCGCCGTCATCATGGCGGGGCTGGCGTTGCACAGCGGCTGGCAGGTGGTGCGGATGGCTTTGCGGGAGATGCGCGGCGGCGCGGTCGAGCACCACGCCCCGGCGGAGTAGGGACTACTCCGCCGCTTCCTTCTGCGGGTTGAGCCAGGCATCGACATCGGACAGCGCGCGCCGCGCCATCGCCTGCTTGCGGTCCTTGCCGCGCGGCGGGCGCTTGCCCTCCACTGGCAGTTCGGGAAACAGACCGAAATTGACGTTCATCGGCTGGAAGGTCGAGGCGTCGGCGCCGCCGGTGATATGCGCCAGCAGCGCGCCAAGCGCGGTGGTCGGCGGTGGCGCCGCGATGGCGTGGCCCATCCGTTCGGCCGCAGCGAATCGGCCGGCCAGCAGGCCGATGGCGGCGCTTTCGACATAGCCTTCGACGCCGGTCACCTGCCCGGCGAAGCGCAGGCGCGGCATGGCCTTAAGGCGCAGGCCAGAATCGAGCACGCGGGGCGAATTCAGGAAAGTGTTGCGATGCAGCCCGCCCAGGCGCGCGAACTGCGCGTTCTCGAGGCCGGGGATCATGCGGAAGATGCGGGTCTGTTCGCCGTGCTTCAGCTTGGTCTGGAAGCCGACCATGTTGTAGAGCGTGCCCAGGGCATTGTCCTGGCGCAGCTGCATCACCGCATAGGCGCGCCGCCCGGTGCGCGGATCGGTAAGGCCGACCGGCTTCATCGGACCGTAGCGCAAAGTGTCGGGGCCGCGGGCAGCCATCACTTCGATCGGCAGGCAACCCTCGAAATAGGGCGTGTTTTTCTCCCAGTCCTTGAACTCGGTCTTGTCGCCCGCGATGACGGCGGCGAGAAAGGCCTCGTACTGTTCCTTGTCGAAGGGGCAGTTGATGTAGTCGGCGCCGTCTCCGGCCGGTCCGCCCTTGTCGTAGCGCGACTGGAACCAGGCGATGGAAAAGTCGATCGAGTCCTTGTGCACGATGGGCGCGATGGCGTCGAAGAAGGCGAGGCTGTCTTCGCCGGTCAGCGACCGGATCGCTTCGGACAGGGCAGGCGAGGTCAGCGGCCCGGTGGCGACGATCACGCTGTCCCAGTCTTCCGGCGGCAGGCCGGCGATCTCGCCGCGCTCGATGGTGACCAGCGGTTCGGCCTCCAGCGCCGCCTGGACCGCCGCCGAGAACTGGTGGCGGTCGACCGCCAGGGCGCCGCCGGCCGGCACCTTGCTGGCGTCCGCCGCCCGCATGATCACCGAGCCGGCCCGGCGCATCTCCTCGTGCAGCAGGCCGACCGCGTTGTTCAGCGCATCGTCGGAGCGGAAGGAGTTGGAGCAGACCAGCTCCGCCAGCCCATCGGTCTGGTGCGCATCGGTCGAGCGGTGCGGGCGCATCTCGTGCAGCGCGACGGGCACGCCTGCGCGCGCCAGCTGCCAGGCCGCTTCCGAGCCGGCCAGGCCGCCGCCGATCACATGCACTTTCCGCGCCGTCACGTCTCGCTCATTCCAGGTGGGTATCCGGTCTTGGTGGGGGTCCGGCCAAGAGATAATCTGTCATCGACAACCATGCAACAGGGGGAAGACCATGCCCAATATCGTGCGCAATCCTGCGTCCATCGCCGCGCCCGCCGGGCGCTACGTTCACGGCATCGAAGTGCCGGCCAATGCGCGCCTGCTGTTCGTGTCCGGCCAGGTCGGCGTCGATCGCAACCGCAAGGTCGGGGGAACGATCGAAAAGCAGTGCGAGCTGGCCTGGAAGAATCTGGTCGCCGTGCTCAAGGAGGCCGGGATGGGCCCGCAGGATATCGTGCGGGTCAACGTCTACCTGACGGATCCGCGCTACGTCGAAGCCTATCGCAACGCGCGCGACAAGTTCATCAAGGGCAACCCGCCTGCCTCGACGCTGCTGATCGTCACGGCCCTGGTCGATCCGGCGATGCTGGTCGAGATCGAAGCGGTGGCGGCGAACGCGTGATCGCGCCTCAAGGCTTGCCGAGTATCGCCTCGCCCGAATAGTAGTTCTGCCACGCGAACCAGAAGGCATTGTGGCCGGGCAGGCGCGGCAGCGTCTCGCCGCCCGGCCCGACCAGCGCGTCCTCCGTCAACTTCCAGGTCTTGCCCTCGGCGACGATCTCGTTCGGCGTTGCACCGGCGGAGAAGCTGCGCCGGTCGCGACGATAGGCGCGCACGGTTTCGCTCGTGGCGTCGCCGACCAGCACCACCTCGACATCGCCGACCTCGTCGTTCACGACCTTGCCACCGGCGAAGGACTTGATCGGCCACGCCTTGTGTCCCTCGGGCAGCCGCACGGCGAAGACGTAATCCTTGGGCTGCAGCCGCCAATCGGTGACGTTGGCGGGAAACATCATGGCCGGCCGGTTGAAGTAGTCGCCATAGGGCTTGCCGGGCGAGTAGTCGCGCTTGTGGCCGGTGTCGAGCGAGAGAACCTTGGTGTCGGGATGCATTTCGCGCCAGGTCTGCCAGCGCGTCACGACCACGGGACGCACTTTCAGCTCGATACCGGAGCCGACCAGCTTGCCGACCACCGGCCGGCCGGTGAACTGGTTCCACAGCGAGTCGGACTGGCGGTCGTACATCAGCTTGTTGGAGCGGTACAGCAGGCCCGAGGAGCCGAACTCGAAGGGAAAGGCGCGGCCTTCGGGCAGCGTCTCGAACAGGATCGCCGCGCCGCACAGAGTGCAATAGGCCAGCGCCACGCGCACGCCGCCGACCGTGTCGTTGGCCATCTCGTGCCAGTCCATGATGCGCTGCGGATAGGCGCGATTGTCGCCGTTGATGCTGACCCCGAACACCAGCTCGTTGTCGTGCAGCCACGAGCCTTCTGCGGCCGGCGTGAACTTGGGATCGACCAGCGCCGGGATTCCGTCGACGCTGACGCCGCCCCAGGCGATTTCCTCGAGCCGGATCTCGGTGGCGACCCCCGGATAGACGAAGCGCAGGAATTCGAGATCGATCTGGCCCAGGAAGCGCGCCTTGACCGTGTCGTAACCGGCAAACGGCTTGAACTGCGGATTGGCCTCCTGCCACAGCATCCATTCGAACCAGGCGGTCTTGATATCGGCGCCGGTCACCTGGCGCAGGATCTCGGCGATGCGATCGGCGTCCTGGGGAAAGAACGGCATCAGTTCTATCAATGGCGCGGCGATCTCCGGCTTGTTGCGCGCGGCGACCTTCTCGATCGCCTCCGCCCGCGCCTTGTCGTTCATGGTGAACATGTCGGTCGCGGCCCGCACCATCTCCTCGTCGATGGGCGTGCCGGGCGGCGGGTTCTGCGCCAGCGCGGTGGTGGCGAGGAGGATCAGGATGCTGGCGGCGAGGGCGCGAAATCGGATCATGCCGCCGAGAGTGGCGGCCGCATCCGCGGTTCGCAAGCCGCTCGCGCGCGCTTCAGCGAAAAGTGAGATAAGGCGCGAGAGGTCAGGCCCGCTTGCGGGCCTTGGCAGGAGCCGCGGCGCCGCGGCGGCGCAGATAGGGCGAGAGGTATTGCCCGGTAAAGCTGGCCTTGGCCGCCGCCACGTCATCCGGCGTGCCGCTGGCGACGATCGATCCGCCGCCCGCCCCGCCGCCGGGCCCCAGGTCGACCACCCAGTCGGCGGTCTTGATCACCTCGAGATTGTGCTCGATCACCAGCACCGTGTTGCCGGTCTCGACCAGCCGGTGCAGCACTTCGAGCAGCTTGCGGACGTCGTCGAAATGCAGCCCAGTCGTCGGCTCGTCGAGAATATAGAGCGTGCGGCCGGTGGCGCGGCGCGACAGCTCCTTGGCCAGCTTGACCCTCTGCGCCTCGCCGCCCGACAGGGTCGTCGCCTGCTGGCCGACATGGATGTAGCCCAGGCCCACCTGCTGCAAGGTCACCAGCTTGTCGCGAACGGCGGGCACGGCCTTGAAGAACTCGGCGCCCTCGTCGACCGTCATGTCGAGCACGTCGGCGATCGACTTGCCGCGAAACTGCACTTCCAGCGTCTCGCGGTTGTAGCGGCGGCCCTTGCAGACGTCGCACTGCACGTAGACGTCGGGCAGGAAGTGCATCTCGATCTTGATCATGCCGTCGCCCTGGCATGCCTCGCAGCGACCGCCCTTGACGTTGAACGAGAAGCGGCCTGGCTTGTAGCCTCGCTCGGTCGATTCGGGAAGCTGGGCGAACCAGTCGCGAATCGGCGTGAAGGCGCCGGTATAGGTCGCGGGATTGGAGCGCGGCGTGCGGCCGATCGGCGACTGGTCGATGTCGATGACCTTGTCGAGATGTTCCAGTCCGAGAATCTGGTCGTGCTCGCCGGGCTGCTCGCGCGCGCCATTGAGCTTCTTGGCCAGCGCCTTGTAGAGCGTTTCGATGATCAGGGTCGACTTGCCCGATCCCGACACGCCGGTGATGCAGGTGAAGGTCCCGAGCGGGATCGACGCGGTGACATTGCGCAGGTTGTTGGCGCGCGCGCCCTTGACGACGATCTCGCGGCCCCTCTTCGGCTGGCGGCGGAACTGTGGAACCGGGATTTGCAGCATTCCCGTCAAATACTGGCCGGTCACGCTCCTGGGATTGCGCATCACCTCGTCGGGCGTGCCCTCGGCGACGATGCGTCCGCCATGCGCGCCGGCGCCCGGTCCCATGTCGATCAGATGATCGGCGGCGCGGATCGCATCCTCGTCGTGTTCGACCACTATCACCGTGTTGCCGATGTCGCGCAGCCGCCGCAGCGTCGCCAGCAGCCGGTCGTTGTCGCGCTGGTGCAGGCCGATCGACGGCTCGTCCAGCACGTAGAGCACGCCGGTGAGGCCCGATCCGATCTGCGAGGCGAGGCGAATGCGCTGGCTTTCGCCGCCCGATAGCGTACCGGAGGATCGATCGAGCGTCAGGTAGTCGAGGCCGACGTTGTTGAGGAATCCCAGCCGCTCGTTGATCTCCTTGAGGATGCGGGCGGCGATCTCCTTCTGCTTTGCCGTGAGCTTCTTGCCCAGTCCTGCGAACCATTCGACCGCTTCGGCGATCGACAGCGCCGTCACCTCCGAGATGTTGCGCATGCCAATCTTGACCGCCAGCGCTTCCGGCTTGAGGCGCGCGCCATGGCAAGCCTCGCACTCGGTGACGTTCTGGAATCGCTCCAGCTCCTCGCGGACCCACGACGAATCGGTCTCGCGGAAACGGCGGTCCATGCTGGGAACGACGCCCTCGAACGGCTTGGTCGTCTGGTACTGGCGGATGCCGTCGTCGTATTTCATCACCACCGCTTCCCCGCCGGTGCCCTGCAGGATGGCGGTGCGGATCTTGGCCGGCAGATCCTTCCACGGCGTCGACATCTTGACCTTGAAGTGCCGGGCCAGGCTCTCCAGCGTCTGTCCGTAATACTGCGAGGAGGAATCGGCCCAGGGCGCGATGGCGCCCTCGGCCAGCGACAGGCGCGTATCGGGCACCACGAGCTCGGGGTCGAAGAACATCTTGCTGCCCAGCCCGTCGCAGACCGGGCAGGCGCCCTGCGGCGAGTTGAAGGAGAACAGGCGCGGCTCGATCTCGTCGATGGTGAAGCCAGAGACCGGGCAGGCGAAGCGCGCCGAGAAGATCGTGCGCTCGCCCGTATCGGCGTTCTCGGCCACCGCGATGCTGTCGGCCAGGCCCAGCGCGGTCTCGAGCGAATCGGCAAGCCGGTTGCCGAGATCGGGCTTCAGCACGATACGGTCGACCACCACGTCGATATCGTGCTTGAATTTCTTGTCGAGCGCCGGCGCCTGATCGATCTCGTAGAGCTTGCCGTCGATCTTGACGCGCTGGAAGCCGCGCTTCTGCAGTTCGGCCAGCTCCTTGCGGTACTCGCCCTTGCGGCCGCGCACGATCGGCGCCATCAGATAGAGCCGCGTGCCTTCCTTCATTTCGTTCAGCCGGTCGACCATTTGCGATACGGTCTGACTTTCGATCGGCAGGCCGGTTGCCGGCGAGTAGGGTACGCCAATGCGGGCGTAGAGCAGACGCAGATAGTCGTAGATCTCCGTTACCGTGCCGACGGTCGAGCGCGGGTTGCGCGAGGTGGTTTTCTGCTCGATCGAGATGGCCGGCGACAGACCCTCGATCGAATCGACGTCGGGCTTCTGCATCAGCTCGAGGAACTGGCGGGCATAGGCCGACAGGCTCTCGACATAGCGGCGCTGGCCTTCGGCATAGATCGTGTCGAAGGCGAGCGACGACTTGCCCGAGCCGGAGAGGCCGGTGATCACTACGAGCTTCTCGCGCGGAATGTCCACGTCGACGTTCTTCAGATTGTGCTCGCGCGCGCCGCGAATGCTGATCGAATCCATGCGAATTTTTACCGTGCCGGAAGGGGCGGTATTGCGGAACCGCCTAAAAACACCGGCCGGTCGCAAGGACCGGCCGGTGATGCACCGATATTATGGGGTGCCGGCGCGGATTTTCCAGCGCCACGGCTGCCAGCGAAACGCTAGCGCTGTGGGTATTTTACCGCTTGTCAGCGGCAAAT
>JBFWZG010000071.1:0-17174 GCA_050185515.1 Reyranellaceae bacterium
CGTGGCTGGCCGATGCCCGCAAGACGCGCGAGCGGGAGACCGCCTATCAGCGCATCCAGAGCACCAAGCCGCAGACGCTCAACGTCGCGCTGACCGATTCGCCGGTCGGTCTCGCCGCCTGGGTGCTGGAGAAATTCCACGGCTGGAGCGACTGCAGGGGCGACGTGCTGAAGCACTTCAGCCTCGACACGCTGATCACCAACATCATGATCTACTGGGTAAGCGGCAGCATCGGCACCGCCAACTGGCTCTATCGCGGCGTGCGCGAGGAGAATTCCTTCGGTCCCGATCCGGGCACGCGCGTCGAGACGCCGACCGGCTTCGCCCGTTTCCCCGCCGATCTCTCGCCGCCGCCGCCGCGCGCCTGGGTCGAGCGCGCCTACAACCTGAAGCGCTACACCGAGATGCCGCGCGGCGGGCATTTCGCGGCGCTGGAGGAACCGGCGCTGCTGGTCGAGGACATCCGCGAGTTCTTCCGTCCACTGCGCTTCGGCGTCGCCAACGACGCCTGATGCCCGTCGCCCAACGCCTGATCTGGATACTAGGTCCGCTGCTGGGCGGCATTGCGGCCCTGCTGCTGGGCCAGGACGCCAGCTGGGATCTGCGCGTCTACCATTACTACAATCCCTACGCGTTTCTAACCGGCCGGATGAATTTCGACATCCTGCCGGCGCTCAACCCGACCTTCTACAATCCCTTCCTCGACCTGCCGGTCTATGTCGCCGCGCAGCTCCTGCCGGCGCCGCTCGCCGGGTTCCTGCTCGGCGCCTTCCAGGGGCTGATCCTGCCGCTGCTCTTCGCCATCGCGCGACGCCTGCTGCCGCCGAAGATTGAGCGCGGCGGCGTCATCGCCCTCGTGCTGGCGATGGTCGGCGCCACCGGCGCGATGACCATGGCGCAGTACGGCGCCACCTTCCACGACAACACCCTGGCGGTGCTGGTTCTGGCGTCGCTGCTGCTGTTGCTGATCGCCGCCGACCGCGCTTCCGCGCAGCGACCCGTCGGCTGGCCGATCGCCGCCGCGGCCTTTCTTGCCGGCCTCGCCTTCGGCCTGAAACTGACCATGGCGATCTACGTGCTGGGCTTCGCTGCGGCGCTGTTCTGCGCCGTGCCGCGGCGTTTCTGGCTGCAGGGGGTGCTGATCGCCGGCCTCGCCGGACTGGCGGGCGCACTGCTCGGCGGCGGCTGGTGGAGCTGGTATCTGTGGCGCGAGTTCGCCAATCCGTTCTTCCCGCACTTCAACGATCTGTTCCTCTCGCCGATGGCCGGCGCCACCGATTTCCGCGACCTGAAGTTCCTCGAGAAGCTCGATTTCGCCGACCGACTGATCTTCCCCATCCTGTTCACCGCCAATTCCTGGATCGCCGCCGAGGGCGCGTTCCGCGACCCGCGCCTGTTGCTGGCCTTCGTCACCGGCCTGCCGGCGCTGTTCGTGCTGTGGCGCGCCGAGCCGCGCCTGCGCACTGTGCTGGTTTTCGCGGCCCTGCCCTACGGGCTGTGGCTGGCGATGTACGGCATCTACCGCTACCTGCTGCCGATCGAGATGCTGGCGCCAGTCATCGCCCTGGCCGGCCTGAGCGCCATCCCGCCTACCCGCGCCATCGCCGCCCGCGCCGCCGCCGCCCTGTCGCTGCTTGCCGCCGCCTTCACCACCTATGTCGATTTTCCCGATCCCATGCGCGCGCCCTGGAGCGAAAGTTTCGTCGAGATCGAAACCCCGCCGCGCCTTGCCGATCCCGCGCGCACCATCGTACTGCTGCCCGGCGACCGGCCGACGGCCTTCATGATCCCGCATCTGCCGCCGCAGATCCGCTTCGTCACCGTCAGCGACTGGCCCTATCTCTATCAGACGCCCGACCGCGGCTACGAACCGGTCGTACGCCGCCTGCTGGCGCAGCATCAGGGTCCGCTCTATGCGCTGTTCGGCCCGCAGGACGACGAGCGCACGCCGCGCGTTCTGGCGCGCTTCGATCTGCGCCTGACCGGCGATTGCCAGGCGGTAAAGGCCAATCTCGTGCCGTGGCCGTTCCGCCTCTGCCGGGTGGAGCGGCTCTAAAGCGCGAGGTTGCGGTTGATCGCTGGCTGCGGCCAGCGCATCGGGTTCGCCCGTTCGTAGGCCGCCGCCGCCTGCAGGATTTTCCGCTCCGAGAAGCGCGGACCGACGATCTGCAGGCCGACCGGCAGGCCGGCCGCCGAGACGCCGCAGGGAATGGAGGCCGCCGGCTGGCCGGTGTAGTTGAACGGCACGGTGAAGGGCGTGGCGTGCGCCCAGCGGTCGTTGCCCTGTACGTGATAGGCGGTCGAGGCCAGCGGCGGCGGCACCGGCATGGTCGGCGTCAGCAGCAGGTCCCAATCGGCGAAGAAACGCTCCAGCCGCGTACCGAGCTCGATTCGCGCCATGTGGCCGGCGAAATACTCGTCCTTGGTCACGGCCAGTCCCTGCTGCGCCAGGGGCAGGAAATGCGGATCGAGCAGCGCATGCTTCTCCGGCGCGATGTTCGCCAGGATGTAGCCGAACCCCGCCAGCCAGTACTTCTCGAATGTCGGTCGCAACGCCGGCACCACGGCGCCGACCTCCTCGACCGTCGCCCCGAGATCGGCGAAATCCTGCGCCGCCTTCGCAACTATGCTTGCGATTTCCGGCTCGACCGCGGCCTCGCCGAAATTGCGGCTGAAGGCGATGCGCAGCCCGCCGACGCCATGGCCGAGATCGCGGGCGAAGCTCTCGCCGTCATAGGGCAGCGCATGCCAGTCGCGCGTGTCCGGCCGCGCCAGCTCGTCGAGCATCAGCGCCGCATCCCTGACGCTGCGCGCCATCGGCCCCGACGACACCAGCGTCGTGAACGGTCCGGCATGCGGATAATGCGGTACGCGGCCGAAGGTCGGCTTGATGCCGAACAGCCCGCAATAGGAGGAAGGAATGCGGATCGATCCGCCGCCGTCGGTGCCAACCGCCAGCGTGCCGATGCCGGCAGCCAGCGCCGCCGCCGCGCCGCCCGAGGAGCCGCCCGGCGTGCGCTCGAGATTCCATGGATTGCGCGTGATGCCGAACAGCGGGCCGTCGGTCATGCCCTTCCAGCCGAACTCCGGCGTCGTGGTCTTGCCGAGAATGATGGCGCCGGCTTCCTTCAGCCGCGCCGCCTCCGGGCTGTCCTCGGGGCTCGGCGTTTCCGGCGTCGTGCGCGATCCGGCGCGCGTCGGATGCCCGTGCAGGTTCAGCGTGTCCTTGATTGTGACGGGCTGGCCGTCCAGCGCCGACAGCGGGGCGTGCTGGCGCCAGCGCCGTTCCGAACGCTGCGCCGCCAGCAGGGCGCGCTCGGCGTCGACCACCATGAAGGCGTTGAGCTTCGGGTTGACCCGCTCGATGCGGGCCAGCGCCGCCTTGGTCGCCTCGACCGGCGACAGCTTCTCCGCGCGATAGAGCTTCTCGAGCTCGGCGGCGGAAAGATAGGCGGTGTCCTGCATCATGCCGGCGTCGCTCCCCGTTCTTGTAAACGACCGTTCACCCCGCCATGATGGCCCGCGATCGCGGAGGAAACGAATGGATTTTGCCTTTTCGCCCAAGGTCGAGGCGCTGCGCGAGCAGCTCGAGCGCTTCATGGACCAGCACGTCTACCCTGCCGAGCAAGTCTACGAGAGCCAGCTCGGCCACGGCAAGGAACGCTGGACCACGGTGCCGCCGGTGCTCGACGAACTGAAGGCCAAGGCCCGCGCCGCCGGGCTGTGGAACCTGTTCCTGCCCGAATCCGAGCACGGCGCCGGGCTGACCAATCTCGAATACGCGCCCTTGTGCGAAATCATGGGGCGCTCGACCATCGGGCCGGAAGTCTTCAATTGCTCGGCGCCGGATACCGGCAACATGGAGGTGCTCGACCGCTACGGCACGCCGGAGCAGAAGGAGCGTTGGCTGAAGCCGCTGCTGGCCGGCGAGATGCGCTCGGTGTTCTGCATGACCGAGCCGGCCGTCGCCTCCTCCGATGCCACCAACATCCGGACCGCGATCCGCCGCGACGGCGATTCCTACGTCATCGAGGGCCGCAAATGGTGGAGCTCGGGAGCGCCCGACCCGCGCTGCAAGATCGCCATCGTCATGGGCCGCACCAGTTCGACCGGCCCGAAGCACCAGCAGCAGTCGATGATCCTGGTGCCGATGGACACGCCCGGCATAAAGCATGTACGCAACCTCACCGTGTTCGGTTTCGATCACGCGCCGCACGGCCATGCCGAGCTGGTGTTCGACAAGGTGCGCGTTTCGGCGTCCAACATGCTGCTGGGCGAAGGGCGCGGCTTCGAGATCGCGCAGGGAAGGCTGGGGCCCGGCCGCATCCATCACTGCATGCGCCTGCTGGGCGCAGCCGAACGAGCGCTGGAGGCGCTCATCAAGCGCGCCAAGAGCCGCGTCGCCTTCGGCCAGACCATCGCCGAGATGGGCGTCACCCGCCACTGGGTCGCCGAAAGCCGCATGGAGATCGAGCAGGCGCGCCTGCTGACCCTGAAGGCCGCCTGGATGATGGACAAGGTCGGCAACAAGGCCGCGCGGCGCGAGATCGCCATGATCAAGGTGGTGGCGCCCAACGTCGCCCAGCGGGTTATCGACCGCGCCATCCAGATCCACGGCGCGGGAGGCGTCGACACCGCCTTTCGCCTCACCGATCCATGGGCCACGGCCCGCTTCATGCGCATCGGCGACGGACCCGACGAAGTGCATCGCGACGCCATTGCCAAGGTCGAGATCGCCCGGCACAACTGAGCGATGGTCAGGATCAGGAGCGCCCGCGAGGACGAGTTCTCACGCCTCAACGAGATCGAGGCGGCGGCCGACGAGATTTTCGCCACGGTCGGGCTGCATGTCGTGCTCGGCATGCCCAACGCCAGCCACGAGCGGCTGCGTCGCGGCCCGGTCTGGGTCGCCTGCGACGATGCCGATCGGCCGATCGGCTTCGCGCTGGCCGGCGAGATCGACGATTTCGCCATGCTCGACCAGTTGTCTGTACTGCCCGAGCACGGCCGCAAGGGGATCGGCGGCGCGCTGATCCGCGAAGTCGCCGACTGGGCGCGACGCGAGGGCTTCGACACGCTGGTGCTGTCGACCTATCGCGACGTGGCATGGAACCAGGGCTACTACGAACGCCAGGGCTTTTCGGAAATGCCCGAGAGCGCTTTCGGCGATGCCATCCGCGCCATGAACGCCGAACACGCCGCACTCGGCCACGACCCGGCGCGGCGGATGATGATGTGGAAACGGCTTTCCTGAAATATCAGGCGCGCGGCCAGACCTTCGGGAACAGATCGCAATCCATCGGCGCGCCGGCCGGAATGCCGGGCTCGCGCACCATCTGGAACGTGCCCTCGCGCGGATCGTAGACCACGTCGTCGCCGGTATAGCGCAGCGCCAGACCGCGGCGGCGGCGGCTCATGGTCGTATTGGCCGGCGCGCCGTGCATGATCATCGAGTGGAACACCAGCACGTCGCCCGGCTGCTGGCGGAACCATTTGATGTCGTGCCTGTCTCGTTCGTTCTCGATGTCGGGCACTTTCTCATAGGGCGATTTCTGGTAGCGCGCGTCGTTGTGGTTGCCTTCCTTGAAGGCGACGGGCCGGAACCAGCGATCCCATTTGTGCGAGCCGGCGATGAACTCGACCGCGCCGTTGTCGCGGTCGATCGCGTCGAGCGCGATCCACAGCGTCGTCACCTGCCAGCCCTTCACCGCCCAGTAGGGCTGGTCCTGGTGCCACGGCGTCGGCTTGGCGGTGCCGGGCTCCTTGGCGAAGAGCTGGTCGTAGAAGACGTTGACCTTCTTCGCGCCCATCATCTCGGCGGCGATGGCCGGGCCGGCGGAGTCGAGAAACACGGCACGAAAATCCGGATCGCGCGTCCACATGAACATGTCGCCGAAGAAGCGGCCGGGCGTGCCCTCGGCGTTGAAGTTGGTCGCCATCGGACCGGGATCGTCCATGTCGCGCTGGATGGCCGCGCGCAGCCGTTCGACCCACTCGGCGTCGAACATGCCGGCGAGATTGACCACGCCGTCGCGCTCGTAGTCCGATTTTTCCTTCGCCGTGATCTCCCGCAGGGGCAGTTCGTTCACCGCCAGCCTCCCTCAGATCGCGCGACCTGTGCCGGCCGCTTGCCCCGAGCGTGACTCTAGGCCGGCCGGCGGGCAATGAAAAAGAAGCCGCGCATCGACACCACCGGCTTGCCCGCGGCGTCGGTTCCGAAAATGTGGAAATGCACCTTGCCGCGATCGGGACGCGTCTCGGACGGCTCGACCTTCGTCACCTCGGCGCGGGCGGTGATAGTCTCGCCGGCCTTGACCGGCTTGAACCAGCTGACTTCGCTCAAGCCCGGCGAGCTCAGGCCGGCGGTCTCGCGCATTACCCCGTCGACGAACAGGCGGATGCATTTCAGGCAGCTCTGCCAGCCGCTGGCGATGACGCCGCCGAACGCGGTGTTGCCGGCGAAGCCCGGATCGGTGTGGATCGGCTGCGGATCGTATTCGCGGCCGAAGGCGACGATCTCGTCGGCCGTCAGGCTCCACGTGCCGAAGGTCCAGTTCTGGCCCTCGTGCAGATCCTCGAAATAGTAGCGGATGCCCGTCATGCCGCCTGCCGCGCCTCGAGCTCGAAGGCCTGCGCCAGCAATTCGTAGGAGCGCAGCCGATCCTTGTGCTCGTAGCAGATGGTGACGCAGACGAACTCGTCGACGCCGTACTCCCGCGACCTGGCCAGCAGCCCGGCGCGCACCTGCTCCGGCGTGCCGACCACGGTGCGCGAGCGGATGCGGCGCAGCCAGGCGCGCTGCTCGTCGGAATACTTCATCGCCTTCGCCTCGTCGGGCGGCGGGATCTGCCCGGCATTACCCGTCGTCAGCAGCCTGAGCACCCAAAGATCGCGGCTGGCCGCGAGTTCCTCCGCCTTCGCCTCGGTGTCGGCGCACAGCACGGCGATGCCGACATTGGCCAGCGGAGTCTCGTGCAGCGCCGACGGCTTGAAATGCCGGCGATAGGCTTCCACCACCGACGGCCCGCCCTGCGGCGAGATGAAATGGGCGAAGGAGAAGGGCAGGCCGAAATGCGCCGCATAGGCCGCGCTCTGATCGGACGAGCCCAGCACCCAAACTTCCGGCGCCGTCGGCGCCTGCGGGTTGGCAACGATGCCGGCGAACTGGTGGTCGGCCGGCAGCGCATCGTGCAGGAACGCCATCAGGTCGCGCATCTGATAGGGGTAGTAGTCGATGCCGTAGGCCTCCGGCCCGGCCTGCAGCGCCCGCGCCGTGCGCTGATCGCTGCCCGGAGCCCGGCCGATGCCCAGATCGATGCGCCCGGGATAGAGCGTCTCCAGCGTGCGGAAGGTCTCAGCCACCTTCAGCGCGGCGTAGTGGCTCAGCATCACCCCGCCCGAGCCGACGCGCAGGTCGCGCGTGATCGAGGCGATCTTGCCGATCAGGATCTCCGGCGCCGCACCAGCCAGCGCGTCCGAGCTGTGATGCTCGGCCACCCAGTAGCGCAGAAAGCCCAGACGGTCGGCGAGTTGCGCCAGTTCCAGCGTCTCGCCGATGGCCTGCGCCGGCGTGCCGCCCTTGCGGATCGGCGACTGGTCGAGAACGGAAAGTTTCAGCATCGAGGCGCGCGAGCCCGCCCGATCACGCCAGCCCGACCTGGCCCATGGCGAGGAATTTCTCGCGCCGCGCCTTGCGCAGCTCGGCGCCCGACAGCGGCCGCAGCGCCGCCAGCTCCTTCTCGATGGCGTCGCCGACCGCGGCGATGGTCTGCGCCGTCTCGCGATGCGCTCCGCCCAGCGGTTCGGCCACGATGGCGTCGATCACGCCGAGTTCCAGCAGATCCTCGGCGGTCAGCTTCAGCGCCTCGGCCGCCTCCTTCGACTGATCCGGCGAGCGCCACAGGATCGAGGCGCAGCCTTCGGGCGAGATCACCGAATAGACCGAGTGTTCCAGCATCAGCACGCGATTGGCCGCCGCCAGCGCCACCGCGCCGCCCGAACCGCCCTCGCCGATCACCACCGACACCAGCGGCACCTGCACGTCGAGGCAGACCTCGATCGAGCGGGCGATCGCCTCGGCCTGGCCGCGCTCCTCGGCGCCGACGCCGGGATAGGCGCCGGCCGTGTCGACCAAGGTGATCACCGGCAGGTTGAAGCGGTCGGCCAGCCGCATCAGCCGCTGCGCCTTGCGGTAGCCCTCCGGCCGCGCCATGCCGAAATTGTGCTTCAGCCGCGTTTCGGTGTCGTGGCCCTTCTCCTGGCCGATCACCACCACCGGCACGCCGCGAAAACGGCCCAGCCCGCCGACGATGGCGGCGTCCTCGGCGAAGCCGCGATCGCCGGCCAGCGGCGTGAACTCGCCGATCAGCTTGCCGATATAGTCGAGGCAGTGCGGCCGGTTGGGATGGCGCGCCACCTGGACCTTCTGCCAGGCGCTGAGCTTGCCGTAGGTCTGCTTCAGCAGCTTCTCGACCTTGCCCTCGAGCCGCGAGACCTCCTCGGCGATATTGACGTCCTTGCCCTCGGAGGCATGGCGCAGTTCGAGAATCTTGCCTTCGAGCTCCGCGATCGGCTGTTCGAAGTCGAGAAAGGAGTTCATCGACGGTTCCCGGTCGTTTACATCTGCCATCGCCCGGCCCTGCTCGGCTGGAAGGTCGGCTCGTTGCCGCGCGGCCCGGCCGCCCGGCGGTTCAAGGTGTGCTGCGTGGGTTTACCCTACGCATCGCGGCGCACCGACGCCAGCCGGTTTTCGATGCCTTACCGACGGCTGCAATTTCGCACTGCGTCACGCCTTCATGCCGACGCGCTCGGCCATGTCGACCATGACCTGGGCCTGCTTGATCGAGGCGTTGTCGATCAGCTTGCCGTCGAGCGCCACCGCGCCCTTGCCTTCCTTCTGCGCCTGCAGCATCGCCTCGATGATGCGCCGCGCCTTCTTCACTTCCTCTTCCTTGAGCCCGAACACCTCGTTGGCCAGCGCCACCTGCGAAGGATGGATCGCCCATTTGCCCTCGCAGCCAAGCACCAGCGCCCGGTTGGCCTGGGCGCGGTAGCCGTCGGGATCGGAGAAGTCGCCGAACGGGCCGTCGACCGCGCGCAGCCCGTGCGTGCGGGCCGCCACCACCATGCGCGAGATCGCGTAGTGCCACGGATCGGCCCAGAAGAAATCGCGCTTGCCGGACGCGTCCTTGGCCGTCAGCACGCCGTAGTCGGGATGCGGGCCGCCGATGTCGACCGTCTTGGCCTTGATCGAGGCGGCGTAGTCGGCGACGCCGAAATGCAGCGATTCGTTGCGTTTGCTGGCGCCGGCGATGGCGTCGATGTTCTGCATGCCCATGGCCGATTCGATGATCATCTCCAGGCCGATGCGCTTCTTGGCGCCGGTCGCGGTTTCGATCTGCGTGATCAGCATGTCGACGGCATAGACGTCGGACGCCGTGCCGACCTTGGGGATCATTACCAGGTCGAGCTTGCCCGGCGCGCCTTCCAGCACTTCCACCAGGTCGCGATAGGCGTAATGCGTGTCGAGCCCGTTGATGCGCATCGACAGCGTCTTGCCGCGCCAGTCGATCTCGTTCAGCGCCTGGATGATGTTCTTGCGCGCCTGCGGCTTGGCGTCGGGCGCCACCGCGTCCTCGAGATCGAGGAAGATCACGTCGACCGCGCTCTTCGCCGCCTTTTCGAACAGCTCCGTACGGCTGCCCGGCACCGACAATTCGGAACGGTTCAGGCGGCTGGGCGCCGGCTCGATCTGCTTGAAGCTCATGATCCCTCGCGATTCTGGCTATGCTGCGGATGCGAAATCGCCCCGGTTTTGGGCCAAGACCCGCGCCTTGTCAACGCACCCAGGCAGCGCGCGATCCTACTCCTTCCGCCCCGCCAGCGGGTGGTGCTGGTCGACCAGGGCCTTGAGGCGCTCGTCGAGCACGTGGGTGTAGATCTGCGTCGTCGAAATGTCGGAGTGGCCCAGCATGGTCTGCACGGCGCGCAGATCGGCGCCGCCCGCCAGCAGGTGGCTGGCGAAGGCATGGCGCAGCACGTGCGGCGAGACGCGTGCCGGATCGAGCCCGGCGGCGAGCGCCAGTTCCTTCAGCGTCTGTCCGAAGCGCTGGCGCGTCAGGTGTCCTTCCGCCGTGCGGCGCGAGGGGAAGAGATAGCGCTGCGCCCGCCCGCTCAGGGGCAGCCGCTCGCGCACCTCGCGCCAGGCGGCGATCGCTTCGCGCGCCGGCTCGCTGAGCGGCACCAGCCGCTCCTTGTCGCCCTTGCCGCGCACCACCAGCATCTGCGGATCGCGCTCCACCGCCGCCAGCGGCAGACCTACCAGTTCCGACACCCGCATGCCGGTGGCGTAGATCGTCTCCAGCAGCGCCCGCGTGCGGAACCCCGCGACGCCCTCGAGCCCGCCCGCCGCAGTCAGCAGCGCGTCCACCTCCTCGACGCTGAGGATCTTGGGCAGCCGGCGGCCCTGGCGCGGGCTGTCGAGCGCGGCCGCGGGATCGTCGGCGCGCAGCCCTTCGGCCACCAGGAAGCGGTAGAACTGCCGCAGGCTCGACAGCCGGCGCGCGGCGGTGCTGGGCGAGAACCCCCGCCCGGCCGCCGCCGCCAGCCAGGCGCGCAGCTCGTCGCTGCCGGCGCTTTCGACCGTCGCGCCGCGACCGTCGAGAAATGCGCCAAGCGCGTCGAGATCGTTGCCGTAGGATTGGAGCGTGTTGCGCGAGGCGCCGCGCTCGGCCTGCATCATCTCGAAGAAGGCTTCGACGGCGCGCGGCCGTGGCGGCTTCTCGCGCCGGCGCCGGCCGCGCCGTTCTCCGCCGCCGCCGGACGGCGCGGCCATGCTAGAGCGCGTGCGCCAGCGCCACTTCGACGGCGAAGCGGCGGGCGACGTCCGGCAAGCCGATCTGGCGCAGCCCGACGATGATGGCGTTCAGCGTCGCCGGCGCCAGCGACGTCAGCTCGGTCTCGCCGGCGGCCTGCGCGATCAGCGCCACCGACTCGGCCACCTTGCCCTGCGGCGCGCTCTGCGCCAGCCGCGCCAGCACCGCCTGCGGCGGCGGTGCGAAGCGCGCGCCCTGGGCCGGCGGCGGCAGCTCGGCGCGATCATAGGGTTCGGCCAGCGCGCCCAGCAGCGCCGCCAGCACCTGGTTGCGCCGCGCGGCGTTGCGCTGCTTGGCGTTCAGCGCCTGCCATTTCGCCAGGAAGTCCGGCTCCCAGGGAATGCTGCTGACGTTGTCGGCGAGCTGCATCACCGGCCACAGCGCCACGGTGGGCGCCTCGTATTGCGGATCGATCGTCGCCCCGCCCGCCACCGTGTAGTACCACTCGACGGCGCGGGGAAAGTCGTTCAGCGCCAAAAAGGCGCGCGCGGTATCGGCCGCCATCGGCGCCGTCTTGTGCTCGGGATAGATCTTGATCAGCAGTTCGCCCAGCACCCGCGACATGGTGGTGAACAGCGCGCTGTCCTCGGCGGCGCGGAACGCCGCCTGCATCGCCGCCACCTTGTCCGACAGCTCGGTCGCCTGCACCGCATCGCGCACCGCCTTGGCGCGCTTGCGCACCTGCGGCGCCAGACCCGGGGCGTCGGCGCCCGCCTGGTAGAGCTCGAGCAGCTGGCGCGGGTCGATCACGCCCAGCGCCTCGCCGCGCTCGGCCGCCTCGATGCGCTGCGCCAGCCCGGCCGCCGTATTTGCCGCGATCTGCCGCAAGGTCGCCGGCGCGGTCTGGTCGTTGATGCGGCCGCTGGCCTTGGGATTGACCGCCCGCAGCAGCGCCTGCGACAGCAGGTCGGTGCCGATATCGGCCGGCGGCTTGCCGGTGCGCGTGCCCAGCGCGTAGTCGACGGCGACGTAGAATCCGGTGTCGCTGATGCCGCGCTCGCGCATGAGGTCGACGTTCAGCATAGCCTGCGCGCCCTGGCCCGCCACCACCTGGCAGACGATCATCAGCTTGGTCCAGAAAGGATCGCTCGATGCCGGCGCCTGCGGCGTGGCGCAGGCGTTCTTGACGTCGCCGGCGGCGAGCTGGTTCTCGACATTGAGCCGTTGTGCGGCGTCGCCCGACATCGGGCCCGAGGCCTGCATCATCTGGCCGACCGCCTCGGCCTCGCCCATATCGGCGAGCTTGGCGATGCGCTGGCCGGTGAAATCCTGGCCCGGCGCCGGCGCGCCCAGCGGCGGCACCGCCATGGTCGTCAGCAGACGAAACTGCAGGTCGCGCAGGATGCGCGAGCGCGGCGCGCCGGGCAGCGCGGCGATCAGCTGCGTCGCCGCCGCCCGGTCAGTGCCGCGCCACATCTCGGCCGGCAGGCCGGAGGCGGCGGTCTCGACGATGCCGACGGAGGCGTTGTCGACCGGCGCCAGCGCGCCGCCGCGCTGCACCGGGCCGCCATAGAAATCCTGCAGCCGCTGCCCGGCCGGGCCGGAGGCCCCCGACGGCGGGGCGGTTGGCTGGGCGACGGGCTGCGTCGTGCCGCCGAGCGGCGCGCCGAGCGATTGCGGCGGCACCAGAAGCTGGGTCGGCTGCTGCGCGGCGGCCGGCAGGCCGACCAACGCGATCAGCGCCAGCGCGATGAACTCAGCGCGTAAGCCGGTCATTGGGCAGGGTCGTTTCGATGGTTCGGGTTGGGGGCGGCAGATCGACCAGGCCAAGTAGTGCCAGACCGCCAAGCGCGACGACGAGCAGAACGGCGATCAGGATCAGGGCGAATCTTCTCATGGCGGCCGGCGGGCTGTTGGGCGGTTCGTTTCGACGGGCGGAGGACGACCGGAACGCGACCGCGTCCCGACCTGCCGCCGGCGCAATACGCCACGGCCGGCGCTTCTTGTGCTAAGCGTCATTCGCGGCAATATTACGGCCTGTCAGCCGTTTAGATCGCATCTTGGCGCGCTGATGGCAACGTGAAATCGAACCGCCGAGGCCATCGCCGTGACGTCCGCACCGCCCCCTTTCGTTCCCCCGCGCACCATCGTGCTCGTGGGGCTGATGGGCGCGGGCAAGAGCGCCATCGGCCGCCGTCTCGCCAGCCGTCTGTCGCTGCCCTTCATCGACGCCGATCACGAGATCGAGCAGGCGGCCGGCTGCACCATCGAGGAATTCTTCGCCGCCCATGGCGAGGCTGCCTTCCGCGACGGCGAGCGCCGCGTCATGGCCCGCCTGCTCGACCAGCCGGTGCACGTGCTGGCCACCGGCGGCGGCGCCTTCATCGACGATGCCACGCGCGCGCTGGTCAAGCGTCGCGGCATTTCGGTCTGGCTGCGGGCCGAGCTGCCGCTGCTGCTCGAACGCGTGATGCGCCGCTCCAACCGGCCGCTGTTGAAGCAGGGCGAACCGCGCCAGGTGCTCGAGGATCTCATGCGCCGGCGCTACCCGATTTACGCCGAAGCGGACATCACCGTCGACAGCCGCGACCTGCCTCTCGACCAGACGACACAGGACGTGCTCGATGCGCTGCAGGCCTTCCTCGGTCGCGAGCCCGATCGCGCCCGCAGCGCGATGTCGTGACGCCATGAACGACGCTCTGATCCGCGTTCCGGTGGCGCTCGGCGAGCGCTCCTACGACATCGAGATTGGCGCCGGCCTGCTCGACTGCGCCGGCGAGAAGATCGCCGCCGCCACCGGCGCGCGCCGCGCCGTCGTCGTTTCCGACGATGGCGTGGCCCCGCTCTATCTGGCGCGCCTCCAGACCTCGCTCGCCCAGGCCGGCATCGCCGCCGCCTCCCTCACCGTGCCGGCCGGCGAAGCCAGCAAGGAGTTCCAGTCCTTCGGCCGCCTGCTCGACGGCATCCTCGCGCAGCGGCCCGATCGCGGCACGCTGCTGGTGGCGCTGGGCGGTGGGGTGGTCGGCGATCTGACCGGCTTTGCCGCCGCCGTGCTGCTGCGCGGACTGGATTTCGTGCAGATCCCCACCACCCTGCTGGCCCAGGTCGACAGCTCGGTCGGCGGCAAGACCGGCATCAACTCGGCCTACGGCAAGAATCTGATCGGCGCCTTCCATCAGCCGCGGCTGGTGCTGGCCGACATGGCGCTACTCGACACGCTGCCGGCGCGCGAGCTGCGCGCGGGCTACGCCGAAGTGGTCAAGTACGGGCTGATCGACGATGCCGCCTTCTTCGCCTGGCTGGAGCGGAACGGACCGGCGCTGCTGGCCGGCGACCGCGCCCTGCGCGCCGAGGCCGTCGCCGTTTCCTGCCGCGCCAAGGCGCGCATCGTCGCCGAGGACGAGCGCGAGGGCGGGGCGCGGGCGCTGCTCAATCTCGGCCATACCTTCGGCCACGCGCTGGAGGCCGAAACCGGCTACGGCGGCGCGCTGCTGCACGGCGAGGCGGTCGCCATCGGCATGGTCATGGCGCTGGAGATGTCGGCCGCCATGGGACTGTGCCCGCCGGCCGACGTGGCCCGCCTGCGCGCGCACTACGCCGCCACCGACTTGCCGGCCGATGCCCGCACCGTCGGGCAGCGCCGCTGGGACAGCGCGGCGCTGATCGAGCACATGATGCACGACAAGAAGACGCGCGACGGCAGGCTGACTTTCATCCTGGCGCGCGGCATCGGGCGCGCCTTCATCGCCAGGGACGTGTCGGTCGAGACGGTGCGCGGCGCGCTCGATCGCGCCCTGGCCGCCTGAGACGATGGAAGACGCTCTTTTCCTCTCCGGGGGCGCGGTGCTTGCCTGCCTGCTGCTCTCCGCCTTCTTCTCCGGCGCCGAGACGGCGCTGACCGGCGTGTCGCTGCCGCGCATGCTGCGCCTGGCGCAGCAGGGCAACGCGCGCGCCGCCCTGGTCATCCGGCTGCACGAGCAGAAGGAGCGCATGATCGGCGCTCTGCTGCTGGGCAACAACACGGTCAACATCCTGGCCTCGGCGCTGACCACCGGCATCCTGATCGGCCTGTTTGGCGAAGCCGGCATCGCCTACGCCACCGTCGCCGTCACGCTGATGGTGCTGATTTTCTCCGAGGTGCTGCCCAAGACCTACGCCATCATGCACTCCGACCGCATGGCGCTGGCGGTGGCGCCGATCGTCCGCGTCGTCGTCGTGCTGTTCGCGCCGCCGGCCATGACGGTGCAGGCCATCGTCACCGCCATATTGCAGGCCGCCGGCGTGCGCCGTCGCGACGACGCGCAGGAGGCGGAGCAGAACGAGGACGTGCTGCGCGGCGCTATCGAGATGCATGCCGCCGCCGAGCCGGAGACGCCGCATTCGCGCCACATGTTGCGTTCGATCCTCGACCTGGGCGATCTGGCGGTGTCGGACGTCATGACCCATCGCGGCAACCTTACCCTGATCGACGCCGACCAGCCGCCGCAGGCCATTCTCGAGCAGGTGCTGGCCAGCCCGCATACCCGCATCCCGCTCTACCGCAAGGAATCCGACAACATCGTCGGCGTCATCCACGCCAAGGCGCTGCTGCGGGCGGTCCACGCCAACGCCGACCGGCTCGACGATCTCGACGTCGTCGCCCATGCCAGCCCGCCCTGGTTCATTCCCGAAAGCACCACATTGTCCGACCAGCTGCAGGCGTTCCGCCAGCGGCGCGAGCATTTCGCGCTGGTGGTCGACGAATACGGCGCGCTGCTGGGCATCGTCACGCTCGAGGACATCCTCGAGGAGATCGTCGGCGACATCGCCGACGAGCACGACGTGCCGGTGGTCGGCGTCGCCGCCGAGGCCGACGGCACCTACGTCGCCGAGGGCCAGGTGCCGGTGCGCGATCTCAACCGCGAGCTGGGCTGGAACCTGCCCGAGGACGTAGCCACCACCATCGCCGGTCTGGTGCTGCACGAGGCGCGTCGCATCCCCGAGGTCGGCCAGCATTACACCTTCTACGGCTTCCGCTTCGAGATTCTCGGCCGCGAACGCCATCGAGTCACATCGCTGCGCATCACCCCGCCCGGTCCGGAAGGCGAGAACGGCGAGGACGCCTGAGGCGGCAGGGCGCTTGCGCGGCGCGCACGCGGGTCGCTATATACTCCACTGAACGAGCGTTCACTTCCGGAGTATGGTCATGCCCCTTCCCGCCCCCGTGGAGCGTCAGCACCTGCATACCAGGCTCGTGGAATGCCGCGGCTATTTCCGCCATGACGGGCTGTGGGACATCGAGGGCCACATCACAGACCTGAAGACCTACGAGCATCGCACCGATTATCGTGGTGTGATGCGGCCGGAGGATCCGATCCACGAGATGTGGATTCGCCTCACGGTCGACGACAAGTACGTCATCCACGACGTCGAGGCGGTCTCCGACCACACGCCCTACCGCATCTGCCCCGAGGCGACGCCCAACTTCAAGCGGCTGATCGGCGCCAGCATCGGCCCGGGCTTTCGCAAGGAGCTGCGCAAGCGCATTCCCGGCCGCGACAGCTGCGTGCATATCGCCGAATTGCTCGGGCCGGTGGCGACGGTGGCGTTCCAGACGATCTTCTCCGAACGCGCCAAGGAATTGATGCGCGACTGGCGCCGGCGCAACGGCGTCGCCGAGCCCGATCCCGGACCGCGCCGCCGTCCCGTCGTGCTCGACACCTGCCATACCTGGTCGTCGGACAGCGAAGTCGTGCGCCGCGTCTATCCGGAGTTCTACACCGGCGACGACGAAGGCAACGTGGCGGAAAAGAGCGCCGACGAGGGTACGGCCCGGCGCAACGCCGGCTGACGCTCTACGCCGCGGCCTCGCGGTCGCGCGACGCGGCGACGCCGTGGCCGACCTCGCTGTGGCCGCTCTCGGTCGCCGCGGCGCGGAAATAGCCCAGCACGAACACCCGCAGCGCCGCCGTCAGCGACGAGCGCGTGCGCCGCTGCGCCACGATGGTGCAGACGTCGTGGATGGTGACCGCCTCGCGCCGCGCCACCTCGTGCAGCGCCTCCCACATTTCCGGCTCCAGCCGCACGCTGGTGCGCCGGCCGGCGACCGTGACGTTGCGCGGCACCAGCCCGCCGTCGATCGGCGCATCGGCGCGCAGGCGCACGGCCTCGCGGCGGGTCGCTTCCGCCGCCGCCAGGATCAGCGACGCCGGCTTGCCGAGCCTGGCGCTGCGCGCCTCGCGATAGAGGTATTCCAGGCTGGCCTGCACGCCCTCGGCGGCGGCGATGCGCCGTCCGTCGGTCTTTTCCGGATGGTTCTGGGTCTGCCTGCTGCCGCTCATCGCCACGCCCCCTGCACTGCCGCGCGCAGTATGGCGAGCG
>JBFWZG010000072.1:0-16883 GCA_050185515.1 Reyranellaceae bacterium
GCCGGAATCTACCAGATCAAGCGTCTGGTCGATCTCGGCATCAACGCCACGGTGCTCGACTCCGCCCCGGATCTCGGCGGCACCTGGTACTGGAACCGCTATCCCGGCGCGCGCTTCGATTCGGAAAGCTACACCTACGGCTATTCCTTCTCGAAGGAGCTGCTGAACGAGTGGCACTGGAAGGAGCGCTTCTCCGGCCAGCCGGAAAATCTGCGCTACCTGAACTACGTCGCCGACAAGTTCGATTTGCGCCGGCACATGCAGTTCAACTGCCGCGTCGAGGCGGCGCATTTCGACGAGGCCAACACCCTGTGGCGGCTGAAGGTCTCGGACGGGCGCGAGCTGACCTGCCGCTTCGTCGTCATGGCGCTCGGCCTGCTGTCGACCCCGACCTATCCGCGGCTCAAGGACATGGACAAGTTCAAGGGCCGCTCGTTCCACACCTTCCACTGGCCGCACGAGCCGGTCGATCTCAAGGGCAAGAGGGTCGCCGTCATCGGCACCGGCGCCACCGCCATCCAGGTGATCGGCGAGATCGCCGACAAGGTCGGCCACCTGACCGTCTTCCAGCGCCGGCCCAACTGGGCGGCGCCGCTCAACAACAGCAAGATCTCCGAACAGGAGATGGCCGATATCAGGAAACGCTACGACGAGATCTTCGCCGTCTGCGCGCGCACGCCGGGCGGCTTCGAGCACGAGCCCGACCGCCGCGGCTTCTACGAGGTCAGCCGCGAGGAACGCATCAAGCTGTGGGACCGGCTGTACGACGAGCCGGGCTTCGGCATCTGGCTGCAGAATTTCCGCGAGATCTTCACCGACGAGAAGGCCAATGCGGAGATCTCAGAGTACCTGGCCGACCGCATCCGTCGTCGCGTCAAGGACCAGAAGGTCGCCGAGAAGCTGATCCCGCGCGACCACGGCTTCGGCGTGCAGCGCGTGCCGCTGGAGACCAACTATTACGAAGCCTACAACCGCGACAACGTCGAGCTGGTCGACATCAGCGAGACGCCGCTCGAGAGCGTCACCGAGAAGGGCCTGCGCACCTCCGACCGCGAGTTCGAGTTCGACATCATCGTCTACGCCACCGGCTTCGACGCCATCACCGGCTCGTTCGACCATATCGACATTCGCGGCGTCGGCGGCGAGACCCTGCGCGAGAAGTGGAAGGAAAGCCCGACCACCTTCCTCGGCATGATGGTGCACGGCTTCCCCAACATGCTGATGCCGGCCGGCCCGCAGAGCGGCTCGGCCTCGACCAACTATCCGCGCGGCATCGAGACCGGAGTCAACTGGTGCACGGGGCTGCTGGAATACGTGCGCGAGCACGGCTATCTGCGCGCCGAGGCGACGGTCGAGGCCGAGCGGCGCTGGACCGATCACGTGGTGCAGATGTACTCGGTCATGCTGATGCGCAAGGCCAAGTCGTGGTTCACCGGCTACAACTCCAACGTCGAGGGCCACGAGGAAGGCAAGGTGCGCTACTTCGTCTACAACGGCGGCGCGCCGAAATGGGCGGCGGCGCTGAAGGACGTGGCGCAGAAGGGCTACGAAGGCATCGCGCTCAGCAGCGGCGCGCCGGCGCCCGGCAGCGCCAGGATGGCCGTTGGCGCGCGCGGCGCGGCGGAATAGCCTCCGACACTGCGACGGGATCTGGCTGGGGCGCCTGGATTCGAACCAGGGAATGGCGGAATCAAAATCCGCTGCCTTACCGCTTGGCTACGCCCCAATCGCGCGATGTTGAATGGCGCCCGGCCCGCGGGCGGCCGCACAATAGGCGGAATTGCCGGAGCAAGGCAACGCCGGCAGCGCGATGGCCGGACCCGCCGCCGCCAAACGGGAGCAGCATTGATGCCCAACCGCAAACGCTCCCGCGACGGACGTCACTGGGAGATCGACGGCGTGAGCGAGCAGGCGCGCCGCGCGGCCGAGGACGCCGCCCTGCAGGCCGGTGCGCCGCTGGAAATCTGGCTCGCGGAAACCGTGCTGCGCGCCAGTCAGGAAGGCGGCGATGCGGCCACCGCGGCAACGCCCGTCACGGACGGAACTGCGAGCAGAAACCAGTAACGCAAGTTGCGCCAGCGCCCAAAAACCAATACGTTTCAATACGTTACTTCGCCAACGTGTGTCATTTTTGCCACAACGGCGTACTCCCTCGGAATAAGCGGGAACGAAATACCGTCTGCCGTGTTGGAATGTCACAGTGTCGGGAATATAAACGGCATTGGAGCCGCTTGCGCGCAATGCCATGGCGGTGTGGGCGTGGGGGCGACGTTACCGGACCGGCCAGTCGGCTGGAGGCTGCCTCCGAATACCTTGCGAACGGAACATCCGGGCAAACATCGGAGTTGGGCAAATGAAAATATTATCTCTCATCGCAATGACCGGCATGGCCGCCACCCTGGCGGCGTGCATGAACACTGCGCCGACCACGACGGCCGCGAGCAACCCTTTCAACGAGGGTCTGCGCAAGGGCTACTCGGCCCTAGCAGCGACCGAACGCGCTGAGTTCGACTGGATCGACGGCGAACATTTCGCGGTCAAGGCCAACAGCGCGGCGGCCGGCGGCACCGTGCTGCCCGAAGCGGTCGGCGACTGGAGCCTCTCCGCCGCCAAGGCCAAGGAGCTGGGCGACGCCCGCGGGCGCCTGATCGCCGTGCTCGACGGCACCGCGCGCACCCGCGCGCCGGCCGACGCCGCCGAGGCGCAGGTCGCGTTCGACTGCTGGATCCAGGAAGAGGAAGAAGGCTGGCAGGCCGCCGACATCAAGGCGTGCAAGGACCGCTTCGACGCCGCCATGGCCCGCCTGGGCGCCGGCAGCGCCAATCTCTATCTGGTGTTCTTCGACTTCAACCGCTCGAACCTGAGCCCGGTGGCCTCGCGCGTCATCGAGAAGGTCGTCGCCGACGCCGCCAAGGCCAATCCCTCGCGGATCACGGTCTCGGGCAACGCCGACCGCTCGGGCAGCGATGCCTACAACCTGGCCCTGTCCAAGCGCCGCGCCGACACGGTGGCGGGCGCGCTGACCCGCGGCGGCGTCGCCCGCGGCAAGCTGCAGGTCGAGTGGTTCGGCGAGAGCCGCCCGCGCGTGAAGACGCCGGACGGCGTGCGCGAGCCTGAGAACCGCAACGTCGAGATCCGCTTCGCCCAGTAAGACGAAGCGCCTCTCAAACGGAACGGCCGGGAGCGATCCCGGCCGTTTTTGTTTGTGCCACTTTCTCTCAATGCAGACCGTCATCCCCGCCTTGAGCGGGGATTTTTTTCAGAAAGCATTCCGGTCGATGGGCAGACCGATTGCCTGCACATCAAATAGCCCCCCGCTCAAGGCGGGAGGTGACGAGTCTCTATTTGCAAAGGTTCCGACTGCGTGCCGCCGTCAACCCGTCGCGGCGATCGCCTGCGGGGTGACGAACAGGCCGTCGGCGTAGATCAGCGGATGGCCGTCGCTGACGGCGACGTCGACGATGTGGCCGATATAGATCGTGTGGGTGCCGACATCGACGCGATTGACCAGCCTGCAGTCGAAATTGACCAGCGCGTCGGCCAGCACCGGCGCGCCGGTGGCCAGCGTGCGCCAGTTCGATTTCTCGTCGAAGCGCGCCTCGCCGTCGACGCCTTCCTGGCCGGAGAAACGCAGCGCCAGCGCGATATGGCGGGTCGACAGCACGTTGACGCAAAAAATGCCGCTCTTGCCGATCGGATCGTGCGCCGACGCCGTCTTGTTGACGCAGACCAGAAGCTGCGGCGGGGCGGCCGATACCGAGCAGACGGCGGTGGCGGTCAGCCCCCCGCGCACGCCCTCGCAGCAGGTGGTGATCAGCGTCACGCCGCCCGCCAGCTGGCGCATGCCCTTCTTGAACGTGGCGACATCGGCGGTCATCGTCTTTCCTCTTTCCCTCGGCAGTCGGTTCGCCTGGCGGAAGCGGGGATCATCGCGCGGCCGGGCAGCCCGACCGATCCACGCCGCTTCCAGCGCCGGCGTTTGCAAGTTTACCTGCAGCGACGCGATCCCAAAACCGCCAACCTTTCGATCATATTCGACTATCTGCCCTGCAATGCGGTCGTAGCCGGGGCAATAGACCATGAAAATCGGGAAATTCGGATCGAAGGCGCCCGCGCGGCGTCAATCCAGCCCGTTGCCGCCGTAGAGCCACTCGAGGATGTCCAGCCACTCGGCCTGGCTCTTGGCGCTCATGATCGCGTTGCGCAGCGCCGCGTGCGGGCCGGCCGGGTGATAGACATGGTCGCCCATGGCGCGCGAGGTGAGCTGCACGCGCGCCGTGCGCAGCACGCGACGGTCGCGGTAGCGGGCCAGGCCCGCCTCGATCGAGCCTTCATGCCGGGCGAGCGAATCGGCCAGGCACACCGCATCCTCCATCGCCATGCAGGCGCCCTGGGCCATGTACTGCAGCATGGGATGGGCGGCATCGCCCAGCAGAGCGACTTTGCCGTCGGTCCAGCCTTCGACCGGATCGCGGTCGCACAGCACCCACATGTGCCAGTCCCGGCCGTGGCGGATGATGTTCTGCGCCCGCTCGCAGACATGGGCGAAGCCGCGCCGCACCTCCTCGACCGGCACCGGCTTGCCGGCGACCGGCTCTGGCGCATCGTTGTGGTAGGTGACGACGAGGTTGAAAACCTTCCAGCCCGACAGCGGATAATGGACGATGTGGCACTTGGGGCCGGCCCACAAGGTGGCGGCATTCCAGCGCAGATCCTCGGGCATCTGCTCGGTCGGGATCACCGAGCGATAGGTCGTGTGGCCCGAGACGCGGGCGCTGTCGCCGATCATCTGACGGCGCACGTTCGACCACAGCCCGTCGGCGCCGATCAGGGCGGCGCCACGCACCGTCTCGCCGCTGGCGAGCCGCGCCACGACCTCCCCGCCGTCCTGTTCGTAGCTCGTGACCTCGCTCGACACGCGCAGGTCGACCAGCGGATGATCCCGGCACGCCTGCAGCAGCACGCCATGCAGGTCGCCGCGATGGACCACGGCGTAGGGATTGCCGAAACGCTTGCGAAAGGCCTCGCCAAGGTCGATGTGGCAGATCTCGCCGTCGGCCATCGAGTCCATCAGCCGCAGGCTGTCGATGTAGACCGCCATCTTGCGCGCCGTCTCGCCGACGCCGAGCCGGTCGAAGCAGTGGAAGGCGTTGGGCCCGAGCTGGATGCCGGCGCCGATCTCGCCCAGACGCTGCGCCTTCTCGAGCACCAGCGACGGAATGCTCTTTTGCGCCAGCGCCATCGCCGCGGCGAGGCCGCCGATGCCGCCGCCGGCGATCAGGATGGGTTTGTCCGACATTCCCCAGATGCCCCTTTGGATCGAGGCGAAACTACCATTCCGCCCGGTGCCGAGGAAGCGACGGGCGGCAGCGAAATCAACGCCTTGGCCGGTGGTTGACCCGGCCGTCCGCCGAGTGGCAGCCTGCATTGGCGCGGCCGCGTGTCCGGCCGCCGGCAAGGATCAATCATGGCCATCGCCGCAGAAAGCAAAGCCGCCCTGTCGCTGGTGGTGGACAATGCCGCCCCGACCCGCCCTCGGCGGCCGCGTGCGCTGGCTTCACCCGCTCCGCCGCCGCCGGTGCGGGCGGCGTTGCCGGCGCTCACCGCCGATATGACCGTCGCCGCCGCCTGCCACGCGATCCTGCAGTCATGTTTCATGCATCTGCTCGACAACCGGCTGCCCGTGCTCAAGGGCGACGACCCCGAGGGTGTCCACCAGGCCCGGGTGGCGATGCGCCGCCTGCGCGCGGCCATCGCCATTTTCCATCGCCTGATGCCCAACGGCGAGCTGGCGGAGCTGGGAGCCGAAGCCCGCTGGCTGGCCGGCGAACTGGGGCCGGCGCGCGATCTCGACGTATTCGTCGGCGAGATTTTCGCACCCGTGGCGCGCCGCCTGGGCGACGAGGCCGGCATCGCCGCCTATCGCACGACGGCCCAGGCAATGCAGGCCGAGGCGCGCGAGCGGGCGCGGCGCGCCTTGCGCAGCCGCCGCTTCCGCCTGTGGCGCGACCGGTTGCGCAACTGGCTGGCCGCCAACATCGCGCCACCCTCGGCCGCGGCGATCGCCGACATGCCGACCGGGGCTACCGGCCCGCTGCTGCAGCCGGTGACCGGCTTTGCAGCCGAGGTGCTCGAGCGGCGCGATCGGCAGGCAAGGCGACGCGGTCGACATCTGGCGCGGCTTGCCGTGGAGCAGCGCCACGAGCTGCGGCTGCAGCTGAAGAAGCTGCGCTATGCCGCCGAGTTCTTCGCCGACGCCTTCGAGGCGCGTCGCGCGACGCGCTACATCGGCAGGCTGGCGAAGCTGCAGGACGGGCTGGGCTACCTCAACGACAAGGCGGTGGCGCAGGAACTGATGGCCACGATCGAAGCCACGATCCGACTGACCTCGCCCGAACTTGGGCCGGATGCGCGCTACGTCAACGGCCTGGTGCTGGGCTGGCACGAATCGGCCCATGACGGCGACGAACGCGCGCTGCGCAAGGCGTGGAAGAAATTCGCCGAGACCCCCGGCTACTGGCAATAGGACAGGATCGATGAGCGAGAGCGGGCAGATCCCGGTATCGCTGCTGACCGGCTTTCTCGGCAGCGGCAAGACGACGTTGCTGAACAGGCTGCTGAAACGGCCCGACATGGGCGAGACGGCGGTGATCGTCAACGAGTTCGGCGAGGTCGGGCTCGACCACCTGCTGATGGAAAGCGGGTCGGAGGACATGACGGTGCTGAACAGCGGCTGCCTGTGCTGCACCGTGCGCGGGGATCTGATCGAGACCATGGGACGGCTGTTCGTCCGCCGCGCCAAGGGCGAGGTGCCGGCCTTCAAGCGCCTGCTGATCGAGACCACCGGACTGGCCGATCCCGCGCCGGTGCTGCACACGCTGATGACCGATCCGCTGCTGGCGGCACGCTACCGCCTCGATTCGGTGATCGCCACGGTCGACGCGGTCAATGGCCAGAGCACGCTCGACAACCACGAGGAAGCGGTCAAGCAGGCTGCCGTCGCCGACCGGCTGCTGCTGACCAAGACCGATCTCGCCACACCCGAACAGGTCGCCGCCCTGACGGCGCGACTGAAGGCGCTCAATCCCGGCGCGCCGCTGCTGGAAGTGCGCAACGGCGATATCGCGCCGGCCGAGCTGTTCAATGCCGGGCTGTACAACCCGGAGACCAAGACCGCCGACGTGCGCGGCTGGCTGCGCGAGGAGGCCTTCGCCGCGGCGCATGGCGGGCACGACCATCACCACGACCACGATCATGGTGACGAGCACCACCATCACCATGGCGCCGGCCACGGCCAGGACCCGCACGACGTCAACCGCCACGACGAGCAGATCCGCGCCTTCTGTCTGGTGCTGGAGCAGCCGCTGCCGTGGCAGGCGGTGACCTCGGCGCTGGACGCGCTGGTGTCCTATCGCGGGCCGGACATGCTGCGGCTGAAGGGCATCCTCAACGTCGAGGGCAGCGACAAGCCGGTGGTGGTGCATGGCGTGCAGCACGTCTTCCACCCGCCGGCCATGCTCGACGAATGGCCCGACGAGGACCGGCGCTCGAAGCTGGTGTTCATCACCCGCAACATCGAGCGCGGCACCATCGAACGGCTGTTCGCCGCCTTCACCGATCAGGCGCGCGAGGCGGAGCAGAACAGCTGGGACGACCTGCCGGCGGCGCGGCCCTAGCGCAGGAACGTCAGTAGGCGAGGAGGTGTCCATGTCGTGGGACATGAAGTGCTGGGACCTTTTCTACAAATTCTATTGGTCTCTTCCTCATATTGGCATGAAGGCAGATCGCCCCACAGAATCAGGAATCAACGATGGCGTGAAGCGATACGTCCGAAGCCATTCGATTGATCAGACATCCGAGCGTCTGAATGGCGATGAAGACATCCTAAACTTCTTTCTCGATATTTTTCTTAGTATCGCACCGGACAGAATCATCCACCGATTGCTAGTGTCGCATCTCATTTCAGATGACGGTGGCCCATTCAGAAGCCTGGGCTTTCGAGAATGTGCCTCTCGATACAAATGGGGTCACGCCAACGTCACCCAGCCCGACGGCTTCATTGTCAGCGAGAAAAGCCTTATCTGCGTCGAAATAAAACTCAATGCACCTACAAGTCGCGATCAAGTTTTGAAGTATGCCGGAATGTGCTTGCTTGAGGAGTCTCTCTCTGGGCCAAGGCAAAACATCGGTCTGATCTATGTCGTACCACCCAAACGAGCACCCGCTATTATACAGACTATTGGCGGAAGGCCTGGTCAGATAGGCGGATATTGGATCGACGTGAGTACATCCCAGCTCAAAGGTTTTGCCCGCAAGCTCCATACCGAGCGCTCGGAGGAATTCAGATCAGTCCTCGATCGCATGACCATCACTGTTGTTTCTTGGCAAGATGTCTATCAAGGCCTCAAAGACGAAATCGCGACTCTAGATCCGCTCAGCCCGCAGGATCAGACTCTGTATCGACTGTTGAATGGTTTCATGAACCAGTTACAGCGACACAAGAACACCGGGATTGAGATCTAGATGCAGATTTACGGAACTTAGCGCAGAAATACCTCGATCCGATCCGTCTCGCGGGCGACCACGAGGTCGTCGACGCCGTCGCCGTCCATGTCGGCGACGGCGAAATCGCCCACGAACGGCGCGCCGCAGCTGAGCTGGCCGAGCGGCCGCAATCGCGATCCTTCCAGCGCCAGCACGTTGAGGCAGTCGTCGGCGAGCCCCGGCACGATGATCTGCGGTCGGCCGGCCCGGGCGACGTCGAGCAGCGCGCCGCGACCGAGGTTGCGCTGGCCGATCCGGTGGTTGGAATAGCCGGCAAGAGCTGCGATCTCGAGAAAGCCTCCGTTTGCAAGCCGCAGCACCACCAGGCGGCCGTCGAGATGCGGGCGCTCGACCAGCACGATTTCGGTGCGGCCGTCGCCGTCGAGATCGGCGACGCCCAGCGGATTGAGCCAGCGATTTGCCTGCCCCAAAGGCTTGGTCCGCGCCATCATCTCGATGCCGGCGCGCGCCAGACGGTAAGCGGCAAGCGAGGCGCCCCGCTCCGCCGTACTGCGCACCACGAGCGCCTCCGGCGCGCCGTCGTCGTTGATATCGGCCAGCCGGACCCGCCGATCCTCGAACACCGACCCGTCGTCGAGACGCAGTTCGCGCGTCACGCCATCACGCCAGCGCACGCGAATGCCGGTGGCCTCGATGGCATCGCCCAGCACGCCATGACGCAGCGCCGTGGTCGGACCGATCAGATAGGCCAACTCGATGTCGCCGGCAGTACTGCGCTCGGCGTCGGGTAGCGCGTCGGCGGCCGGCGGGCCGTGATCGGGCGCCAGCACCGGTTCGCGCGCCAACGAACCGTTGCGAAAGGTCAGGCGATAGCTCTGGCCACCTTCCAGCCGCGCCAGCACCCGGCCCTGATGCACGCGCAGCGAATCGATTGCGGCCGGCAGCCGCGTCGACAGCAGCGATTTCAGCACGATGCCGCCATCGCCTGGGCGGCCGGGGGGCGCGATGGTGACGCCGCGGATCTCGACCTGCGCCGCGACCGGGGCAGTCGTCAGCGCCAGCGCCGCGAACGCCGCCAGAATCCTCATCACGCCGATTGCGAGCGCACGCGGGCGACCGCGTTCTTCCAGCCGCCGTAAAGCGCCTCGCGGCGATCCCGAGGCATGACGGGCTCGAAGGTGCGGTCCTTGCGCCAGATCGCGGCGAGCTTGGCGGCGTCGGGATAGACGCCGGCATAAAGCCCGGCGAGGAAGGCTGCGCCCAGCGCCGTGGTTTCGGTCACGGCCGGGCGCTCGACCGGCGCGCCCAGCATGTCGGCCAGGCGCTGCATCAGCCAGTCGTTGGCGACCATGCCGCCGTCGACCCGCAGGGTCTGCGGCCTGGACGCGCCGTCGGCCGTCATGGCGTCGATCAGATCGCGCGTCTGGTAGCAGACGGCATCGAGCGTGGCGCGCACGATCTCGGGCACGCCGGTATCGCGCGTCAGCCCCAGCAGCGCGCCGCGGGCATGGGCGTCCCAGTAGGGCGCGCCCAGCCCGGTGAAGGCCGGCACCAAGTAGACTTCGGACGCGTCGGAGGCCTGCTGCGCCAGGGTCTCGGTGTCCTGCGACGACTTGATGATCTTCAGCCCGTCCCGCAGCCACTGCACGGCGGCGCCGGCGATGAAGATGCTGCCCTCGAGCGCGTAGCACGGCTTGCCGCCGAAACGGTAGGCGATGGTGGTCAGCATCCGGTTCTTCGACACGACCGGTTCGGCGCCGGTATTGAGCAGCACGAAGCAGCCGGTACCATAGGTGCTCTTGATCATGCCGGGCTCGAAACAGGCCTGGCCGATCGAGGCGGCCTGCTGGTCGCCCGCCATGCCGGTGACCGGTACCGGCACGCCGAGAAAATCGGCGGTCGTCGTGCCGAATGCGCCGAAATTGTCGACCACCTCCGGCAGCACGGCGGCGGGAATGCGCAGCAGCTTGAGCAGGTCCTCGTCCCAGGCCTGGCGGCGGATGTCGAACAGCATGGTGCGGCAGGCATTCGAGGCGTCCGACAGATGCGCCTTGCCGCTGGTCAGCCGCCACAGCAGGAAGGATTCGATGGTGCCGAAGGCCAGCTCGCCGCGCTCGGCCCGCGCCCGCAGCTCGGCCGAGTTCTGCAGCAGCCAGGCGAGCTTGGTGGCGGAGAAATAGGGATCGAGCAGCAGTCCGGTGCGCTGGCGCACCAGATCGTCGGCGCCCAGGGCGCGCAGCCTGTCGCAGTATTCGGCGGTGCGGCGATCCTGCCAGACGATGGCGTTGTGCACCGGCTCGCCGGTGGCGCGATCCCACAGCACCACGGTCTCGCGCTGATTGGTGATGCCGATGCTGGCCACATCGGCGGCGGAGATATGCGAGCGGGCGATGGCGCCGCGGCAGACGTCGACTGTGGCGCGCCAGATCTCCTCGGCGTCGTGCTCGACCCAGCCCGGGCGAGGATAGATCTGCCGCAGCTCCTGCTGGGCCATGCCGATCGACGCGCCCTCGGCGTCGAAGATCATGGCGCGGGTGGAGGTGGTGCCCTGATCGATGGCGAGGACGAAGCGGGGATTGCCCATGAGGTCGCGCCTCCCTAGCTTGGTCGAAGAACGCGCGACTATAGGCTATTGCGCCGCCGCGTGGCCATCCATTCGGCGAGATCGGCGCGCTGGGCCTCGCTCATGTGCAGCCCTTCCTTGGTGCGCCGCCACAGCACGTCTTCGGCATCGACCGCCCATTCCTCGCGCATCAGCCATTGGACCTCGCGCTCGTAGAGATGGGCGCCGAAATGGCGGCCGAGATCCTCGGGCCGGGCGACGCCTTCCAGAATGCGGCGCGCATGGCTGCCGTGGCGGCGGGCGATGGCGCGGACGGTGTCCGGCTCGAGAGCGGGATGCCGCGCCTCGAGCTCGCCGACGAAACCGTCGAACGCCAGGCCGAGATCGCCGCCCGGCAGCGGCTTCTCCGCCGTCCAGTCCGGCCCCATGGCGGGGTAGAACGGCTTCAGCCTGTGCAGGGCGCGTTCGGCCAGCTCGCGATAGGTGGTGATCTTGCCGCCGTAGATCGACAGCAGCGGCAGGGCGTCGCCCGGCGCGTCGAGCTCGAAAGTGTAGTCGCGGGTGACGGCCGAGGGATCGGTGCTGCCGTCGTCGTAGAGCGGGCGCACGCCGGAATAGGTCCAGACGACTTCCTGCGGCGTCACCGGCCGCTCGAGATATTCGGAGGCGATGGCGCAGAGATAGTCGATCTCGGCCGGCGCGATCTTCACGTCACGCGGTTCGCCCTCGTAGGGCACATCGGTGGTGCCGATCAAGCTGAAATCGCGCTCGTAGGGGATCACGAACACGATGCGGTTGTCGCGGTTCTGCAGGATGTAGGCATGCTCGCCGGCATGGCGGCGCGGCACCACGATATGGCTGCCCTTGACCAGCCGCACATTGGCGCCGTCCTTTACGCCGGGCAGCCGGTCGAACAGCCGGCGCACCCAGGGGCCGGCGGCATTGACCATGCCGCGGGCGAAAATCTCGTGCTCGCGGCCGGCCTGCAGATCGCGCAACACGATGCGCCACAGGCCGTTCTCGCGCCGCGCGTCCATGCATTGGGTGCGGGCGAGAATGGCCGCCCCCTTGTCGCGCGCCTGCATCAGGTTGAGCACCACCAGCCGCGCATCGTCGACCCAGCAATCGGAATAGACGAAGCCGCGCGTGTAGCGGCTGGCCAGGCCGGCGCCCCAGCCGGTGCCGGCGAGTTTGACCCCGTGCGACTTCGGCAGGCTCATGCGCCCGCCGATATGGTCGTAGAGGAACAGGCCGATGCGGATCATCCAGGCCGGGCGCAAATGCGGCTCGTGCGGCAGCACGAAGCGCAGCGGCCAGATGATGTGCGGCGCCTTGCGCAGCAGGACCTCGCGCTCGGCCAGCGCCTCGCGCACCAGGCGGAACTCGTAGTATTCGAGATAGCGCAGGCCGCCATGCACGAGCTTGGTCGAGGCCGACGAGGTGGCGCCGGCGAAATCGGCCATCTCGCACAGCCCGACCTTCAGGCCGCGGCCGGCGGCGTCGTTCGCGATGCCGGCGCCGTTGATGCCGCCGCCAACGACGAAGAGATCGAACGGATCGGCCTGCGTGCCCGCCATGCCTAGACCTGCCCGGCGATCTTCGCCGGATCGAGTTCGACGAAGAGCGGCCAGTGGTCGGATCCCATGGCGTTCTGGTCGATCCAGGCGCGGGTCAGGGCGGGAGCCAGGTGTGGCGAGACGAAGGCGTGGTCGATGCGGCCCTCGCGCGGGAAGCTCTCGGCGTAGTCGTCGTTGCCCAGATGCGTCCAGGCGTCGACGAACTGGTCGTGGCGCACCATGCGGCCGTAGAACTTGCTGATATGGCCGGCGATCAGCGGATACTCCGGATCGTGCTGGGTGAAGTTCATGTCGCCCATGATGATGGCCGAACGCGGCACTTCGGGGGCGCGTTCCTGGAAGATGAAATTCTGCCCGGCGCCCTGGTCCCACGGGCTGCCATTGGCCGGCGCCTGGCGGACGAAATCGAGCAGCGCCTCGGTCTGCGGCAGGCGCTGCGCGTCGGAAACGTGCGACAGGTGCGCGGAGTAGACGCGCAGCGGCAGGCCGGGCGCATCGATCGTGGCCTCGATGGCGCCGCGCTGCAGATCGAACTGGTTGGTCAGCGCATTGTGCGGCAGGGGCCGCAGGCGAACGGCGCGGATCGGCCAGCGGCTGAGAATCAGATTGCCGAAAGTGCGGCGGCGATTGACGATGCGGCCTTCCGCATCGGTCGTGCTGCCGTCGACGTCGAACGGGCCGTAGAAGGCGCTGTGGCGGTTGAGCAGCCGCGCCAGGGTGGCCGCCTGGTCCTCGTGGCCGTTCTGCGGCCAGCCCTGCACGACTTCCTGGCAGCAGATGATGTCGGCCTGTTCGACCGCGCGGGCGATGCGTTCGACGTCGTAGCGATGGTCGGCGCCGACGCCGTAATGGATGTTGTAGGTGGCGAGAAGCATGTGTCTCAACGAACGGAATGGGATGCGAGGCGGGCGATCCTATCCCAGCCGGCGGCCGGTTTCCTTGTCGAACACGTGCAGGCGCGAAGGGTCGGCCGACAGCGGCACGACGTCGCCGGGGCTGGTTTTCGCGGTTCCGGGAAGGCGCAGGGTGACGTCGGCATCGGCTGCGACGAAACGCCCATGCACCAGCGTGTCGGCGCCCAGCGGTTCGACCATGTCCACCCTGAGGTCGACGTGGCTCTGCCCGCCGGCGGCCGGCTGCAGGTGCTCGGGCCGGATGCCCAGCGTGACCTCGCGCCCGTCCTGCCCGCCCAGCGGCCGCTCCAGTTTCAGCGCGGCGGCCGAGCTGCCGCCGATCGCCACCATGGCGCCGGCCGACGACAGCTTGGCCGGCAGGAAATTCATCGCCGGCGAGCCGATGAAGCTCGCGACGTAGGTGGTGGCCGGGTGGTCGTAGACTTCCAGCGGCGAGCCGATCTGCTCGGCGATGCCGGCATTCATCACGATCAGCCGGTCGGCCAGGGTCATGGCCTCGACCTGGTCGTGGGTGACGTAGATCGAGGTGGTGCCGAGCTGGCGCTGCAGCTTCTTGATCTCCAGCCGCATCTGCACCCGCAGCTTGGCGTCGAGATTGCTGAGCGGCTCGTCGAACAGGAAAACCGCCGGCTCGCGCACGATGGCGCGGCCCATGGCGACGCGCTGGCGCTGGCCGCCGGAGAGCTGGCGCGGCTTGCGCTGCAGCAGATGCGACAGCTCGAGAATCTTCGCCGCTTCCTGGACCCGCCGGTCGATCTCCTCCCTGGACATGCGGCGGATCTTCAGGCCGTAGGCCATGTTCTGGTAGACGCTCATATGGGGATAGAGCGCGTAGTTCTGGAACACCATGGCGATGTCGCGGTCCTTGGGCTCCAGCCGATTGACGACCCGGCCGCCGATGGCGATCTCGCCCGCGGTGATCTGCTCCAGACCGGCGACCATGCGCAGCAGGGTGGACTTGCCGCAGCCGGAGGGCCCGACGATGACGATGAACTCGCCCTCGTTTATGTCCATGTCGATGCCATGGATCACTTCGAGATCGCCATAGCTCTTGCGCACGCCGCGCAGGCTCACTTCCGCCATTGCCTCACTCCCCGTCCCTTCCGGCCCGGCTCACTTGTCCGCGTCGACCAGGCCGCGCACGAACTGGCGCTGCATCAGAATCACGATGATGACCGGCGGCAGCATGGCCAGCATGCCGGCCGCCATGATCAGGTTCCATTGCGGCACGCCGTCGACCACGTTGGCCTGGCGCGAGACCGTCATCACGATGGTGTAGAACTCTTCCTTGGTGGTGATCAGCAGCGGCCACAGATACTGGTTCCAGCCGTAGATGAACTGGATCACGAACAGCGCGGCGATCGAGGTGCGGCTCATCGGCAGCAGGATGTTCCAGAAGAAGCGCAGCGGGCCGGCGCCGTCGACGCGCGCCGCCTCGGCAAGCTCCTCCGGCACCGACAGGAAGAACTGGCGGAACAGGAAGGTCGCCGTCGCCGAGGCGATCAGCGGCAGGATCAGCCCGGAGTAGCTGTCGAGCATGTTGAGATTGGCGACGACGCCGTAGGTCGGCACGATTCGGACCTCAACCGGCAGCATCAGGGTGATGAAGATCATCCAGAAGAACGTCATGCGGAAGGGGAAGCGGAAATACGTCACCGCATAGGCCGCGATCAGCGAGATGGCGATTTTTCCGATGCAGATGCCCAGCGCCATGATCAGACTGTTCATCAGGATCTGCCATTGCGGCGTGCGCGAGGCCTGGCCGAAGCCCTCGAACAGCACCTTGTAGTAGTTGGCGAACATCTCGGTGCCGGGCCAGACCGGCACCGGCGAGCGCAGCATGGTGTCGGTGTCGTGCGTCGAGGCGACGAAAGTCATCCACACGGGGAAAGCGATGACGATCAGGCCCAGGATCAGGATCGTGTGGGCCATGAAGGTCAGCCAGGGGCGGTTCTCGACCATCGCTGCCTCCTAGTAATGGACCCGCCGCTCGATGAAGCGGAACTGGATCACGGTGAGGGTTACGACGATCGCCATCAGGATCACCGACTGGGCGGCCGAGCCGCCGAAATCCTGGCCGCGGAAACCGTCGTTGTAGACCTTGAAGACGAGGATTTCGGTGGCCTTGCCCGGGCCGCCCTTGGTCAGCGAGTCGATGACGCCGAAAGTGCCGAAGAAAGCGTAGATGACGTTGACGACCAGGAGGAAGAATCCGGTCGGCGACAGCAGCGGGAAGATCACCGTCCAGAAACGCCGGCCGGGTCCGGCGCCGTCGATGGCGGCCGCCTCGATCAGCGACTTGGGGATCGACTGCAGCCCGGCGAGGAAAAAGACGAAATTGTAGCTGATCTGGTTCCAGCACGCGGCGGCGACGACAAGAATCATCGCCTGGTTGCCGTCGATCTGGTGGTTCCAGTCGATGCCGATGGCGTTCAGCGAATAAGCCAGAATGCCGACCCGAGGGTTGAACAGGAAACCGAACAGCACGCCGGCGACGGCCGGGGCCACGGCGTAGGGCCAGATCAGGAACGTCTTGTAGCCGGTCGCCCCGCGGATGGTGCGATCAGCCATGACCGCCAGCAGCAGCGATAGCGCCAACCCGACGCCGGCGACCAGCACGGAAAACACCGCCGTATTCCAGAACGCGTGGCCGTAGGTGGAGTCTTCGAACAGCCTTTCGAAATTGCGGAACCAGACGAAGCGCGAATTGCCGCCGAAGGCGTCCTCCAGCAGCATCGACTGCCAGATCGCCTGTCCCGACGGCCAGAGGAAGAACAGGATGGTGACGGCGATCTGCGGCGCCACCAGAAGATAGGGCAGCGTCTTGTGGTTGAATGTGGCGCGCTTGATCATCGCAGGAACGCGGTCTCCCCAAGCGAAGCGCCCTCCCCCGCGGCGCGGGAGAGGGCGTGTCGGCTCAAGCCCTGAGGCTTACTTGTTGGCGGCCTCGAAGTCGCGCAGCAGCTTGTTGCCGCGTTCGACCGCCGAGTCCAGCGCCTGCTTGGCGGTCTTGGTGCCGGCCCAGACCGCTTCCAATTCCTCGTCGACCACGTCGCGGATCTGCACGAAGTTGCCGATGCGCAGGCCCTTCGAGTTCTCGGTCGGCGGGTTCAGCGTCAGCTGCTGGATGGCGATGTCGCGGCCAGGAAACTTCTCGTAGAAGCCCTGCTTCTTCGACAGGTCGTAGGCGGCGACGGTAATCGGCACGTAACCGGTCTGCTGGTGCCACTTGGCCTGCACTTCCGGCGAAGACAGGTAGGTGAAGAACTTGGCGACGCCCTTGTACTCGTCCTTCGGCTTGCCGTTCAGCACCCACAGCGTGGC
>JBFWZG010000073.1:0-16883 GCA_050185515.1 Reyranellaceae bacterium
GCAACGAGGTCGCCCTGGGCCGCTGCCGGGTGGCGCTGGCGGCCGGCATGAACATGGAGACGGCGATTCCCACCGCCCGGCATCTCGACCTGACCATCCGTCATACTGGCGACGTCGATTTCCAGACACCGTTCGGCCTGACGCCGATCTCGTGGTACGCGCTCGATGCGGCGCGCTATATGCACGAATTCGGCGTCGACCGTCGCACGCTCGCATCCGTCGCCGTCAAGAACCGCCGGCATGCCGCGCTCAATCCAATCGCCCAGTACCGGAATCCGATCACCGTCGAAGATGTGATGGCTCAGAAAATGATCGTAGAGCCGCTCGGACTCTACGAAGTGCCGCCGCGCTCAGACGGCGCTGCCTGCATTGTCGTGGCCGATGCGGACTTCGCCGCGTCGCTTGGGAGACCCTACGTCGCAATCCGCGGGCGGGGGTTTCACCACGAAGGCGCGCATCAGCTGAGCGAAATCCCGAACGACATGATCGCCTTCAATGCCGCCGTCCGCGCCGGAAATCAGGCTTTCGCGGCTGCGGGCGTTACGCGGGACGACCTTGATCTCGCGGAGATCTACGCTCCCTGCACCATCACCGAGGTCCTGGCTGCCGAGGCGCTTGGGCTGGTCGGCCGAGGGCGGGGCGCTGCTGCCACCGCGGCAGGGGAACTCGAACTGGGCGGGCGGCTGCCAGTGACGACGTCCGGCGGCTGCCTGTCGCGCGGCCACCCGCCGTTTGCGACCGGGTTGTACGGCTTTGTGGAGCTCTACGACCAGCTGGTCGGTCGCGCCGGCGCGCGACAGGTCCATGACGCGAGGCTCGGCCTGAGCGCCAGCGAACTCGGCAACTACAACGCCGCCTTGGTTCATATCCTTGAAGCCGTCGGCTGAGCTGACGAATTCCGCTGGGCGGGCGGCTAAATTCGCGGTTGCTGGTCGGCCTGCCGCAGCCTTTAATGCGCGCCGCATTGCATGGTTCGGTCGGGAGTTAGGATAGATGGCGGGTCCGACGCGTTTCTGGGAGGACTATGAGATCGGCGCGGTCTATGACATCGGCAGCAAGCTGATGACCAGGGACGATATCGTCGATTTCGCCTCCAAGTTCGATCCGCAACCCTTCCATCTCGACGAGGAGGCAGGGCGGAAGTCGATCTTCGGCGGACTGGCCGCCAGCGGATGGCATACCTGCTCCGCGGTCATGCGCCTGCTGGTCGACAATTACGTCTCGCGCGAAACCAGTCTCGGCTCTCCCGGCGTCGACGAAATCCGCTGGCTGAAGCCGGTGCTGGCCGGCGACACGATCAATGCCCAGGTCCGGGTGGTCGACAAGAAGCCGTCGCGCAGCCGGCCCGAGATGGGCAGCGTGTTCAACCAGTACGAAGTTCACAACCAGCATGGCGCCCTCGTCATGACGATGAAGGGCGTCGGATTGATCCGGCGACGTCAGCCGAATTGATCGAGGAGACCCGCATGCCCCGCGCTATCAAAGGCATCGATCACGTCATGATCATCGCGCCGGATCTCGCCAGGGCCGGCGAGGCCTACGCGCGTCTGGGATTCGACGTGCAGCCGCGCGGCGTCCATGCCGGGCTGGGCACCGCCAACCACCTCATGATTCTCGACGAGGATTACATCGAGCTGCTTGGCGTGATCGAACCGATGCCCAACAATCTGCGCTACAAGGAGATCGGCGAGCAGGGCGGCGCGCTGGCCAACGTCGCGCTTGGGACCGATGGCGCGGATCTCGCGCATGCGGCATGGACGCAGGCGGGTTCGAATCCCGAGCCGATCATCGCCTTTGATCGCGGCGTCGAGATCGATGGCCGAACCGAACGCGCGGCGTTTCGCATCGTGCGTCTGCCGCACCAGGCGCGGCCCGGCGTCGGGCTGTTCGTCTGCAACCACCTGACGCCGCAATTCGTCTATCGCAGCGAGTGGCAGAACCATCCCAACACGGCCAGAGGCATTTCCCGCATCACGGTGGTGGCGAACGATCCGCTGGTCCATCGGCAGGCGGCTGAGCGCGTGTTCGGCGCCGATGCGATCACGACGGGTGACGACACCATGACGGTGGCGACGGGCAAGGCGCCCTTCGTCTACGTAACGCCCAAGCGCTTCGCCGAGGCGTTTCCCGGTCAGCGGCCGGCACTTCCCGGGGACCATGCTGCGGCAATGGGCATAAGGGTTTCCGACATTGCCGCCGCACGTAGGGCTCTGGAGGCCGGCCGCATTCCGTTCGCGGCAACGGCCGATGGGCGGCTGCTGGTTCCGGCATCCGAGGCCTGCAACGTTCTGGTGGAGTTCTCCGCATGATCGGCGATTCGTGCCGCTGGGCCATTCGATGACGGTGCAATCTCCAACCCTGCGTCGGGGCTGGTACGGCGACTACGATCTGACGCGAAGGGAGACCTTCGCCTTTTACACCGAGGAGGCGCTGCGGTTCGCTGATCTCGACCGCAACGGACACGTCAACAACGTGGCGTTCACGATCTTCTTCGAGAACTCCCGGGTGCTGTTCCTGACCGACATCCTGCCGCTGCCGCGCGACGGGACGAACAGCTTCGTGCTGGCGCATCTGTCGATCGACTACCGCGCCCAGCTCTACTATCCAGGCAATGTTTCAGCCGCCACGCGGGTGGTGGAGGTTAGAAATTCCTCGGTCGTGCTCGGTCAGGCGATATTCAGGGACGAGGAATGCGTCGCCTGCGGACATGCGATCATGGTGGTGATCGATCGCGCCAGCGGGCGGGGCGTCCATATTCCGGAGGAACTGCGTCGAACGGTGAAGGACCTGCTGCTGCGATGAATCGGCCCGAACCAGTTCTGCCGGAGGGCGTTCCGCCGGGCTTCCATGCCTTCATTCCGGGCGACGATTTCGTCGCCCTGATCGGGCCGCTCTATCTCAAGCCGGAAGCCGACGGCGTTCGCCTCGGGCTGCTGCTCGAGAAGCGCCATTCGAACCCCATGGGCATCGCCCATGGCGGCGTTCTCATGACGCTGGCCGACATGGTGATGGGCGTCGGCTGCGGTTTTCTCACCGGCGTTCGGTTTCCGCACCCGACGGTCTCGATGAACTCGGATTTCGTGCGCGGACCCAAAGTCGGCACCTTCGTCGAAGGGAAAGCCCGCATCGCGCGCAAGACCCGGAACTTCGTGTTCTGCAGCTGCGAGCTGACCGGCAATGGCGAGACCTATCTGACGGCCTCGGGGGTGTTCAAGACGCCCGATCCCGACCGCCTGCCCCCTGGCGTGGTCCGCGACAAGGGGTGGGGCAAGAGCTAGCCTCTAGCGGCGTCGGCGATAAATAGAGAACTGGTTGAGGTTGAGCAGCAGCTCATAGTTGGCGAAGGCCGCCGCGAATTTCGGATGCCGCCGAAAATAGGTCAGATAGTTGAACGGCTCCGGTCCGCACTCGGGAATGCCGGGAATGTTGTCGACGATCACCAGATCCGGCCGCAGGCGGGCGAAGTCGTCGGAAACGCTGTCGAACACCATGCGCTCTTCCGAACTCATGCGCTCGGGCGGATTGTAGATGTCACCCTGTTCGTCGCATTCGGCGTAGACCCCCTGCAGCGGCCACATGGTCTGGAACCGCATCGCCATCCGCGCGCCGGTGTAGTTCACCAGCGGATAGTAGGGATAGATGCCGGGAGACAGAACGAGGATGCGCTTGTTCGGGGCGTATTGCTCGACCACATGGATGAGCGTGTCGGTGATGCTGTCTGAAAATTCGATCTGCTTGTAGAAGGGCGGGTTGAACAGGGCAGCCTGGTAGTAGAGCAGCGCCAGAAACGAAGCGCTGATGCCCGCCACCGGCAGCCGGTGCAGCACTCTCTCCAGCGGCAGATAGCGGTCCACCATCTGCGCCAGGGCGGCCGACGCCAGCAGGAACAGCGCCGCCAGCGACGGCAGCATGTGGTACTTCCAGCCTTTGGCCTGGAGGATGGCCGACAGCATCGCCGCCGCCGCATAGAGAATGATGACGCGGATCAGGCGCGACCGACTGAGGAAGAACGCCAGGGCGCCGATGCAGGCCCAGGCAACCAATGTCGGCAGCACCAGCCTGCCGGCGACCACCGACCAGGTGCTGTCGCCCACCTCGCCGTAGAGTTCCGCGACCAGCGGCAGAATGGTTTCGACATAAGCGGGAGTGACAAAGGCGATGATCAGCCCGTGGGCACCGATCATGGCGGCGACCGACCATGGCACTGCGTCGGTGAAGGTGCGACGAAAACCGCGCAGGGCGAGGAGGTAGAGCTCGACGAAGAGCGGGATGAACAGGAAGAACGGCTTCAGGCCGAACCCGATGCCGGCCGCGACGCCGACCGCGATCTGCACCCACAGCCGCACCGGCGCGCCCTCGGCGCGCATGCCGGCGACCAGCAGGTAGGGCATCGAAGCGATCAGCATGATGTGCTCGCGCTGCCCGAACATGTCGTTGGGCAGCACGGCCAGCGTGAACAGGATCACCGGCGGCAGCAGGGCCTCGGCCAGCGGGTGGCGGGTCGACGGAATGAGATGAACCAGGGCGCGGCAGGCGGCGAAGGAGGCGAGAACGCCCACGATCAGGCAGGCATTGAGCCAGACGATGGCGCCACCGCCGAAGAACCGGCTCAGAAGCTCCGGCACCGAGTAGACGACGAATACCAGGGGAAAGTTCACGTCGATGATGTCGACGTAGAGGCGCTCGCCGCTCAGCCAGCGATGCGCCACGTCCATCACGGCGCCGACGTCGTGGTTGATGGGCGGAAAGAGGTATCCCGCCATCCAGGCGATCGGTATGGCCAGCAGGGCGAGCTTGATCGCCCGGTCCGCGCCTACCGACAGGCGCGCGGGCGCCACGGTTCGGGATATGCGATCGGCGAGGCGCCGCAATCCCGCGAACCTTGGCTGCCCGGGGTCCGACTCCCCCTCAATCGTCGGCGTCGTTTGATTGCCTGTGCTTGCCATTGTCGAGGCTCTGGTCCGACGGCCATCCCCCCGGCAGCCATCGGGCGCGCTAGTCTTTGCACAAAGACATTGCCGCCGCCACGCAATTTCGTCCCGCGCTACGGCGGAATCCGGCTTATAAAGACGCGCAATCCCGGGAGACGGAATGGAAGCCGGCGAATACCAGAAGCTGGACCGCCTCGAAACCGACATGTGGTGGTATCGCGGCCTGCATCGCCAGATGGCGCAGGCGCTGACCCGCCATTTGCCGCAGGCGCCGGCGGGGCCGGTGCTTGACGCCGGCTGCGGCACCGGCGGATTGCTGCGGCATCTTTCCGACCTGATCGGGCACCGAACCATGGTCGGAGTGGAAATCAATCCGGAGGCGGCGAGCCGGGCGGCCGGAAAGTCGGGCGCAGCCATCTGCGTCGGGTCGGTGAACTCGCTGCCCTTCGCGGCTGCGAGCATCGCCGCCGTGCTCAGCGCTGACGTGCTGTGTCACGCCCGCGTCGATCCGCAACTGGCGATCGCCGAAATGGCGCGCGTGCTGCGACCGGGAGGTCTGGCAATCCTCAACCTGCCGGCCTACGACTGGCTGCGCTCAGCTCATGACCGGCAGGTGCATAATGCCAGGCGCTTCACGCGAGGCTCCTTGCGACCGCTTCTGGTTATGGCCGGATTGCGCACCCTCCAGAGCACCTACTGGAACAGCTTCCTGCTGCCGGCGATGGTGGCGCGGCGCATGCTGAGCCGGAGCGAGGCTGGAAAAAGCGACGTGATGGAGTATCCTGCCGCACTGAACGCGCTATTCGGCGCGGTGCTGGCAGTGGAGCGCGGACTGGTCGGCGCCGGTCTCAGCCTCCCGGCCGGGGGCTCGTTGCTTGTCGTGGCGAGGAAGGATGTCTGAACGACCCGCTCTCAGCGTCGTCGTGCCGGTCTACAACGGCGCGGCCAGCATCGGCGAGCTGGTCCAGGCGCTGAGCGCGCTTAGGATCGACGGCGGCCTGGAGATCGTGCTGGTCAATGACGGCAGCCGCGACGACAGTCTCGGGGTCTGCCGCGAACTCGTCGCTGCGGCCCGTGTGCCTCTGACACTGCTCAACCTGTCGCGGAATTTCGGCGAGCACAATGCGGTGATGGCGGGGCTGAACCAGGCGCGCGGTCGCTTCATAATCACCATGGATGACGATCTGCAGAACCCGCCGGAGGAGGTCGTCAGGCTCTTCGCCCATGCCAGGGACGGCGATTACGACGTCGTCTATACGTACTACGCGCGCAAGGAGCATGCCGCCTGGCGCAATCTCGGCAGCGCTCTCACCAACTGGTGCGCCGACTGGCTGATCGACAAGCCCAAGGGCCTGTACCTGTCCAGTTTCCGCTGCATCAGCGCCTTCGCGCGCGATCAGATTGTCGCCTATCCCGGACCATATCCCTACGTCGACGGGCTGCTCATGCAGGCGACGCAGAATATCGGCAGACTCGAGGTCAAGCACCTGCCGCGGGCGGCCGGGCGCACGAACTACACGCTGCGCCGGCTGATCCGGCTCTTCCTGTCGATGTTCCTGAATTTTTCAGTCATGCCGCTCCGGCTGGCGGCGCTGTCGGGTTTCGTCATGAGCGGGCTCGGATTGGCGGGGTTCGTTTTCGTCCTGCTTGAAGCGGTATTCGGCGAAACGCCGTCCGGCTGGGCCTCCCTGATGTCGGCGTTCCTGCTGCTGGCCGGCGTCCAGCTGATCATCCTTGGGCTGATGGGCGAGTATCTCGGCCGGCTCTATCTCACCGTCAACCGCAAACCGCAGTTCATCGTGCGAGAGACCTGGAGCGGCGGCGGCCAGTCCGGAGCGGCGCCATGATCTGGTTCTACGTCGCGCTGGGCGCGGCGATTCTGTGCGGCGTCGCCGGGCAGCTGCTGCTGAAGGAGGGCGCCGGCGCCGCCGATTTCGTCGCCCAGCTCTTCCGGCCGTCGACGATCCTTGGTCTGGGCTTCTATGCGCTGGCGGCGCTGCTCTACATCGTGGCGTTGCGCAAGATACCGGTTTCGGTGGCCTTTCCCAGCGTTTCGCTGTCCTACGTCGTCGTTGCGGTGGCCGGACACTTTCTGTGGAACGAACCTTTCGGCCTGACCCAAATCGGCGGGCTGGCGCTGATCTGCGCCGGGGTGTTCGTGCTGGCGCAGGCCTGAGCGAGGCAGCCATGGCTGCGCCATCTCTTGCCTGGCGGGTGGAGGAAACCTGTCTCAACGCCTTTCCCAGCCTGCGGCAAATCATCTATCGCGACTGGCTGCTGCGGCTGTCCGACGGCTTCACCCGCCGGGCCAACTCGATCAACCCGCGCGCGGAACGGATCGAAAGCATCGAGGCCGACATCGACGCCTGCGCCGGCATGTTCGCCGCCGCCGGCCAGCAGCCGGTCTTTCGCGTTCCGGATATCTGCGATCCGCGTTTGGACGAGCTTCTTGCGGCACGCTGCTATTCGACCGAGGGACGCACCGTGACCCTGTTTGCCGAACTGTCTGATGCCGAATGTCTGGTCGATGCTCATGCCGAAATAACGGCGCGACCGACTCCGGACTGGCTCGCGGCAATGGGAGAACTGCAGAAGCGTACGCCGCAGCACAACGCTTCTTTCGCCGGCATCATGGCGGCGCTCGCCGTTCCGGCGGGCTTCGCCGCCCTGAGAGAAGACGGCGAACTCACCGCCCTCACGGTCGGCTCGATCCACGACGGAATCCTGTGCTTCGAGTCGGTCGTGACAGCAGAGAGCCATCGCGGCCGCGGCCATGCGCGGCGTTTGCTCGCTTCACTCAATGCCTGGGCACTGGCCGCCGGGGCGAAAGGCGTCTGCCTGCAAGTGGAAGCCACGAATATCGCCGGCCGCGCCCTTTACTCCCGCCTGGGGCTGAAGAGGGAACTCTACGGCTACCACTACCGGCGTGCCCCACGGCCGGCCGATTGACAGCCTTCCGGTCGGGTCCCACACTCGCCGCCAAATCGGACCGAACTGCCGGAGGTTTCCCATGACTGCGAATGCCGCGCTCAAGCTGACCGTCGACAACGTGCGCCAGCGCGTCTCCAAGGAGGAGTGGGAGGTGCGCGTCAAGCTCGCCGCCTGCTACCGTCTGGTAGCGCACTATGGATGGGACGACCTCGTCTACACGCACATTTCGGCCCGCGTGCCCGGGCCGGAACACCATTTCCTCATCAACCCGTATGGCGTGATGTTCGAGGAGGTGACCGCCTCGAGCCTGGTCAAGGTCGATATTGACGGCAACGTGGTGCTCGATAACGGCTATGCAATCAATCCGGCGGGCTACACCATCCACAGCGCCATCCATGCGGCGCGGGAGAATGCCGGTTGCGTACTGCATCTGCATACCAATGCCGGCGTCGCGGTGTCAGCGCAGAAGGACGGGCTGCTGCCGATCACGCAGACGGCAATGATCTTCACCAACCAGATCGCCTTCCACGACTACGAAGGCATCGCCCTCAATCTCGACGAGCGCGACCGACTGGTGAAGGACCTCGGCGACCGCGACGTGATGCTGCTCCGCAATCACGGTACGCTCACCGTGGGCCGCGACGTGCCCGGCGCCTTCACGCGCATGTTCTTTCTTGAGCGCGCCTGCCAGATGCAGATCGCTGCGTTGTCGGCCGGCTATGATCGTCTGAACTGGCCGCCGCAATCGGCGATCGACACGGTCGAGGCGCAGGGCAAGCGCGGCATGGACAAGGCCGGGCAGCTCGAATGGCCGGCCCTGCTGCGCAAGCTCGACCGCATCGATCCCTCCTATCGCGACTAGCGGAAAGAAAATCGCGTCAGATCCGCCGTGGTGAAACTCAGCCCGCGCGTCGGCGCGATGGGCGGCGTGATCGCCGTCGTCGCCTGTCTGTCGGCGGCGGCCGGCGCCATCTATGGCGTCGTTTCGTTTCCCGATACCCCGATCTTTTCGTTGTTGCGTGGGGCGATTACCGGCGCCGCGATCTCGCTGCTCATTACAGTTTTCGAGTATCTGATCGCCGTGGGCGTTCTGCAGCCGGTCAGGCAGCTGCCGGTTGGCCTGCTCGTGGCGCTGCGATCCATCGTCTACACGGTGCTTATCATCGTCGGCTACGAGTTCGGACGACTTGTGGCACTTGCGCCGGACGAGCAGATCTTCGAGTTCGATGCCTTCTTCTGGCGCACGGTCTGGATTTCGCTGGGCGTGTCGTTCGTCGTCAATGCCGGGCTCGAAGTATCGCGGCTGCTGGGGGCGGAGGTGCTCTGGGGGCTTCTGATCGGCCGCTACCTGCTGCCTCGGGTGGAGGAGCGTATCGTCCTGTTCGTCGATCTCAAGGACTCGACTAGCCATGCCGAAACGCTGGGCGACCTGAAGTTCCATGAACTGTTGAACCAGTTCTTTCGGGATGTCTCGCACGCCGTGCTGCTGACCCGCGGCAGCATCTACAAGTACAATGGCGATGCCGCCATCGTGTTGTGGCGTCCGCGGCGCGGGCTGCGCAACGGCGCCGCATTGCGGTGCATTCTCGAATTGCAGCGTCAGATCGAAGGGCGCACCGAGGTCTATCGACGGCGGTTCGGCATCGTACCTGGTTTCCGCGCCGGGCTGCACATCGGCAAGGTGGTGGTCGGCGAGATCGGCGACATGCGACACGAGATCGCGTATTCGGGCGATGCCATGAACACGGCCGCGCGCATCGAGCAGGCGACGCGCGAACTGGATGTCGATCTTCTGCTGTCCGCCGCGGTGGCCGAAAAGCTGCCGCCGGTGCAGGATGTCGTACTGCAACCGGTCGGCAGCGTTGCCATCCCGGGAAAGGCGGCAAAGCTTGCGCTTTATACCGCCCGGTGGAGCGCCTAGACCTACCTATCGCAGCACTTTCGGCTTCTCGTAGCGATGGAAGCCCTGGTATTCCACCGCACGGTCATGGTCCGGCATCGGCCAGCCGACGCGGCCCAGCGGCGAGCCGCCATCGACCCGCAGCGTCGCGCCGGTTACATAGGCGGCGCCTTCCGACAGCAGGAATACGACGGGGGAGGCGATCTCCGCTTCCGTCCCCATGCGGTTGAAGGGGATCTCGCGATGGCGAGACTTCATCTTCGCCTTCATCTCTCCGTCATAGGTGTCCATGCCCGACGAGGCGATCACGCCGGGCGCCACGCAATTGATGCGGATGCCGTAGATGCTCCACTCCAGCGCCGCCGTTTCGGTGAAATTCACCACGCCGGCCCGCGCCGCGCCCGAATGACCCATGATCGGCATGCCCAGCCAGTTGTCCGCGGTGATGCTGACGATGGCCCCGCCGTGCTGCTTCATCGACTGGTTCACCACCTCGCGCGACATCAGGAAGGTGCCGGTAAGATTGTTGCGCACGACGGCGTCCCAGCCGCGCTGGCTGATATTCTCCAGCCGTTGCGGGAACTGGCCGCCGGCGTTGTTCACAAGACCATGGATCCGGCCGTGCTTCGCCACGATCGCGGCAATCGCCTCCTTGACCTTTTCCTCCTCGCGAATGTCGAACGCCCACCAGTCCGCCGAACCCCCATCTTCGCGAATCTCGGCCTCGACGCCCTGCAGCTTCTCCGGATTGCGTCCGGTCAGCACGACATGCGCGCCCAGGGACGTCAGCTCGTGCGCCATGCAACGGCCCAGGCCGCTGCCGCCGCCGGTTACGATGATGGTCTGGCCCTTGAACAGGCCGGGCTTGAACACGCTGCGGTAGGACAATGGTGACCCCTGGTTTCGCTAGGTGGTTTGCCGCGCCCGATCTGGACTTGCCGGGTCGGGACGCCGACTATAGACAACAGTGAACGACGATTTACCACAAGGAGCAGCGCGTGCAATACGAGCAGATCAAGTACGAGGTCGCCGACGGCATCCTCACCATCACGCTCAGCCGGCCGGACAAGCTGAATGCCTTCACCGGACAGATGCTGACCGAACTGCTTGACGCGCTCGATCGCGCCGACGCCGACGATGCGGTCCGGGCGATCGTGTTCACCGGCGCCGGCAGGGGGTTCTGCGCCGGAGCCGACCTGTCGGCCGGCGGCGATACCTTCAACCGCGAGCGCCGCACCGGGGTCGATCCCGGCCTCGACGGCCACCGTGACGGTGGCGGCAAGCTGACCCTGCGCCTGTTCGAATGCCTCAAGCCGGTGATCTCCGCCTGCAACGGCCCGGCCGTCGGGGTGGGCGTCACCATGCAGCTGGCGATGGACATACGCCTCGCATCGACGGAGGCGCGCTACGGTTTCGTGTTCACCCGTCGCGGCATCGTCATGGAGGCCTGTTCCAGCTGGTTCCTGCCACGTCTGGTCGGCATCCAGCAGGCGCAGGAATGGGTGATGACCGGCCGGGTCTTCGGCGCCGAGGAGGCGCAAAAAGGCGGATTGGTCCGCTCGATCCACAAGCCGGACGAGCTGCTGCCTGCAGCCAACGCGCTTGCCAGGGAAATCGCCGAAAACACCTCGGCCGTTTCCGTGGCGCTGAACCGGCAGATGATGTTGAAGATGCTGGGCGCCGACCACCCGATGGAGGCGCACAAGATCGACTCAAAGGGCATTTACTCGATGGGCAAGTCGGCCGACGTCAAGGAGGGAGTGACCTCCTTCCTCGAGAAGCGGAAGCCCGTCTACCCGATGAAAGTCAGCAAGGACATGCCGTCCTTCTTTCCTTGGTGGCAGGAACGGAAGTTCAACTGAACTTCCGTTCCGGCTCCACGGTCAGCGGCCGGTGAACCGCGCGGCGCGCTTCTCGACGAAGTGCGCCACGCCCTCCTTGAAGTCATCGCTGAGGAAGCTCTCCTTCATCTCCGCGTCGCCGACCACGATCGATTCGGCCAGGGTCTGGAACTGCGCGTCCCATATCTGCTTCTTCATGACGCGAACAGAGCGCGGCGACACGGTGGCGGCAATCATGCGCCCATAGTCGCGGGCCGCCGGCATCAGTTCCTCGGCAGGCATGATGCGATTGAGCATGCCCATATGCAGAGCCTCCTTGGCGCCGAACTTGCGGGCCGAGCACAGTATGTCGAGCGCGTTCGAGATTCCGACCAGACGCGGCAGGGTCCAGGAGATGCCATGCTCGGCGATCAGTCCACGGGCGGCGAAGGCCGACGTGAAGTTTGCGTTCTCGGCTGCGTAGCGAATGTCGCAATAGAGCGCGATGACGAGACCCAGTCCGGCGCAGGGTCCGTTGATCGCGCCGATGATGAGCTTGGGCACGGTCGGGAAGTACGAATAGGTCATGCGGAAGTCCGGCCTCGCCGCGCTTGCAGCGGCAGGCGGGCGGCGTTCCCCCTCGGCACGCTGACCGCCCTGCTGGATGCCGGAAAGCAGATCCATGTCGGCCCCTGCGCAGAAGCCGCGGCCCTCGCCGGTCAGGATGATGCAGCGCACCGCGTCGTCGGCACCGGCCTGCTGCATGGCCTCCCGCACCTCCCCCTCCATCTGGCGCGTCCAGGCGTTGAGGCGGTCGGGGCGGTTCAGGGTGATGGTCGCAATCCCGTCCGCGACGTCGTACTTGATCGCTTCGAAGCCCATAGTTTCCTCCGCAGGCCAATTGACCGTTGCTTTTTCCCTGCCGGCATTCTGCAATGCCTGCCACAAAAGTAAACGCTTCCGAGGGGCGCGATGGATCTGGGGCAGTTGCTGCAGCGAATGACGGCGGCGGCGGAAGCCGGCGACGGCCGGGCGTTCGCCGAATGCTTCACGCAGGACGGTGTCTACCGCGATTATATATACGGCGATCACACCGGCCGGACCTCGATCGCCGACATGCTGGAGAACTACTTCCACCGCGACGCCACAGACTATCGCTGGCGCTTCTTCGAACCGGTCTGCGACGGCAAGCTTGGTTACGCCTGGTCGCTGTCCAGTTTCACTTCGACCATCCCGGAGTTCCGCGGCAACCGCATCGTGATCGACGGAATCAGCCGGTTCCGGTTGCGCGACGGTCTGATCGAGGAATACTGGGAATCGGTCAATGGCGGCGTCGCCATGGCACAACTCGGCGTACAGCCGGAAAGAATCGTCAAGGTGCTGCGGCGCTGGGCCGACAAGCTGAAATCGCAATTGAGCACCATCGAGTATCTCAAGGCAAAGTGAGGAAACATCCAATGCGTGAATTCGAAACCATCAACGACTACGCCGCCCAGGTTGGCAAGGAGATCGGGGTCAGCGACTGGGTGCTGGTCGATCAGGACCGCATCAACAAGTTCGCCGACGCCACCGGCGACCACCAGTGGATTCACGTCGACGTCGAGAAGGCCAGGAAAGAGATGCCCGGCGGCAAGACAATCGCGCACGGATATCTGACGCTGTCGCTGGTGCCGATGCTGACGCACGGCATTTCGCGGGTTAAGAAGGTGTCGCGCGGCATCAACTACGGTTCGAACAAGGTGCGCTTCACCAGCCCGGTCCCGGCGGGCTCGCGGGTGCGGGCGCGCCAGAAGCTGGTCGCCGCCGATCCGGTGCAGGGCAACGGCATCCGATTCACGGCGGAAATCACCATCGAGGTCGAAGGGCAGGAGAGGCCGGCCTGCGTCGCCGAGGTGATGTCGATCCAGTACGCCTGAGCCGTCCGTGCTCCGCCGCGAGGACATTACCGAAGAGCGAATAAACGCCTGGATCGCGGAGGGCAGACGGCAGGGTTTCAATCATTTCCTGACCCGCGACCAGCGCGAGGCGTCGCGACGCCGGACCCTGTCGCGGGTCGGACGCAACCAGAGCGTCTGGATATTCGGCTATGGGTCGCTGATCTGGGCGCCGGCGTTCCACTACGCCGAACGCCAGCCGGCGCTGCTGCGCGGCTGGCGTCGCAGCTTCTGTTTCTGGACGCAGCTCGGCCGGGGATCACCCAAGCTTCCTGGTCTCATGCTGGCGCTCGAGCGGGGCGGACAGTGCCATGGCGTCGCCTATCGCATTCCGCCCCGGCTGGTCGAGAGCGAGACCGAGATTTTCTGGCGCCGGGAGATGGTTAGCGGCGTCTATCGCCCGATCTGGGTGACGGTGCGCACCCCGCGCGGACCCGTCCAGGCGCTAACGCTGGTCATCAACCGGCATCATCGGCTCTATACCGGGCGCCTGGCCCTCGATCGTGCGGCCCACCATATCGCCTTCGCCGAGGGCAGCAACGGGCCGTGCCGCGAGTATCTCGCGCATACCGTGAAACACCTGCATGACCTGAAGATCCCGGATCGCGAAATGCGCCGGCTCTGGCAGCGCGTCCTTGACCTGCGTGCCCAGGCGGGAACGCTACCGACAGAGCGGGAAGGCGAATCGACGGGACGTTGAACGCCGCGCAACCGGCGAGCCGCCCGGGAAAACGACCGCGCGCGGCATGTCTGCCCTGCCATTCGCCCTTGCTGCTTTCGTGGCAGGGCCGTGCTAGTCAGGATCGTTCGCGGGCGTCGAATCGCCGCGTCGCAAGCGATTCACCAAGGGAAGGCGCCGGCTGCCGAATGAGACTTCCGCCATTTGCCTTCCCCCGGATCCCGGATGTCGCGCCCAATCTCAGGGGGATGGCGTGGCTGGCGCTGGCGGGCATCGTTTTCGCCGTCCTCAACATGCTGATGCGGCGACTTTCGATCGAGTACGACCCCTACCTGACGCAGTTCTGGCGCAATCTGCTTGGCACGCTGATTATGCTGCCGCTGTTCTTCCGGCATGGCTTCGTGCTGCCGCGAACGGCCAATCTTCGACTGCAGATCGTGCGCAACGTCGTCCACACGGCCGGGCTGACCGTGTGGTTCAGCGCGCTCGGCCAGATACCGCTGGCCGAAATGACGACGATCGGGTTTACCGGCCCTCTTTTCGTGACGATCGGGGCGGCCTTGTTCCTGCGCGAAAAAGTCCGCATCCGGCGCTGGCTGGCGGTGGCGGTCGGCTTCTGCGGCGTCCTCATCGTCCTGCAGCCCGGCGGCAAGGCGATCGACGTCTACACGGTCGTCATGCTGTGCTCGGCGCCCTTGTTCGCAGGCTCGTTTCTGCTGGCCAAGGTCCTGACCCGCTACGACTCGCCCGCAATGATAGTGTTGTGGCAGGGCATGCTGGTTTCGGTCCTCAGCCTGCCTCTGGCGCTTTATTTCTGGAAATGGCCCAGCCTCGAACAGCTGGCCTGGCTGTTCGTATGCGGCATCCTCGGCTCGGTTGGACATACGACCATGGTTCAGGCGTTCAAAGTGGCGGAGATATCGGCCATTCAGCCCATCAACTTCCTCACCCTGATCTGGTCCGCGTCGCTGGGCTATCTGGTGTTCGCCGACGTGCCGGCCGTTACTACCTGGATCGGCGCCGCCGTGATATTCGCCGCTGCAACTTACATCGCCCGGCGCGAGGCGGTGGCGGCCCGCGAGGCCCGGCTCGCCCGCGAGCGCTCGCCGACCGCGCTCGACGGCGAGCGCACGCTCGGCATCGTCGAGAGATAAGCATGTCAAGCTGGACACCCCGCACAGGTTTCAACCGGCTGTCGCTGCCCGTGCAGGGCATTCTGTGGATCATGCTTTCGGGCCTGCTGTTCTCATTCCTGAACGCGGGATTGCGCTACGTATCGCTCGATCTCCCGCCGATGGTGACGTCTTTTTTCCGTTTCCTGTTCGGGTTGGTGTTCATCGCCCCGATCGTGCTGCGCATGGGAATGGGCGTCTTCAGGACCGCCAGCGTCGGCATGCAGTTCGCGCGCAACGCCGTGCATGCCAGCGCCTTCGCCATCTGGTACACCGCGCTGCCGCTGATCCCGCTGGCGGAGATGACGGCGATCATGTTCACCGGCCCGCTTTTCGTCACTATCGGCGCGGCGCTGTTCCTCGGCGAGAAGGTGCGCTGGCGGCGCTGGCTCGCAATCGTGATCGGCTTCGTCGGCGTTCTGGTGATCCTGCGTCCCGGCTTTGCCGAGGTTTCGTTTGGCTCCTGGCTGATGCTGTCCTCGGTGCCCGTGATCGCCGCTTCGCAGCTCATCGCCAAGGCCCAGACGCGCCGGGATTCCACCCAGACCATCATCTGCTGGCAGACCGTGCTGATGATTCCCTTCTTTCTTCCGCCGGCCATTCTCGAATGGCAGACGCCAACCACAGAACAGCTTCTCGTTCTACTGGGCTGCGGCGTGGTCGGCAGCGCGGCCAACATGGCGATGGTACAGGCGTTCAAGGTGGCAGAAATCTCGTCCGTGCAGCCGATGATGTTCCTCAACATCGTTTGGGCGTCGATCCTGGGCTTCCTCGTGTTCGCCAACACGCCCGACTTGTGGACCTTCGTCGGCGCGGGGGTCATTATCGCCAGCACCAGCTACATCGCCCGGCGAGAAGCACAGAGGGCAAAGGCGGAACCGCCGCCGCCCGCCGCTTGAGCGGCGGCGGGCATTTGCTACACTCCGCCGCTAAACGAACGTTCATGCGGGAATCAAATGCGCAGCATCGTCCAGACAGTCCTCGGGCCCATTCCGATCGAAAGCCTCGGCCGGACGCTGATTCACGAGCATCTGTATATCGCGTTCTCCGGAGCGGAACTTGAGAATGACGGCTATAACAAGCGGGCCTTCGTCAACGATGCCGTCTGGCGGCTGAAGGATCTGGCCTCGCACGGCGTCCGCACTTTCGTCGATCCCTGTCCCATCGAACTCGGCCGCGATCCGGAGCTGATGGCTGAGATATCGCAGAAGTCGGGCGTCAACGTCGTCTGCACGACCGGGTTCTATTTCGAGGAGCTGGGGTTGCCGATCTACTGGCGCCATCGCAGCGCCGAGGAGATTGCCGAGTTCTACATTCGGGAGATCGAGTTCGGTATTGGCAACACAGGCATCAAGCCTGGCCTGATCAAGGCGGCGAGCGGCAAGCCCGTCATCAGCGATCTGGAGCGCCGCTTTCTCGAGGCTGCCGCGATGGCCAGCCGTCACACCGGGCTGCCCATTCTCACCCACACCGAGGATGGGCATTGCGGTCCCGAGCAGGTGGATATCTTCACCGC
>JBFWZG010000074.1:0-16547 GCA_050185515.1 Reyranellaceae bacterium
CCGACGCCGATGCGAGTTCGAACCGCGACATCGAAGTGTTCGATCTGCGAAACGGCAACGATATCCTCAACCTGACCTACGACGAGGCCGGCAGCGACGACCCCAACGGCTACGACGGCGACGTCACCGTCTATGGCGGCGGCGGCGCCGATCTCATTGCCGTATCCGACGGCGCCGACCTGGTTTATGGCGGCACGGGCTCGGACACGATCTATGGCGGCGGCGGGCTGGATCGTCTGTTCGGCGACAATGGCAGCACGAACGTCAACGAGAACTCCGGCAGCAACGACACCATCTATTCCGGGGAAGGCGACAACGCCACCTTGTGGGGCGAGGGCGGCAACGACTATCTGCAGGGTTCGGGCGAAGGTATCGAGACGTTCTACGGCGGCGCCGGCAACGACACGATCCACAACTGGTCGGGTTTCGGCGACGTCGCCTATGGCGGCACCGGCGACGACCGCATCATCACCGCCGACACCGCCTATGGCGGCGAGGGCAACGACCATATCGACGGCGGTTTCGGCGGCACCGGCGTCGAAGGCCGCGACACCATCTTCGGCGATGCCGGCGACGACACGATCGAGGGCAACGACGCCGACGACAAGCTCTATGGCGGCGTCGGCGCCGACAAGCTCTATGGCGGCACCGAGAACGACGAGCTGTACTTCTCCTCCGACGCCGCGGTCGGCGCCGGCGCGGAGGTGCGGCTGTGGAACGGGGTCAGCGCTTCGTCGACCACCCTGTCGTTGAGCGGTCATAGCTATACCTTCGACACGTTCTACGGCGACGACGGCACCGACACGCTGGTGCTGGACGACGGCGACAACGTCTTCGTCAACTCGCCGGGCGATCTTAAGACCAGCGGCGCCGGCAGCTTCGGCGTCGGCGGCACCAACCGCCTCTACGGCGTCGAGATCGTGCTGGCCGGCGCCGGCGCCGATATCATCGGGCTGAACCATCGCGACACCGGGCCGGACGACAGCGATTCCATCTTCTCGTCCAACATCACCATTGCGGGCGAGGACGGCGACGACATCATCTATTCCGGCTCGGGCAACGATCTGCTGATCGGCGGGCGGCTCGGCACCGGCGACGGCACTGGCGACGACACCATCTTCGGAGGCAACGGCAACGACTTCATCTACGGCGACTCGCGCGCCGCCAACGGCACCTCGACCGGCAGCGGCGACGATCTGCTCTATGGCGGCGCCGGCCAGGACACGATCTTCGGCGGCGCGGGCGACGACACGATCTACGGCGGTTCGGGCGACGATTACGTCTATGGCGGCCAGGGCGACGACCTGATCTTCGACGACGGCTCGGCCATGGGCTTCTTCAGCGCCGAGGGCGACGACATCGTCGTGATGAACTTCAACAATCCCGGCCTCAACAAGGCGCTGTCGATCACTGGCGTCGACGGGCCGGCCGACGGCGCCGACCAGGTCTATGCGCTGGGAAGCTACGGCAGCGTCAGTTTCGCGCTGGGCGGCGACAACGACATCTTCGTCGGCAGCGCCACCGCCAATGCCGGCGGCCAGATCGATCGCGTCGAGGGCCAGAGCGGCGACGACGTGATCTCGACCTGGGAAGGCAACGACACGATCGACGGCGGCGCCGACAACGACGCGCTGTGGGGCGGCGCCGGCTCCGATACAGTCTATGGCGGCGAAGGCACCGACTATCTCTACGGCGGCTGGGGCGACAACGACGTGCTCGTGGGCGGCGCCGGCACCGATTATTATTACTGGTCGCGCACCGACGGCCAGGGCGACCAGATCTGGGACGACTATCGCGGCACGCCGGCGGCGCCCGGCCAGCAGGCCGACAACGTGCTGGTGGTGTTCCCCGATTTCGATCCGACCGAGGTCAACGGCGATGGCTTGCGCACTGGCTCGGGTGTGGTCGAGACCGACAACGATCTCTACGACCTTGCCGGCGGCGACGACATGGTGCGGCTGACCGATATCGACGGCGCCGGCGGTTCCATGTACCGGCTGACGGTCCTGACCGGCGACGGCGCCACCAACTACGTCGAGTTCGATCAGCGCGACGTTCAGTCGATCATGCTGTGGAACAACGACAATGCCGGCATCGGCCAGGTGATCCAGACCTACACCTGGGATCCGATCGACGGCCGCTACGAGTTCGTCGGCTAGGGCGGAGTCCGGCCGCGGCCCACTTGACCGCGGCTGCGCCAGGGCCTAACCCGGGCGCATGAAACCAGCCGTTCCGGTATCCGGAGAATGAGCACGACCGAGGCGGGGCCTGCCGCCGCGCCGATCGCGGCGCGCGATACCGTCGTGCAGTCGGGCGTGCGCCTGCGGGCGCTGGTCATCATCCGCTGGGCCGCCGTGACCGGGCAGCTTCTGACCGTCGCCGCCGTCCAGTGGGGCCTGGGCTACGGACTGCCGCTGCTGCCGGTGCTGGCGGTAATCGCCACCTCGGCGCTGCTCAACGTCGCGGTCAGCATCGGCCGGCCTGCCACCGCCCGCCTGGCCGATCGCGACGCGGCGATCTTTCTCGGCTTCGACATCATCCAGCTCGCGGCGCTGCTCTATCTGACCGGCGGGCTGCACAATCCGTTCTCCATTCTGCTGCTGGCGCCGGTGGCGGTGGCGGCAACCATCCTGTCCTTCCCCAGCACGCTGGCGCTGTGCCTGCTGACGATCGGCTGCATCAGCGTCATTGCGCTGATTCGCAAGCCCCTGCCGTGGCCGGGCCAGGAACCGAACCTGCCCGACCTCTATGTCGGCGCGCTGTGGATCGGCCTGGTGCTGACGACCCTGCTGGTGGCGCTCTACGCCTGGCGCGTCGCCGAGGAAGCCCGCCGCATGGCGAACGCGCTTGCCGCCACCAGCGAGGCGCTGGCGCGCGAACGGCAGATGTCGGCGCTGGGCGCGCTGGCGGCCTCGGCGGCGCACGAACTTGGCTCGCCGCTCGGCACCATCACGCTGATCGCGTCGGATCTGGCGCGCGAAGTTTCGCCCGGCACGCCCGAGCACGAGGACGTGCGCCTGCTGGGCGAGGAGGTTCGGCGCTGCCGCGACATCCTCACCCGGCTGACCTTGAAGCCGACCGAGGACGTGTCGGCGACCTATCTGATGGTGCCGCTGCCGGCGCTGGTCGAAAGCGCCGCCGAGCCCTATCGCCGCTCCGATATCGAGATGGTGTTCGAGGCGGGACCGGCCGGCGCCGACGGGCCGGCCGCGGCGCCGCTGGTGATGCGCTCGGCCGAGCTGGTCCAGGGCCTGGGCAGCCTGATGCAGAACGCCCTGCAGTTCGCCCGCCGTCAGGTCCGCGTCACCACCGCCTGGAGCCGGCGCGAGGCGCTGGTCGAGATCGCCGACGACGGCCCCGGTTTCGCCCCGGAAGTGCTTGAATCGCTGGGCGAACCCTATGTCTCGACACGGGCGGGCGAGAGTGGCCATATGGGGCTGGGCGTGTTCATCGCCAAGAACCTGCTGGCCCGCGGCGGCGGCGTCGTCAGTTTCGCCAATGCAGCATCCGGAGGGGCGCGAGTTGTCGTAAGATGGAGCAATCCTACATTCAGGCAGACGGAGACAGAGGGAGCGCGGACATGAGCGACGAACGAGCACGGATGGAGCCCGGCGGCGACGCCGGCCACGACCCTGCCGCCGAGCGCACCCTGCTGATCGCCGACGACGACGCGCCGTTCCGCCAGCGCCTGGCGCGGGCCATGGAAAGCCGCGGCTTCATCGTCCGCACCGCCGCCACCGTCGCCGAGGCGATCACCGCCGCCGAGGATCCGCCGGCCTATGCAGTGCTCGATCTGCGCATGACCGACGGCAGCGGCCTCGACGCCGTAGCCCCGCTGCGCGCGGCGCGACCCGATATCCGCATCGTCATCCTGACCGGCTACGGCAATATCGCCACGGCTGTGGCGGCCGTGAAGGAAGGCGCCGTCGACTATCTGGCGAAGCCGGCCGATGCCGACGCCATCGAATCGGCGCTCATCGCCGAGGGCCGCAATCTGCCGCCGCCGCCGCAGAACCCCATGTCGGCCGATCGCGTGCGGTGGGAGCATATCCAGCGCGTCTACGAGCAGTGCGACCGCAACGTGTCGGAGACGGCGCGCCGGCTGAACATGCATCGCCGCACCCTGCAGCGGATTCTCTCCAAGCACGCGCCGCGCGAATAGGCCCCCGCTCTCCTCCTCCATGATCCGTCATTTCGAATTCGCGGGCCCGGCCCGCGCCATTCTCGTGCGCAGCGCGCTCGATCTGGCGGAACCCATCTCGCTGCAGCTCTGCGCCTGGCCGTGGCGAGCGCTCGACGATCTTGCCGGGCGCGACGTCGACGTGCTGGTCGACAGCGACGATGGCTGGCGCGGCGCGCTCAGCCTGCCGGCCCGGCCCCAGCTGCGAAGCGAGGCCGCCTCGCCGCTGGAAGCCGCCGGCGCCCTGATCGACATGCTGATCCGGCTCTGCCTCGAACAGCTCGCCGAATCTGGCCACAGCGACTGGGCCGACCTGCATGCCGGCTCCGTGGCGATCGACGGCAGGCTGATCGCCCTGCCCGGCGCCTCGCAGGCCGGCAAGAGCACCCTGGCGCTGCAGCTTGCGGCCAACGGCCATGTTCTGGGCGGCGACGACCGCGTGCTGGTCGGGCCCCTCGACGCTGCCGGTTCCGGCAAGGGGCCGCACGGCTTCGCGCTTGGCATGAACGCCCGCGTGCGCCTGCCGCTGCACGCCGACACGGGCCGCTTCGCCGACTTCGTCGGGCGGCGGCTGATCCGGCTCGAGGGTCTGCCCGAAGGCATCGGTTTTCTGGCGCCGCTCGCCGGCGAGGCGGTCGAATTCGGCGCCCGCCTGCCTCTGGCCGGCTTCGTGCTGCCCCAGCGCGTGCCCGGCGCCGCTCCGGCGCTTGAGAAGGCGACGGCTTCGGACATAATGCGGCAGTTGCTGGAGCAGACCCATGCGCCGCATCTGCCGGTGGAGACGCTGATGCGGTCGCTGCGGTCGCTGTCGGCCGGCTGCCCGGGATACGTGCTGCGCTACGACGACAGCGCGGCGGCGGCGGCGGCGATCGAGGCTCTGGCGCGCGACGGATTTGGGGAAGTTCGGGGATGACGCAGTTCAAGCGCAATGCGGCGGTGACCGCCACCGAGATCGACGACGGCATTTTCCTCGTCGAACCGGAATCTCAGGACATCTATTTCCTCGACGCGGTGAGCAGCGGCCTGTGGCGGCTGCTGGAGACGCCGGCCAGCCTCGGCGAGATGCAGGCGGTGGTGCGCGAGGCGTTTCCCGACCAGCCGGCGGAAACGCTCGACGCCGACGTTGCGGTGGCGCTCGACGACATGCTGGCGCGACGGCTGGTGTTCGCCGCGGCGTGAGTTGCAGCGGCATCGTGCCGCGCTGCCTGACCGGGTTTCGGAACGGCGCGCCATTGTGCCCGGGCGATTCATGCGCTGCTATCTCCACGACGACCTGAACCGGATCGCATGATTGGGCGGGAATCGGACCACGCCCGTCAGGACGCAGGAGCGGTGAACATGATGCATGACCTTACGCCTTTCCAGGAGAACGTGCGCAGCCGCGCCCGCGCCGTCGCGCAGGAGGTGACCGCCAGTCACGCCGCCCGGCACGACGCCGAGTACTCCGTGCCGATGGAGACCTTCGACGCGCTGCACGATGCGGGATTGCTGAAACTCTGCATCGACCGCGAGCTGGGCGGCGACGGCACGGGCATGCTGAACGGCGTCGATCCGCTCGCCTATCTTCTGGTCATCGAGGAGCTTGGCCGCATCGACATGTCGGCGGCCCATTCCTACCAGATCGTGGCGCATACCTGCCAGATGCTGACCGCCGCCGGCACCGACGAGCAGAAGCAACGCTATCTCGCCCCGGCCATGGAGGGCGTCGTTCTCTATTCCTGGACCGGCAGCGAACCCGGCCGCACCGCCCGCGGGCAATACACGTTGATCTCGGAAGCCCGGCGGGAAGGGGCGGGATACGTGCTCAACGGCGTCAAGAATTTCGCGACGCTCGCCAACAAGGCGGCGTGGAACGTGGTGGCGGTGACCGTCGCCGACATGCCGTCGCCGGACAATTTCCTGCTGGTCATGGTGCCGCGCGGCGCCGCCGGGTTCGAAGTCGACGAAGCCTGGTGGCGGCCGACCGGCATGCGCGGCGCCGTCAGCCCCAAGCTCAATCTCGCAGACGTCCGGGTTTCCGATAGCGACGTCATTCAGGGACCGGGCTTCTATCCGAAATCGCAGTTCGGCGCCCGATTGCATCTGGGCTTTGCGGCCAATCATCTTGGCGCCGCGCAGGGGCTGCTCGATTTCACCGTGGACTATCTGCCGAAGCGCGGCACGGCGAACAATCCCCATGCACAACGGGCGGTGGGCGAGATGCGCATGCAGATCGAGGCCGCGCGCCAGATGGTCTATCGCGCCGCTCGCCTGTGGGAGGGAACGGAGCGGAAGGAGGCCGGCGAGTATTCGCTGATGGCCAAGCTTCTGGCGATTTCGACGGCGGAATGGATGGTCAACGAGACCATCCGCGTCGTCGGTTCGACGGCTCTGCTGGAGCAGTATCCCTTGCATCGGTTCGCGCGCGACATTCACGTCCACAGCACGCATGCGAACCTGTACAACACGGCGCAGGCGGTTGGCCGCTCTGCCCTGCGACTGGATTTCGATCCGACCGCGCAGCAGTGACAAAGCGGCCCTGGCGCTGGTCGGCGGGTATCGAGGGAAGCGTCCGGGGATTGCGTTGAGCGACGCTCGTCCTACCGCTCGCGGAACGCCGACTCGATCGTGCCTTCGAGGCGCTGCAGGAAATATTCCAGGATCGAGCGTTCGCCCAGATGCAGGTCGACCGTGGCGGTCATGCCGGGCAGCACCGGCTTCTCTCCCGGATTGCCGCCGAGATAGTTGCGCTCGGTGGCGACCAGGATCGCGAAATAGGGCGTGTTGGTCTTCTCGTCGAGCAGCGCGTCGGCCGAGATGTTGACCACCTTGCCCTTGAGCGTCCCGAAGCGGATCCAGTCGTAGGTCTGCACCTTGACCGACGCCGCCTGGTCGACGGAGATGTAGCCGATGTCGTCGTTGCCGACGCGCGCCTCGACCAGCACATTGTCGTCGATCGGCACGATATTGGCCACCGTGTCGCCCGGCCCCAGCGACTGGCCGACGGTGTTGATGCGCAGGCTCTGGACGATGCCGTCGACCGGCGCCCGCAGGGCGAGGTTGCGCAGCAGCGAATTCTGCTGCTGCAGCGCGCCCTCGATGCGGTCGCGCTCGGCCAGCACGTCGCCCAGGCGCTTGAGCGACTGGGTGCGCCATTCCTGGTCGATCACCGCCCGCTTCTCGCGCGCCTCGGCCAGTTCCTTTTCGGTCTGCACCATGTCGGTCTTGGCGCCGGCCAGCGCGCCTTCTTCCTCGATCAGGCGGCGCTTGATGTTCTGGTACTGGATCTCCGGGAAGTAGCCTTGGCCGGCCAGGGTGCGCATCTTGCGCTCCTGGTCGCGCAGCACCGCCACCGATCGGGTGGTGTAGTTGATCTTGCCTTTCAGCGTCTCGATCTTGGCTTCCTGCTGGGCGATCACCGCGTCGGCCTGGTTGCGCCTGGTGATCAGTTCCTGCTGCCGGGCGGTGAAGAGCTGGCGCTGGTTCTCGACCAGGTCCTTGCGCCCGTCGAACGTCGCATCGAACACCGGCTCGCGCCCTTCCAGTTCCGCCTGCAGGCGCACCGCCTCGGTGCCGATGTTGTGCCAGTTGCCTTCCAGCTTGGCGATCTCCTGGCGGATCAGCTCGGGATCGAGGCGCAGCAGCTCCTGGCCGGCCTTCACGCGGTCGCCGTCCTTGACGAGAATCTCGGCGACGCGGCCGCCTTCGGGATGGTTGACGACCTTCACCTTGCCGGCCGGCCGCACGATGCCCGGCGCGGTCGCCACCTGCTCGACGGTGCTGAGCGCCATCCAGGCGATGATGGCGATGACCAGCGCGACGCAGACCACGACCAGCCAGGTCGCGGCCGGCGAATGGCGACGCTGCGAGATGGCCTCGACGTCGGGCAGGAAGTCGACGAACTTCGCCTGCGCCACGCCGCCGCCGTTGGCGATGGCTTCGAGCACGCGCGAGGGCCGCTCGGCCGGCAGGTTGCGGCCGGCGGGCGCGATGGCGGTGCTGCGGCGGGCGGCGTCGCTCATGCGGTCTGCGCCTTCACATGTTCTGCGCCAGGCTGAAGCCCTGCTGCGGCGCGCTCGGCGCCTCGCGAATGGCTTCGGCCATGCGGCTGCGGGCGTGGGCGATCACGTCCTGCGGCGGACCCAGCCGCTCGATGCGGCCATCGATCACCAGGGCGACCTTGTCGGCGATGGCGAGCGGCGCGACGCGATGGGTGATCATCACGATGGTGCGGCCGCGGGCGTTGCGCTTGAGCGAGCGCAGCAGCTGCTCCTCGGTCGAAGGATCCAGCGCCGACGTCGCCTCGTCGAGAATGATGATGCGCGGATTGCGGATCAGCGCGCGCGCGATGCAGATCAGCTGGCGCTGGCCGGCCGACAGCCCGACGCCGCGCTCGCCGATGACCGTGTTGTAGCCCTGCGGCAGGCGCTGGATGAAGCTGTGGGCGCCGACGAAGCGGGCGACCGCGACGACGCGGGCGGGATCCTTGTCGGCGATGCCCATGGCGATGTTCTCGCGCACCGTGCCGGCGAAGAGCTGCACGTCCTGCGGCACGACGCCGAACTGGCTGCGCAGCTGCGCTGGCGAAATGTGGCCGATATCGGTCTGGTCGATCAGCACCCGCCCGCTGCTCGGCTGGTACAGGCCCTGCAGCAGATTCGAGATGGTGGTCTTGCCCGAACCCGACGGGCCGATGATGCCGACCACGCTGCCCGGCTCGATGCGGAAATCGATGTCGCGCAGGACCGGCGGCAGATCCTCGTCGAAGCGGAAGAAAACGTGCTCGAAGCCGATCTCGCCCTTGAGCGTCGGCAGCGGCGCCAGCTCGCCCGGCGCCGTCTCGGTCGGCACCTCCATGATCTCGTCGAGGCGCTTGAAGGCCTGCTGCACGCCCTGCAGCGAATGCAGCGCCGCCACCACCTGGCGCATCGGCGCCAGCGCCCGGCCGGCGAGGATGTTGGCGGCGATCAGCGCGCCGATGCTCATCGTGTTGTTCACGATCGACACCGCGCCGACATAGATGATCAGCAAGGTCACCAGCACCTGGAGCACGCCGGACAGCGTGCCGACGATGTTGGCGAGGTTGTTGGCGCGGAAGCCGGTCCATGCCGCCGCCGCGACTCTGCCCTGCCAGCGCTTCTCGATCTCCGATTCGAGCCCGAGCGACTTGACGGTCACCGCGTTGTTGACGGTTTCCGACAGCGCCGAGCCCTTGGCCGCCAGAGCCATGAAGTTCTGGTTGATCAGGTCGCGCTGGCCGCGATGCGCCAGCCACGACAGCAGCACGAAGAACGGGATGGCGCCGACGGTGATCCAGCCCATCACGGTGTTGATCAGGAAGATGGCGCCGACGAACAGGGCGACGAACACCAGGTCGATGATCAGCACCGGCATCTGGCCGGTGAAGAAGCCGCGCAGCACGTCGAGTTGGCGCAGGCGCTCGGCGATCAGTCCGGTCGGGGTGCGTTCGAAATGCTGGAACGGCAGATGCACCAGATGATGCACCACCTCGCCCGAGATCAGCGCGTCGAGCCTTGCCCCGGTGTGGCTGGCGATGTAGCCGCGCACGGCGCGCAGCAGGAAGTCGAACAGGTAGACGACGACCATGCCGATCAGCAGCACGTTGAGCGTGTCGATGGCGCCCTGGCCGATGATCTTGTTGAAAACGGTCATCATGAACAGCGGCGTCGCCAGCGCCAGGATGTTGATGATGAAGGATGCCGCCACCAGCTCGCCCAGTACGCGCCGCACACGCTCGTTGAACAGCGCCCGCCAGCCGGTGCCGGCCGAGCGGCCGATCGGCCGCGCCTGGCCGCCGCTCTCCGCCCCGCTCGGGGCCTTGATCAGGATGACGCGATAGCCCAGCTCGAGCAGTTCGTCGGGCGACACCGTGCGGGTCTTGCCGTTGACCACGTCGACCAGGGTGAAACTGCCACGCGCGCTGGCGGCGACCACCACCGGCGGAACATCGCCGCTGCAAAGCAGCACGAAGGGCGTCGGCGCCGATCCAAGTGTCTTGATGTCGATCTCGGCGCGGCCGACCTTGTAGCCCAGCCGCTGCCCGGCATGCAGGAAGTTGAGTTCCGACATGCCACCCGCATCGATCGGACACAGGGCGCGAATATCGGCCTCGCTGACCGGCCGGCCCAGCTGCTGCGCCAGATACAGGAGGCAGCGCAACAGGACGTCCGGCCGGCTTTGCCGTGGCGACTCGGCCTGCATGGCCGGTTCTGGCTCGACGGTCGTGGTCCGCGATGCGGCGGAGATGCCCTCGTTCGCGGCGCCCGACGGTGCTGCTGAGATGGGACGATCTGGAGGGGTCATCTTCCGGTGAATTTAGCGATTTCGTTCGAAAACGACAGGATAATCTTGCACGGGCCTGCAATCGCTTGAAAAAATCGTGCTTTCGACCACCGAAAAATTAGCCGCCGCATGAATTTCACGGTCCGGCGCGGACAATTGGAGCGGCGATGGGAGCATTGTCTATGGCAACAATTGCTTGACGTTGCGTTGCGAGACCGGGCATTGTCGGGAACAAGGCTGCGTTGGGTATGCAACTAGTTTTGGTGGCTCGGCAAACCGTTGCGGCACCCATTCCCGGCAGTTGAAAATCCGCTTCTCGCGTCTATACGATCTAGGAATTTTGTGATCGTCTGCGCAGGATTTGGGGCATGTGCGGCTAATCGGCCACTAAACAGGGGAAGTTTCCGCCCGAGACCGTCCTAAGGTGAAATTCTGTCTGGAAAGTCTCAGTTTTTTCGAGTATTTAGAAAGAACGCTTGGGATGTGGCATGAAGAAACCATGTCGCATCCGGTCGGGGGACGGCGGGAAGCTTGGGGCACGCATGATCAGGTTCGATTGCATTCGCATCGTCGGCGCGATTTCTTTCGCCGCCGCTGTCGCCCTGTCGCTGTCGATGCCGGCGGTGGCGCAGGGCACGAGCGCGCGCTTCGGTACTCTGACGCCGACCGCAAGCGAATCGGTGCCATCGACCGTCGTCGACCAGTCGCTGAAGGACGACGCGCAGTCGCGTCGCGTGGTCAGCGACTACCTCGGCGGGCCGCTGCCCGACCGCGAAGCGGTGATCGGCCGCGGCCAGTCGCTGCTCTATGAGATGCAGCGCCGCGGCGCCGGCCAGACGCTGATCGACCGGGTGCGCGACGACACCAGGCGGCATGCCTGTTCGGCGCTGATCATCAACACCGATTTCGATCGCGACTACCTGCCGCCGCGCACGACGCTGGCATTCGACCTGCAGCCGGCGGGCGGCGCGGTGGCGCGCGGCTTCACGCCGATCACCATCGGCGACCAGCGCATCGCCGCCGCGCGCGGCGTGGTGCGCAACGCGACGCAGCCGATCGTCGGCGACGCGCTGCTCGGGGTCACCCAGTTCTTCACGCCGATCGGCAACGGCCGCTATCGCGTCGTGCTGATCACCGACAAGCTCGGCGAGCAGGCGGCGCAGGCGCCCTTCAGCCGCGTGATCGACGCCAATGGCGTACGCATCCTCGCGGCTGACCTGCCGCCGCCGCGCTGGCTGGTGCAGGGCTACCTGACGAACAAGGCGGTATCGCCCGGCCTTGCCAGCGCCGGTTCCGGCCCGGGCGGCATCCGCCTGCTGAGCACCGGCGATCTGATGGCCGACCAGGGCGGCGCGATCGAACTGGAGGTCGACGTGGTGGCCGGCTCGCTGCGCCTGGGCTTTTCGCCGGCCGCGTCGCTGTCGGCCGTGGTGATCGAGCCCGCCGACCAGCGTTCCAGCCTGCAGCTCGTCGGCGGCGCGCGCAACGGTCCGGCGATCATCGATCAGTGTTTCGACTACGAGCGCCGCATCGGGCGTGATATCCCGCGCGGCTCGCCCTATCTCGGCGCGCCCGGCAAGGGCGACCCGGGCGGCGGCGGCGGCCCGTCTGGCAGCCCGAACTGAGGCGCGGCGGAGCGGGGGTGAGACGTGATGGCGCGTAGGCAGTCAGACATGGCATTCGCCGTCAGGAAGGCGACGCTGGCGGTGGGCGTCTCGCTGCTGGCGCTGGCGATCGGCGCGCCGGCCATGGCGCAGGTGGCGCGTGACGAATCCGTGCTGCGCGCGCGCGATCCCTCCTACAAGGCCAATGGCGTGGTGATGGGCGGGTTTATAATGTACCCGACGCTCGAACTCGGCGCCGAGTACGACGACAACATCTACCGCACCAAGAACGACAAGAAGGACGACATCGTCTTCACCGTCCGCCCGGGCGTGTCGATCCAGACCGACGAATGGTTTCCGGTCAACTTCACGCTCTCGGGCTACGGCGAGATCGGCCGCCACATCCAGTACAGCGAGGAAGACTACGAAGCGTTCGGCACCGCCGCGCGCATGAGCTACGACCTCGCCGAAGACTGGCGCTTCGATGTCGGCGGCTCGATCGATCGCAGTCTGCAGGAGCGCGGGCTCGACGTCGACAGCACCGCCAGCGAGCCGTCGATCGTCTGGACCTATATCGCCAGCGCCAACCTGACCTATACCGGCGATCCGATCGCCGCGCGCTTCTCGCCTGTCTATCGTCGCTACGATTTCCTCGACGCCGGCTCGCAGAACAACGACGACCAGGATCGGCAGGAATATCTCGCCGACTTCCGCTTCGCCTACAAGCTCGGCGCCAACACCAGCCTGTTCGTCGATCCCTCGTATATCTGGGTGCGCTACGACGATCCGGTCGACGATTTCGGCTTCAACCGCGATTCGCAGGGCTACGACGTTCGCGTCGGGCTGGGCTACGACGCCTCCGAGCTGGTCTATGTCGAGGCCGGCATCGGCTACATGCACCGCAACTACCGCGACAATCGCCTGGGCTCGGAAAGCGGCCTGTCGGCGCTCGCCAGGCTGTACTGGAATCCGACCGAAACGGTCAGTATCGAAGGCGAATTCGCCCGCGATATCAGCGAGTCCGACGCGGTGGCGACCGGCGGCTCGTCCAAGGGCGCCGTCCATACCGGCGGCTCGCTGCGCGCGGGCTGGCTGGCAGCCGACAACGTGCTGCTCGACGCCGGCGTGGGCTTCCATCATTTCAACTACAACGACACGAGCCGCACCGACCGGTTCTACCTGTTCGATGTCGGCGCCAAGTGGTTCCTCAACGAATACCTCTATACCGGGCTGCGCTATAATCATGAACGGCGGGATTCGACTGCCAATTCGTTGGATTACCGCGATAACCGGGTTATGCTGACCATTGGTGGCCAGCTTTAGGCTCCACAATCAACCGGCCGGAGCAGAAACGCGTCGATGCGACTGTACGCGCTTGTCCTGTTTGCGTTTATTTCGGTCTTCTGGGTCGCAGGGCAGGCTGTGGCGCAGGGTGGTACCGATTATCGCTTGGGCATCGGCGACAAGATCAAGGTCGTGGTGTTCGGCCAGCCCGACCTGACCAACGAAATCGAGATCGACGCCAGCGGCAAGATCGTGGTCGGGCTGATCGGCGACGTCGCGGCCGCCGGCCGCACCATTGCCGAGGTCCAGGAAGAGATCCGCAGCCGCCTCAACAAGGATTTCCTGGTCGAGCCGCGCGTCTCGGTGCTGATGGTCGCCTATCGGCCGATCACCATGCTGGGACAGGTCAAATCGCCCGGACGGTATCCCTATGCCGCTGGCATGACGATCCGGCAGGCCGTGGCCCAGGCTGGCGGCTACGACAAGCGCGCCAGCACCTCGTCGGCCACCGTGTTCCGCAACGGCCGGGAAATCGAACTCGAGCCCGAGGCGCAGGTGCAGCCCGGCGACACGATCGAAATCCCCCGCCGCTTCTTCTGACGCTTTCGTCCCACACGGCAAAAGCCTGTGGTGGCGGGGATTTGTGCTTTCGACTAGGATTTAGCGCTGCCTGTGCAAATCGCCCGGCGGCCCGGGGACCATTGGGGACGTCATGAGCAATATCGCCCGTTTCAACCCGCAATTGCCGGAGGGCGTTCCCGAACAAGGGGCGGGCACCGGCGAGAACGAAGGCCTGCTGCGCCTGCGCCAGGTCATGGGCGTCCTGCGGCGCCACTACATCCTCATCGGCGTCGTCACCGTCATCGGCACGGCGCTGGCGGCGTTCTGGGCCAGCGGCCTGACGCCGATCTACGCCTCGTCCACCACCGTCCTGATCGATCCCAACCGCGAGACCGTCACCAAGATCACGCCGGTCAATCCCGGCCTGCAGCCCGAATTCACCCTGATGGAGACGCAGGCCGCGGTCATCAAGTCGCGCGAGCTCGCGGCCCAGGCGGTGCGCCGGCTCGATCTCATCAACCATCCGCTCTACAACCCCGCGCTTGCCAAGCCGCAGCCCTCGACCCTGCAGCGCGTGCTGGCGCCGATCACCGCGCTGGTCACCGGCGCGGCGCCGGGCGAGGAGAAGGAGGCGGTGAAGATCGCGCCGCAGACGCCCGAGGAGCGCGCGCAGCTGATGGAAGGCATCGTCAGCGCCTATCTCGGGGGTCTCAACGCCATTCCCGCCGTTTCGGGCGCGCGGGTGATCGAGATTTCCTACACCTCGCCCGATCCCAAGCTGGCCGCCGCCGCCGCCAACGTCGCGGCCGAGGTCTATATCCGCAGCCAGGTCTCCGATCGCGGCCAGAGCACGCAGTCGGCGTTGCGCTTCCTCAGCGAGAAGGTCGAGGAGCTGCGCGCGCGCATGATCGAGGCCGAGCGCAGGCTGACCGAATTCCGCACCGAGACCGGGCTGGTGCAGATCGGCGAGGCCTCGCCGATCGTGCAGCAGCTGACGTCCTACCGCTCGCAGCTGGTCGACGTGCGCGCCACCATCCGCAATCTGGAGGGCAGCAACCAGCAGGTGCGCGAAACGCTGAAGGGCCAGGGCAGCGTCGAATCGGTCGGCGCGGTGATGACCAATCCGTTCATCGCCCAGCTCCGCATCCAGCAGAACGAGATCGAGCGGCGCATCGCCGAGGCGCGCTCGCAGCTGCGCGACAGCCATCCGCAGCTCATCGCCATGCGCAACGAGCTGCGCGAGGTGCAGGGCAAGGTCGCCGCCGAGATCCGCAAGGTCAGCGCCAATCTCGGCAACGAGCTCGAACTGGCGAAGCAGCGCGAGCAGAGCCTGCTGGCCGAGATCAAGCGCCTCGAGGGCGAGCAGAACAAGCAGGCGACCAGCGAGGTCGAGCTGCGCCAGCTGCAGCTCGACGCCCAGACCTCGCGCCAGGTCTACGAGAGCATGCTGGCGCGCTTCAACGAGGTCAGCATCACCGACGACGTCACCGCCCAGAAGGCCGAGGCGCGCGTGCTGCAGCCGGCCTTCGTGCCCGGCGCGCCGATCGCGCCGCGCCGCGACACCATCGTCTTCATGGCCTTCGTCGTGTCGCTGGCCATCGGCATCGCGCTGGCGGTGCTGATCGAACTGCTCGACGCCGGCTTCCGCTCGGTGCACCAGCTCGAGCAGATGGCTGGCGCGCCGACGCTCGGCATGGTGCCGTTCCAGACCAACAAGCTGGGCCGCAACAAGCGGCCGTGGGACACGGTGCTCGACAAGCCGAATTCGGCCTTCGCCGAGGCGATCCGCACCATCCGCACCGGCCTGCTGCTGTCGAGCGTCGACCATCCGCCGCGCACCGTGCTGGTGACTTCCTCGGTGCCGGGCGAGGGCAAGACGACGACGGCGCTGGCGCTGGCCTCGGCCGCCGCTGCGTCCGGCCAGCGCACCATCATCGTCGACTGCGACATGCGCCAGCCGGCGCTGCACGCCAATCTCGGCGCCAAGAACCAGCTCGGCCTCAGCGACTACCTGACCGGCAACGCCGCCCTCGAGGACCTGATCCACATCGACGACCGCTCCGGCCTGCACTACATCTGCGCCGGCCGCCTGCCGCCGTCGCCGACCGACCTGCTGAGTTCGAACCGCATGAAGCAGCTGCTGCAGCAGCTGTCGGCGGCGTTCCAGATGGTCATGCTCGACACGCCGCCGATTCTCGCGGTGTCCGACGCGCTGCTGCTGGTGCGCACCGTCGACAAGACGATCTTCGTGGTGCGCTGGGAGCGCACGCGGCGCGACATCGCGTTGAACGGCCTGAAAGCGGTGTACGACGCCGGCGCCCGCGTCGGCGGGCTGGTGCTGAGCCAGGTCAATCTGCGCAAGCACGCGCGCTACGACTACACCGATTCCGGCGTCTACTACTATCGCGGCTACAAGCGGTACTACGTCGAGTGAGCGCCGACGCGAGGCGATCGCGATCGCGCCACGGGGGGGCGCGGCAGGCCGCGTCCTCCGCCCCGCGCAGCCTTATCCTGCCGGTGATGGGCCTCGCTCTCGGCCTCGCCCTGGCCGTTCTCGGCTTTCCCCGACTGATGGCGGCGCTGCATGCCATGCCCGCCGGCGCCACGCTGCAGAAGCTCGACCGCGCCGACCGCAC
>JBFWZG010000075.1:0-16537 GCA_050185515.1 Reyranellaceae bacterium
ATGGTGGGCGCGACAGGGATTGAACCTGTGACCTTCCCCGTGTGAAGGGGACGCTCTCCCGCTGAGCTACGCGCCCGTGGGCCGCCCTTTTAGGGGGCGGTCCACCGCCTGTCAAGAAACCTGCAATATGGCGGTCGGGGCCGAATTTCATGCCGCGGCGACGCAACCCCATGTCGGTTGCGGCCAGCGGGGCGGAGCCGGTAGCTTGGCGATTATAGTTTAGTGCGAGGGGCGGATGCGCGTGAACAAGAAGCCGGTGCTGATCGCCGGCGGACCGATCCATGTCATGGATGAAGCCCAGGGCAGGCCGGAAGCGCTGCTGCTGGTCGATGGCAGGGTGGCGCGAACTGGCCAGGCGAGTGATCTCGCCGCCAAGGTTGGTTCGGGACTTGAACGCATCGATCTGGACGGCGCCACGGCGCTGCCGGGACTGATCGACACCCATCCGCATTTGCTGCATTTCGCGGCCCGAAAGGGATCGTTCGTCGAACTCGGCGACGCGAAAACCCATGCCGAGATCGTCGAGCGAATCCGTGCCAGGGCGCAGGATACGGTGCCTGGCAAATGGATCTACTGCACGCCGATCGGCGATCCCTACTACTACCATCGCGGCTCCCACCGCGATCTGGCCGAGCGACGCATGCCGGATCGCTGGGTGCTGGACCGGGCGACGACCGACCATCCGGTCATGATCCAGGGCTGGGGGCCGAAGACCCCGAACGTCGTGGCATTCAACTCGGCGGCGTTGAGGGCGCTGGCGATCACCGACCAGACGCCGGCCCGGGTCTGCGACGTCTGGATCGACAAGGACGATGCCGGCCGCACGACCGGCGTGCTGCGCGGCTCGGTCAACACGCTCTACTGCTTCGACCCCTACTGGACGCAGCTCATCACCAAGCTGCCGCCGCCCGACGTCGACATTCTGCGCACCACGCGACAGGCGATGGCGGACTACAACGCCATGGGTGTGACGACGGTCTACGAGCCCCACAACATGACGAAAGCGCATATCGACGCCTATGCCAGGCTGCACCAGGAGCGCGCGCTGACGGTGCGGGTGATGGCGGCGATGGAAACGGAGATGTTCGCTTTCGCGCCGTTCCAGCCGCTGCCGCTCGACGAGTATCGCCGGCAACTCGATCTCGCCCGTTCGCTCCTGCGCGACGGCGACGACTGGTTCCGCGTATGCGGCGCGACTCTGTCGGAAGGCGGGCCGTGCTGGTCGGGCTACATGCGCACTTTCGATCCCAGCCTCGATCCCTATGGCCGGCCCAACGCAGCGTTCCGCTTCGCCTCGCGCGAAAAGGAAGTCGCCTTCGCCGAATACTGCCTCGAACACGGCATGCGGGCGAATTTCCTCGCTGTCGGCCATGTCGATCACGAAGACTTTCTTGACGTGCTGGAGGAGCTGGTCGGCAAGGGCAGGGACGTGAAGTCGAAGCAATGGCTGCTGCAGCACTCCATGCTGATCAGCGAGGCCCAGGGCCGGCGCTACAAGGCGCTTGGCTTCGACATGACGACGACAATGAGCTTCTCCTGGGGCAAGGGGGACGTGTATGGCGAGCGGATCGGTCGGCATGTCTGGAAGGATCTCATTCCGCTGGCCCGCCTAATGCGCCAAGGATTGAACGTCGCCGGTGGTTCCGACTGGGGGCCGAAATATCCTTTCGAGCAGATCGCGCTGGCGCAGACGCACGAGTTCGGTGGCAGCGGCCATCGCAACGATGGTCCGGACCATGCCATCCCGCGCCACGAGGCCGTCGCCATGTGGACGCGGCGAGCCGGGCAGGTGCTGCACTGGGCCGGCGTCGGTACGCTGGAGCCGGGAGCCTACGCCGATGTGGCGATCGTCGATCGCGATCCGCTGGCGTGCAGCCTCGACGACCTGCCGGAAACGAAAATCCAGCGGACCCTGCTGGCGGGCGAAACCGTCTACACCGCCTGATGGCCGCTGGCGAGGTCGGCCAGCGCCTGCGGCAAGTCGGAAAAGCGCTCGATCAGCATCTCGGCACCGAAAGTCGCCGGCTCCTGCACGGTGTACCCCCACGATACGGCGACGACCGGAATGCCGGCGCGCTGGCCGGCGTGCACATCGTGCATCGAATCGCCGACCATGACGGCGGATGCCAGATTGCCGTTCATGCGGGTCACGAGTTGCGTGACGTGGCCCGGGTCGGGTTTGCGCACGTCGAAGGTGTCGGCGCCTGCCACGTCGGCGAGATATTTCATCAGGTCGAGTTCGTGCAGGATCTGCCGGGCCGGACTCTCGAATTTGTTGGTGCAGACCGCCATTCGGGCGCCGGCCCGCTGTAGCGCCGCCAGCGTTTCGGGAACGCCAGGATAAGGGCGGGTATGGGCCACCGGGTTTTCCTTGTAATAGCCGATAAAGCGGCGCGTCAGCGCATTCAGCGTCTTCTCTTCGAGCTTGCGACCGGACTTCGCGAAGGCTCGCGCCATCATCACCTTGCCGCCTTCGCCCATCAGCGATCGGGCGGTGGCCTCGTCCATGGCGGGCAGGCCCTCGTCTTCGAGGACACGGTTCACCGCCTGGCCGACATCCCAGGCGCTGTCGATCAAAGTTCCGTCAAGATCGAAGACGATGGTGTCGAACGGCGAGGCGGCGGAGGGCGGCATGGAATGGTTCCCGAACGCGGATGGCGTCCGTTTCTGGCGGCTCATGCCGCGCAGCGCAAGGCAAAACGTATCAGCTTACGCATTGGCATCGCGCGCCGCGCTGTGGCATTTTGAGCCCCCCGCTGGCTGACCGCTTTTCCGCCCCATGGCCAATAATCTGACTGTCGTGATCCTCGCTGCCGGCGCCGGCACACGCATGCGCTCCAGAGTGCCCAAGGTGCTGCACCGGCTCGCCGGCCGGCCGATGATCTCGCATGTCGTGGCGATTGCCGAAGCGCTGGGGAGCAAGCCGAAGAAACTGGTCGTCGTGGTCGGACCGGGCCATGAAGCGGTCGCGGCCGCTGTGGAGCCGCATATCTCCGTCATCCAGTCTAAACCGCAGGGCACCGGCGATGCGGTCAAGGCGGCGCGCGCGCATCTGAAGACTGCAGACGAAGTCCTGGTCCTTTATGGCGACACGCCGCTGATCAGGACGGCTACCTTGCTGAAGCTGCTTGCGGTGCGCCGCAAGCGCAGGGCGGCGGCGGCCGTACTTGGCTTCCGGCCAGTCGATCCCTCGCCGTACGGTCGCTTCGTCACCGAGGGCGGCTCGTTGCAACGGATCGTCGAAGCCAAGGATGCCAGCGCCGAAGAGCGCAAGATCGGACTGTGCAACGCCGGCGTCATGGCAATCGATGGCGCGGTGGTGCTGAAGCTGCTCAGTGGCTTGCGCAACAACAACGCCAAGGGCGAATACTATCTGACGGACCTTGTGGCGCTGGCGCGCAAGGCCGGTCGGGAATGCACTTTTATTGAAGCCGCGGCCGACGAATTGCAGGGCATTAACTCTCGCGGCGAGTTGGCGGCGGCGGAGGCTGTCATGCAACAGCGCCTTCGCGCCGCGGCGATGGAAAACGGCGCGACCTTGGAAGATCCCGCCAGCGTCTATCTTTCATGGGACACGAAGCTTGGCCAGGACGTCACCATCGGTCCGCATGTCTCGTTCGGGCCGGGCGTCAGGGTCGCCGACAACGTCACGATCAAGGGCTTCTGCCACATCGAAGGCGCCACCATCGGCGCGGGCGCCATCGTGGGTCCATTCGCGCGGCTTCGGCCGGGCGCTGCGCTGGGCGAGGACGTCCATATCGGCAATTTCGTCGAGGTGAAGGCGTCGACCTTGGCCAAGGGCGCCAAGGCCAATCATCTGGCCTATGTCGGCGACGCCACGGTGGGCGCGAGGGTCAACATCGGCGCCGGCGTCATCACCGTGAACTACGACGGCTTCGGCAAGTACCGCACCGAGATCGGCGACGGCGCTTTCGTCGGCTCCAATGCCTCGTTGATCGCGCCGGTGAAAGTCGGCGCTGGCGCCATCATCGGCGCCGGCAGCGTCATCGCCAGGGACGTGCCGAAGGAGACAGTAGCAGTGGAGCGTTCCCCGCAGAGCATGCGGGCGGGCGCCGCGCCGCGTCTTCGGGCGCGCAACAAGGCGCGAGCGGAAGCGGCGAAGCGGAAAGGCAAGAAGTAGATGTGCGGCATCATCGGCATCATCGGCAAGCGTGACGTCGCGCCGCTGCTGCTGGAAGGTCTGAGGCGGCTCGAATACCGGGGTTACGATTCGGCCGGCATTGCTACTCTCGTCGGCGCCCGAATCGAGCGCCGCCGCGCGGAGGGACGTCTGGACAATCTCGCCTTGCGGCTTGAGCGCGAGCCCCTCGCAGGCAAGACGGGCATCGGCCATACGCGTTGGGCGACGCATGGCCGGCCATCCGAACGAAATGCCCATCCGCATGCCACCGATCGCGTCGCGCTGGTGCACAATGGCATCATCGAGAACTTTCACGAATTGCGCGATGAGCTGATCGCCAAGGGCGTGCGCTTCGAGACCGACACCGATACCGAGGCGGTGGCACATCTGCTGACGCAGAGTCTCAAGGCGGGTGCGACGCCGGAGGAGGCTATGGCGGATGCGATGGACCGCCTGCGCGGCGCATTCTCGCTGGCGGTCGTGTTCGCCGGCATGCCCGATCTGATGATCGGTGCGCGGCGCGGTTCGCCGCTGGCGGTCGGCTATGGCGACGGCGAGACCTATCTCGGCACCGACGCCATGGCACTCGCCTCGCTGACCCGACGGATCTCCTATCTCGAGGAGGACGATTGGGCGGTGCTGCGGCCGGACGGCGTTACCGTCTACAACGCCCGCCGCAAGGTCGAGCGGCCGGTGCGCGAGACGGCGCTGTCGGGGGCGCTGATCGGCAAGGGCAACTACCCGCACTTCATGCTCAAGGAGATTTTCGAGCAGCCGGCTGTGATCGGCGACACGCTGCAGAGCTTTCTCGATCCGCTGACCCGCCAGGTCCAGCTCCCCGACCTGCCGTTCGATTTCGCCAGGGTGCCGCGGCTGACCATCGTCGCCTGCGGGACCGCATTCCTCGCCGGGCTGGTGGCTAAATACTGGTTCGAGAGCATCGCGCGCCTGCCGGTGGAGGTCGACATAGCCTCCGAGTTCCGCTATCGCGCCGCGCCGATGCCGGATGGCGGCGTCACCATCGCCATTTCGCAGTCGGGCGAGACAATCGACACGCTGGCGGCGCTGCAGTACGCCAAAGCGCAGGGACAGACCTGTCTCGCCATCGTCAACGTCCTGGAAAGCGTCATCGCCCGCGAGGCGCACGCGGTAATGCAGACCCTGGCCGGCCCCGAGATTGGCGTGGCCTCGACCAAGGCCTTCACCACCCAGCTGACGGTGCTGGCGGTGCTGGCGCTGGCGGCCGCGCGCGCCCGCGGCCATCTGACGCCCGAGCGCGAGGCGGCGCTCGGGGCGGCGCTGATCGAGACGCCGGCGCGCATCACCGAGGTACTGGCGCGCGAGGACGACGTGGCGACGATGGCGACGGCGGTCGCCAAGGCGCGCGACGTGCTGTTTCTCGGCCGCGGATCGAGCTATCCGATCGCGCTGGAAGGCGCGCTAAAGCTGAAGGAGATTTCCTACATCCATGCCGAGGGTTACGCCGCCGGCGAGATGAAGCATGGACCGATCGCGCTAATCGACGAGAACGTGCCGGTGGTGGTCGTGGCGCCGTCGGACGAAGTGTTCGACAAGACAGCCTCGAACGTCGAGCAGGTCCAGGCGCGCGGCGGCAAGGTTGTTCTGTTTTCCGACGCGCGCGGCGTGGCGCGGCTGGGCGGCGGCGCCGTCGCCGCGATGGCAATGCCGGACATCGATCCGTTCGCTGCGCCGATCCTTTATTCGATCCCGGCGCAGCTGCTGGCGTACCGGGTGGCGGTGCTGAAAGGCACCGACGTCGACAAACCCCGCAATCTCGCCAAGAGCGTTACCGTCGAGTAGGGCCGGTTCGACCGCCAGGAATCGAAAGGGCGCCGGAGGGCGCCCTTTGCGTTGGCCGTCAGCGCAGCGGCTGGCTGCCTGGTGTCGTCGTGATCGGCGCCTGGCCGCCGCCGGAGGACGGCGGATAGGCCGGCGGCGGACCGCCCTGCGGCGCTGGGACTGGTGCGGGAGCCGGTTTCGGCGCGGGTTTTGCCGCCGGTGCAGGCTTGGGCGCTGGCTTGGGGGCGGGCTTCGGTGCGCTGGCGGCGGGCCGGTTTGGCGGCGGGCCCGACGACGACGATCCCGCTGCATTGATTTCCTTCTGGCTCAGCTTGCCATTCTTGTCGGCGTCTAGACGATTGAAAATATTGGTGAAATGCGTCACCAGTTCGGAACGTTCGACGAACTTGTTCTTGCTCGTATCGAGATTGCCGAAGGCCGCCGTGAGCTGCGCCTTGGCGTTGGCTGCGCTGGCGGGTGGCGCCGATGCTGCGAGCGTCAGGAACTCGTTCAGCGAGATCTTGCCGTCCTTGTCGGTATCGAGCTGGCCCAGCATGTCGCTGGTCTGGCCCCCGACGAACTGGTCACGGCCGACCTCGGCCGCCGCTGCCGGAGCCGGGGGCGCGCCGCGCGGCTTGAGTTCGTCGCCCGCCAGTTCGCCATCCTTGTTGGCGTCGGCATTGGCGAAGTTGCTCTCGGCGAACTTCCGCCACTCCTCCGGTGACACCTTGCCATCCTTGCTGGTGTCCATGTCGGTAAAGGCTCTGGTGAGGTTCGCTTTCACCTGTTCGGCGGCGGCAGCGGGTGCGCCCTTGGTCAGCGCGAGGAACTCGTCCCGGCTCAGGGACTTGTCTTCGTTCTCGTCGAGCCGGACGAAAAGGCGCTCTTCGTTGTCGATGAATTCCTGTTTCGTCACGCGTTCCGGTTGATTCTGCGCGTCGCGCTCGGCGATGGCGATGCGAAGGTCGTTAGCGGTGATGCGACTGTTGCGATCGCGGTCAGTGATGACGAATTCGCGCACGAAGGACTGCTCGGCTTCCTCGCGCGATATCTTCCCATCCTGGTCGGCATCTAGCGCCGTGAACCGATTGTTCAGTACGCGGCGGCGCTGGTCGAGCGGCGGGAGATCCTTTGCGTCCGCCGGGATGAAGGGCGGTTCGGCCTGCTTCAGATACTCCTCGCGGGTGACATTGCCGTCCATGTTGGCGTCGACCTCGTCGAACGTCTTCATCTGGAAGGTGACGAACTCCTTCTGGTCGACGGCCTTGTCCTTGTTGGCATCCATCTCGGCCAGTGCCGGGGGAAGGGCGTCCGGGTCGGCCGGCTTGGATTGCGCCGGCGCGGCAGGGCTCTGCTGCGCTGCAGCCGGCATCGTGCCCGCCGTAACGGCGCAGGCGACGGCGACAGGAAGGAGGGCGGCCAGAAGCGCATCAGAAGCGCCGGCCAACGAAATCTTCATCTTGCTACTCTCCATATGGGGCGGAACGGCTCCGTCTTCGGGCGGCGCTGAACATTCACGCGCGACGGTTATGGTGCGTCCCACGTTAGTGTCAACCCCTGTCAGGGCAATCGGGCGAATTGAGGGCGCCTGCCTGTCGGGGCGAGCGCATGTCGTGCTTCCGCCTGCCAAAAGGAATATCGAGCGAAAACAGCGGCTAAACCTGTTGCAAGCCTTTAACAAATCGGCCATCGTGAGCGCGCTTCGTCAGCCGCCACCTTAGCAAAAGAAGCGGCGACGTGGCGCGGGAGGTCGAGATATCCCGAATCCGTTCCGGCACGCGGTTCGCGCGGAATGCCGGTTGCGGCTTTGGGTTCCGGTGCAGCCAGCGGCTGCGGCGCGCCCTTCCTATTGTCGACAACGGACGGGAACGGGAGATGCAGACAGCACAATCGCCTGCCGCCGAAACGGCCACCATCGCGAGCGGGCAGCCGCTGTTGAGCGTCAGGGATGTATCCGTTCGGTTCGGCGGCATCGTCGCGCTTGACGGCGTCAGCTTCGACGTCTTTTCCGGCCAGATCGCCGGCCTGATCGGCCCGAATGGGGCGGGCAAGACCACGCTCTTCAACTGTCTCAGCCGCCTGTACACGCCCAATAGTGGCGATGTGCTGTTTGAGGGCCGTTCGATCCTCGGCGCGCCACGCTACGCCATTCCCCGGATCGGCATCGGCCGCACATTCCAGAACGTCGCCCTATTCGACTCGATGACCGTAATAAACAACATCATGGTAGGCGGCCATAGTCGGACCAGAGGCGATTTCCTGACCAACGCGCTGCGTCTGCCGCTGGCGCGCGAGGAAGACCGCATATTGCGGGAGCGGGCGGAAGAACTGATCGAGTTCATGGAACTGAAGCAGTTCGCGCATTGGCCGGCCGGTGGCCTGCCTTTCCCGATCCGCAAGAGGGTCGAACTCGCCCGTGCGCTCGCCTCGCGTCCCAAGCTGCTGCTGCTCGACGAGCCCGCGGCCGGGCTCAACCACGAAGAAATCGAAGTCCTCAAAGGCCAGATCAAGAAGGTGCGCGACACCCAGGATGTCACGGTTCTGCTGGTCGAGCATCACATGAGCCTCGTGATGTCGGTTTCCGACAAGGTCGTGGCCATCGATTTCGGCCGCAAGATCGCCGACGGAACGCCGGCGGAAGTGCAACGCGACCCGGAAGTGATCCGGGCCTACCTGGGGACGAGCTAATGGCGGCGCTGCTGGAGGTCAAAGGCCTGCAGGCCTATTACGGGCAGACACAGGCGCTGCACGATGTGTCGTTCGAGCTCGAGGAGGGCGGCATCACCACGCTGCTTGGCGCCAACGGCGCCGGCAAGACGACGACGCTGCGCGCGGTGTGCGGCATGGTGCGGACCGGCGGTGAAATCAATCTCGACGGCAAGCGGATCAACGGCGTCGCGACAGAAGAGATTGTTCGCATGGGCGTGGCGCATGTGCCGGAAGGGCGCGGCACGTTCGTCAACCTCACTGTCGAGGAGAATCTCCGGCTCGGCAGCTTCGTGCAGCGCGAAAAATCGCGGGTACAGCGCGATCTCGATCTGGTTTTCAACTACTTCCCGCGCCTTAAGGAACGTCTGCAGCAGCAGGCCGGCACCCTGTCGGGTGGCGAGCAGCAGATGCTCGCCATCGCCCGCGCGCTGATGCTTGCGCCGCGCCTGATGCTGCTCGACGAGCCTTCCTTCGGTCTGGCGCCGCTGGTGGTGCAGGAAATCTTCCGCATCATGAAGCGCATCAACGAGGAGGAAAGAGTCAGCATGCTGCTGGTCGAGCAGAACGCGGCCCTGGCGCTCAATCTGGCCGATCATGCATACGTGCTGGAAACCGGGAACGTCGTCATGTCGGGGCCGGCTTCGGTGGTCAAGGACGACGAGGGCATCCGTCGTTCCTATCTGGGTTACTAGGGCGGGGACGCAGCCATGGATCTATTCGTTCAGCAGCTAACGTCCGGTCTCGCCAACGGCGCCATTTACGCCAGCGTTGCGCTGGCGCTGGTCATGATCTACACGGCCACGGAGCACATCAATTTCGCCCAGGGCGAGATGGCGATGTTCTCCTGCTACGTCGCCTGGCAGTTGATCGACTGGGGGACGCCGTACTGGATCGCCTTCATTGCCGCCATCGCCATTTCGTTCGCCGGCGGTGTAACGATCGAGCGGGTCATACTGAGGCGATTCCACAATGCCCCCGTCCTATCGCTGATCATCGTGTTCATCGGCTTGCTCGTGATCTTCAACTCGGTGGCCGGGTGGATATGGAGTTTCATCATCAAGGAGTTTCCCAGCCCGTTCCGGGATATGGACACGGGGACCACATTGGTCGGCCCGCACGATCTCGGCGTCGTGGCCATCACCCTGGTGATTTTGACGGCGCTCTACCTGTTTTTCCGCTTCACGCCGCTGGGGCTCGCGATGCGGGCGGCGGCGCAGAACCCGGTTTCCGCGCGCCTCGTCGGCGTGCGTGTCGGCTGGATGCTGGCGCTGGGCTGGGGGCTGGCGGCCGCGGTCGGCGCCGTCGCCGGCATGATGGTTGCCCCGATCGTGTTCCTCGACCCGAACATGATGGCAGGCATTCTTCTATACGGGTTCGCCTCGGCGCTGCTCGGCGGCATCACCAACCCCGGCGGCGCGGTGCTCGGCGGTTTCATTCTCGGCGTCCTCGAAAACCTGGTTGGCACTTACATCATCGGCAACGACCTGAAACTGACCGTGGCGCTTGTCATCGTCGTTTCCGTGTTGATCTTCAAGCCGAGCGGCCTTTTCGGCAAAGTCCGCGTGAAGAGGGTCTGAGGCTATGGCTGGCATCCAAAAGAACCTGCTCTGGGCCGGCATCGTCGTCCTGTTCGCGGTGATTCTGCCGCTGATCCCGGGCGTCAGTGACTATCGCGTGTTCCAGCTTACCCTGGTGCTGGTCTACGCGATCGCGTTGCTCGGCCTGAACGTGCTGACCGGCTTCAACGGCCAGTTCTCGCTCGGCCACGGCGCGTTCTATGCGGTCGGTGCCTATGTGGCGGCGATCATGATGGACAAGTGGGACATGCCGTACTACTCGACGGTTCCGGTCGCCGCTATTGTCTGCCTGGTCGTTGGCTTCCTGTTCGGCCTGCCGGCGCTTCGTCTGGAAGGCCACTATCTGGCTCTGGCGACCTTCGCTCTCGCGCTCGCCGTACCGCAAATGCTGAAGCACAAATCCGTCGAGTACTGGACGGGCGGCGTGCAGGGCATCGTCATCATCAAGCCAGATCCGCCATTTGGCCTGCCGATATCGCAGGACCAGTGGCTTTACTACTTCACTCTGTTCGTGGCCGTGATCTTGTTTGTCTGCGCCTGGAATCTGCTGCGCGGGCGAACCGGCCGGGCATTGGTCGCCATCCGCGACTATCATATGGCTGCCGACACGATGGGCGTGAATTCGGCACTCTACAAGTCGCTGACCTTCGGCGTCTCCGCCATGTACACCGGCATCGCCGGCGCGCTGGGCGCCATCGCCATCCAGTTCGTCGCGCCCGACAGCTTCACCATCCTGCTGTCGATTACCCTGCTGGTCGGAGTCGTCATTGGCGGACTGGCGTCGATCCCGGGTGCGATTTTCGGCGCCTTGTTCGTGGTCTACACGCCGAACATCGCCTCAGATATCTCGAAGGCCGCGCCGTGGGCGATCTACGGCATCTTCCTGATCGTGTTCATGTATCTCATGCCGACCGGCATCTGGGGCGGCTTGCGCCGTCTGGCGGCGCTGATTGCCAGTCGGCGCGGGTCTGCCTGACGGAACAGCCCACGCAATATACTTGCCCAGAGGCCGCCGGAGATATCCGGCGGCCTTTTTCTTGGGCAGCGGCCATAAGCGCATGCCGGCAATTACACATGCGCAGAGCGTTGTTTCGGCAACGAAACGTCAATTTCGCAATGTGCGTTGACTGGTGGGAAATTACGTCTCAATCTGCCGAGGTAATAAGAAAAGTTCCGGTTCACGAAACCGGGCCATACAGGGAGGAAGGACGAAATGACTGTTTCCAGGCGTAATGTTCTCTATGGCTCGGCGGCCGTTGGCGTCGCCGCAGCGGTCCGTCCGGCGCTGGCCAAGGGCAAGTACGACGACGGCGCGTCCGATTCCGAGATCAAGATCGGCCACACCAACCCCTATTCGGGACCGGCCTCCGCCTACGGCGCCATCGGCAAGGCGATCAGCGCCTATTTCGACAAGGTCAACGCCGAGGGCGGCATCAACGGCCGCAAGATCAGGTTCATCACCCAGGACGACGGCTACAGCCCGCCCAAGACGGTGGAAGTTATTCGTCAGCTCGTCGAGCAGGAGAAGGTGCTTTTCGTCTTCAACACGCTGGGTACGCCTCCGAACACGGCGATCCAGAAGTACATGAACGCCAAGAAGGTGCCGCAGCTTTTCGTCGCCACCGGGGCGTCGAAGTGGGGCAAGCCGAAGGAGTTCCCGTGGACGATGGGCTGGCAGCCCGACTACAATACCGAGGGCCAGATCTACGCCAAGTATCTGCTGGCCAACGTCAAGGACCCGAAGATCGCCGTCCTTTACCAGAACGACGACTACGGCAAGGACTATCTTGAGGGCTTCCACGCGGGGCTCGGCGCCGCCGGCAAGAAGGCGATCATCTCCGAGGTGTCTTACGAGGTGACGGATCCGACCGTAGACTCGCAGGTCATCCAGATGGCCAATACGAAAGCCAACGCCTTCTTCAATATCACGACGCCGAAGTTCGCTGCCCAGGCGATCAAGAAGGCGGGCGAGATCGGCTGGAAGCCGCTTCATTTCCTTAACAACGTGTCGGCTTCGGTCTCGTCGGTGCTCAAGCCGGCCGGTTTTGAGAACGGGCAGGGAATTGTTACAGCGGCCTATCTCAAGGATCCGACCGACAAGCAGTGGCAGGGTCACCAAGCCTACATCGAGTGGCTCGACTGGATGAAGAAGTACAACGCGCAGGGCAACGTCAACGACTCCTTCAACGTCTACGGCTATACGGTCGCGCAAACCGTGGTACAGACGCTGAAGCAGTGCGGCGACGATCTGACCCGCGTTAATGTCATGAAGCAGGCGGCGAGCCTCAAGAATCTGTCACTCCCAATGCTGTTGCCGGGCATCAAGATCAACACCAGCCCAACCGACTTCTATCCGATCCAGTCGGTGCAACTGCAGCGCTTCAAGGGCGAGACATGGGAGCTGTTCGGCGACGTGCTCTCGGCCGAGAGCGCCTAAGCTACCGCACTCCGGAACAAAACGGCGGCCGCCTTCGGGCGGCCGCTTCTTTTTTGGGCAACGCCGGCGGTTCGCCAATGAAGAAGCGCCGCAAGAACAATAATCGGTTGCGCTGATCGGCATCGCCCTCGAATATCGCGCCTTCGCGGAAGGCAGTTGCGCGCCGCGAACAGTTCCAGTTGTTGTGCATTGAGGAGGAGTAGTAATGAACGCGTTGCGCGTTGCCGGCGGTTTTGCCGCCGCTCTGCTGCTGGCGGCATCGCCGGCCCTGGCCCAGAAGAAATACGATCCGGGTGCCACCGACACCGAGATCAAGATCGGCCACTCGATCCCCTACAGCGGCCCGGCTTCGGCCTACGGCACGATCGGCAAGGCGATCGACGCCTACTTCCGCATGGTGAACGACAATGGCGGCATCAACGGCCGCAAGATCAACTTCATTACGGTCGACGACGGCTACAGCCCGCCCAAGACGGTCGAAGTGGTGCGCCAGCTGGTCGAGCAGGAGCAGGTCCTTTTGGTGTTCAACACGCTGGGCACGCCGACCAACACGGCGATTCAGAAGTATTTGAACGTGAAGAAGGTGCCCCAGCTCTTCGTCGCCACCGGCGCTTCGAAATGGGGCAAGCCGAAGCAGTATCCCTGGACCATGGGCTGGCAGCCGGACTATGCCACCGAAGGCGCTCTGTACGCCAAGTACGTGCTCGCCAACATTCCCGACGCCAAGATCGGCCTGCTCTACCAGAACGACGATTTCGGCAAGGACTATCTCGAAGGCTTCAAGCGCGGCCTGGGCAAGGCCAACATGGCAAAGCTGGTGGCCGAGGTCTCGTTCGAGATCACCGATCCGACCATCGACTCGCAGATCATCCAGCTCAAGGCCTCGGGCGCAAACGTGTTCATCAACACGGCCACGCCCAAGGCGGCGGCGCAGGCGATCCGCAAGGCGGCCGAGATAGGCTGGAAGCCGACGCAGTTCCTGACCAACGTCTCCAGCAACATCAAGACCGTGCTCGAGCCGGCCGGCGCCGACAACGCCAAGGGCATCATCACCGCCGACTACCGCAAGGACCCGTCCGATCCCCAATGGTCTGGCGACAAGGGGGTCGCCGACTGGCGCGCCTGGATGGCGAAGTACAATCCGGACGCCAACATCGGCGACCAAAACTACGTCTATGGCTATTCCGTCGCCCAGACGATGGAAAAGGTATTGCAGGATGCCGGCGACAATCTGACCCGGGCGAACATCATGAAGGTGGCGGCCGATATCAAGGACCTGCAACTGCCGATGTTGCTGCCGGGCGTTAAGATCAATACGGCGCCGGACGATTTCTACCCGATCGAGGCAGTGCAGCTCGCCAAGTTCAACGGCAAGACCTGGGAGCTGTTCGGATCGGTCATCGAATCGACGCCAACCGAATAAATTTCGGATCGCAGAACGACGTTGCGGCCGCCGGACCGATCCCGGCGGCCGCTTGCATTCGTGCCATGCGCCTCGCGGGGGGCGAAATTCCGCAGCGCAGCCAGCATAATTGAAACATGAGCGTTGCGACGTTCATTGACCGACACGAACGAGAACAACGGGAGGGAAGTGGTCGATATGAGTATTACCAGGCGTAAGCTTTTGTATGGTTCCGCAGCGGCGGGCGTCGCGACGACTGCGCTGCCGGCCCTGGCCAAGGGCAAGTACGACGACGGCGCGTCCGACACCGAGATCAAGATCGGGCACAGCAATCCCTATTCCGGTCCTGCGTCGGCTTACGGCGCCATCGGCAAGGCGATCGGCGCCTATTTCGACAAGGTCAATGCCGAAGGCGGCGTCAACGGCCGGAAGATCAGGTTCATCACCGAGGACGACGGCTACAGCCCGCCGAAGACGGTGGAGGTCATCCGCCGCCTGGTCGAGCAGGAGAAGGTGCTGCTCTGCTTCAACACGCTGGGTACGCCGCCGAACTCGGCGATCCACAAGTACATGAACGCCAAGAAGGTGCCGCAGCTCTTTGTTGCCACGGGCGCGTCGAAGTGGGGCAAGCCCAAGGAGTTCCCGTGGACGATGGGCTGGCAGCCCGACTACAACACTGAAGGCCAGATCTACGCCAAGCACATCCTGTCGACGCTCAAGGACGCCAAGATCGCCGTCCTCTACCAGAACGACGACTACGGCAAGGACTATCTCGAGGGCTTCCACACCGGACTGGGCGCCGAGGGCAAGAAGAAGATCGTCATGGAGGCCAGCTACGAGGTCACCGATCCGACGGTCGATTCGCAGATTCTTCAGCTCAAGAACACCGGCGCCAACGCCTTCTTCAATATCACGACGCCGAAATTCGCCGCTCAGGCGATCAAGAAGTCGGGCGAGATCGGCTGGAAGACGGCGCACTACCTCAACAACGTCTCGGCCTCGATCGCCTCGGTGATCAAGCCGGCCGGCGTCGAGAACGCACAGGGCATCATCACGGCGGCCTACCTCAAGGATCCCACCGACAAGCAGTGGGAAAACCACAAGGGGTACCAGGACTGGCTGGCCTGGATGAAGCAGTACAACAGCCAGGGCAATCTGGCCGACACGTTCAACGTGTTCGGCTATTCCACGGCGCAGACCATGGTGCAGGTGCTGAAGCAGTGCGGTGACGAACTCACCCGTGCCAACGTGATGAAGCAGGCGGCCAATCTGCGCAATTTCGAGCTGCCGATGCTGCTGCCGGGCATCAAGATCAACACCAGCCCGACCGACTTCTATCCGATCCAGTCGGTGCAGTTGCAGCGCGTCAAGGGCGAGACCTGGGAGCTGTTTGGCGACATTCTGTCGGCCGAAAGCAGCTAGCCGGCCAGGTCCTGGCAAACGAGATCGCGGCCGCCGGAGAATCTCCGGCGGCCGTTTTCTTTGGCGGATGTCCTCAGGCCGGATCTTCGGGATAGTATGTCCCGAAGCTCCACAGGTTCTTCTCGCAGTCGTAGACGGAGTATTCGCGCGAACCGTAGTCGGTATCGGCAAGCGGTCGCACAATCTGCGCCCCGGCCGCTTTGGCTTGGGCAAAGTGGGCGTCGATATCTTCGACGTACACGTAAACGCCCATTCGCACGGCGTCCCAGGGATTGGCTGGGTTCTTCTGATCGGAACCGAGCATGACGACTCCCGGCCCGATTTTCATTTGAGCGTGCGCCACCTTGCCGGGTTCGCCGTCGTAGACGACCTGCTTCTCGAATCCGAACGCCTTGACCAGGAATTCAATGGCCCCCGGAGCATCCTGATACTTCAGGGCGGGAAAGATATTCGGCCGGCCGGCCTGCGACTTGTTGCTCATGGCGATCTCCTCAGTGTGCCAACGATGCGGGCAATTCTGGGTTCTGCCGCGGCGACGGTATTGAACGAATGTAACCGGTCGACGGAGATGCGAGGGCGGTGGCGGCGGGTTCAGGCCAGCAGGCCGCCGCCATCGGGGAGGCGCGCCGCAAGATAGACGCCGGGCGTTATTCCGCCAAAGGCCTTGAAGTCACGGCTGAAATGCGCCTGATCGGCGTAGCCCGATTCGGCGGCAATGCCTGCCAGGTCGGGCGTCGCGGCAGCATCCATTCGCCGCCGGGCGCAATCGAAGCGCAACAGGCTGGCGACCGTCTTGGGCGGCAGCCCGATCTCCTCGCGGAAGGTCGCGCTGAGATGCTTGCGGCTGCAGTCGAGTTGCCGGGCAATGGCGCCGATGCGCACCAGCCCGTGATGTCGCTCTAGCGCCTGCCAGGCCCAGGCGATGCCTGGCGGGACTGCCGCCGCCTCGGCCAGACGACTTGCGATCATCCCCTCGACGATGTCGAAACGCATGCGCCAGTCCGGCGCCTGGAACAGCCTGTCCGCCAGCCGATCGGCATCGCGACCCA
>JBFWZG010000076.1:0-16248 GCA_050185515.1 Reyranellaceae bacterium
CAGCGTCACCGAGCGAACGCGCGAGATCGGCATTCGCATGGCGACCGGCGCGCGCACCACGAACATCATGCTGCAGTTCAACACCGAGGCGCTGGTGGTCTGCGCCCTGGGCGGCGGGCTGGGCGTGCTGATCGGCCTGCTGGCGGCCTGGCTGTTCGACACCTTCGGCCAGCCGGTGCTGTTCTCGCCCGGCCCGGTGATCCTGGCCTTCTTCTGCGCCTTCGCGACGGGCCTGATCTTCGGCTTCCTGCCGGCGCGCAAGGCGGCGCGGCTAGATCCGGTCGCAGCGCTGGCGGCGGACTGAGCCATGATCTTGAAACCGATCGCCATCGGCCTGACTTCCGCCTTGCTCGCGGGCTGCAGTATGGTGCCGGACTACGCCGAGCCGACCACGGCGACGCCGGAGCGTTTCCAGTATGCCGCCGCCGATGCCGCCGCCGTCTGGCCCGACGCCGACTGGTGGCAAGGCTTTGGCAGCGCTGAGCTTTCCGGACTGATCGGGCAGGCGCAGCGCTCCAGCCCCGACTTGCAGGCGGGCATTGCGCGGATCGAGCAGGCGGAGGCGCAATCGCGGTCGGCGGCGTCGTTTCTCTATCCGTCGCTGTCGGCCGGCGGCACGCGCACCCGCTCGACCACGAACCCGGGCGGGCAGGGAACGATCGTCAACACCTCCTATCGCGGCGACGTGCAGGCGGCCTACGAGGTTGATCTGTTTGGCAGAAACCGCGCCGACGCGGCCGCCGGCCGGACCAGGCTGGAGGCAACGCAATACGACTACGAGGCGCTGGCGCTGACGCTGAATGCCGAGATCGCGGCGACCTACTTCCAACTGCTGGCGCTGCGCGACCGGGTTCGGCTGACCGAGCAGCAGCTGGGCAATGCCGAGGGCGTGCTTAACCTGTTGCTGCAACAGGAAAGAATCGGCGTGCTGTCGGATCTCGAACTGGCGCAGCAGCGCAACGCCATCGCCTCGCAGCGCGCCTCGTTGCAGGGCACGCGCCAGGCCGAGCGCGAGACGCTGAACGCGCTGGCGGTGCTGGTCGGTCGCCTGCCGCAGGGCTTCGGGTTGCGGACGCAGTCGCTGGACGAGCTGCAAGTGCCTGAGGTCATTGCCGGAATGCCATCGGAGCTGCTGCAGCGGCGGCCGGACATCCGCCGCGCCGAGGCGGATCTGCGGGCGGCGAATTTCGACGTCGGCGCCGCCCGCGCCGCGCGTTTTCCTTCGATCCAGCTCACCGCGTCTGCCGGGGTGGTCAGCGCGACGCTCTCCAACCTGTTGAGTCCGGGAAGTTTTCTGACCTCGATCGTGGCCGGGCTGACGGCCCCGATCTTCGAGGGCGGCAGGCTCGAGGCGCAGGAGGATGTGGCCCGGGCGCGCTACCGCGAACTCATTGCAAACTATAGCAAATCCGTGCTCGATGCTTTCCGCGACACCGAGAACGCGCTGAGCGGCGCCGACCTCTACAACCGGCAATACCGGCTGACGGTCGAGGCGCTGGAGCAGGCCAACCGCGCCTACCAGCTGGCCGAGACGAGATATCGGGTGGGAGCCGTTGATTTTATTACGGTTCTGGACGCGCAACGAGCGGTGTTCCAGGCCAGCGATGCGGTGGCGCAGGCCAATCTGGCGCGGCTGTCGGCGCTGGTCGACCTCTACGCCGCGTTGGGTGGTGGCTGGAACGGAACATTAAGAACGGCTGCTAATACCAATTAATCAAATATTTTTGAACAGCTCAACGGCGGTCATGAAGGCCCGCACCGGGCCGAGCCGCAGATTGTCCTGCAGGCAAACGGCGAACTCGGAAACCTCAATGCCTTCGTCGGCGATGGCGATCGGGTGGAACCGCCGGTCGGTGCCGAATTCGCTTTGCAAAACAACGCCCAAGCCGAAGCCGGCGGCGACGGCCTCGCGGACGCCTTCGCGGGTCTGAACGTCGGAGAGGGCGGCGGGGGTGGCGCCGCAGGCGGCCAGGGCGTTTTCGAACACTTCGCGGGTCACCGAGCCGCGTTCACGCACGACCAGATCCTGCCCGTCAAGTTCCTGTAATCGAACGCGTTTCTTGCGCGACCAGGGATGGCCGACGGGGACGAAGAGGATCAGCCGATCGCGGCGGATCTCGACCGAATGCAGCCGCGGATCGGAAACCGGCTTCGCCATCACGCCAATATCTGCGTTGAAATCAACGACTTGCTGCAGAACGTCGGCCGAGTTGCCGATCCGCAGCGAGAACCGCAGGCCGTCGTACTCGCGGCGCAGGGCGGCGAGCGCGGGCATGACGTGGTACGCGCTGTCGGCTGCGATACGTAAATGACCTTTTATCAAGGCTTTGGCACCTGAAAGCAGAGAGATTGCTTCATCTTCAGCCGCGAACATCCTGCTTGTAATGGCATAAAGGCTCTGACCCATCTCCGTGAGCTGGATCGACCGCGGCCGCCGTTCGAACAGGCGAACCCGGTATTCTTCCTCTAACTGCCTGACTTGACTGGATATTGTCGGCTGGCTGACCATCAATGCCTGGGCGGCGGCGGAAAAGCCGCCTTCCTGGGCGACGAGGTGGAAGGCGCGCAGCTGGGAGGGCGTCATGGGCCGGCTTTCATATAGACGTAACCTATACGGGCTATTGTTATTATGTATTGGAATTATGTCTAGCGGGGGTCGAGAGTGGTGCCCGCGACCCCGTGGAATGGGTCGCCAGACCCCTTGAAAGGCATCAGACGTGACCGAGCGCAACGCTGCTTCCGAGACCGGCGATCCCCTCCTGCTGACCCCCGGCCCGCTGACCACGTCGCGGGCGGTGAAACAGGTCATGGTCCATGACTGGGGCTCGCGCGACGCGACCTTCCTGCGAATCAATCGCGAAGTGCTGGAACAGATCACGGCCCTGGCCGGCGGCATCGGCAGCCACGTCACCGTGCCGATGCAGGGCAGCGGCACCTTCGCCGTCGAGGCGATGCTGACCACCTTCATACCGCGCAATGGCAAGGTGGCGCTGCTGGTCAATGGCGCCTACGGGCAGCGCGCCAGGAAGATCTGCGACATCGCCCAACGGGCCGCGATCGTGCTCGAGACGCCGGAGGACACGCCGCCCGACCTGGCGGCGCTGGACCGGACGCTGGCCGGCGACAAGGCGATCAGCCATGTCTTCGCCGTCCATTGCGAGACCACCAGCGGCATCCTCAACCCGATCGCCGAGATCGCCGCCATCGTGGCGCGGCACGGTCGCCGGCTGCTGATCGATTCGATGAGCGCCTTCGGGGCGCTGGCGATCGACGCCCGGACCGTGCGCTTCGATGCGCTGGCCGCCTCGTCGAACAAGTGCCTGGAAGGCGTGCCCGGCATGGGCTTCGTGGTGTGCCGCAAGGAGGCGCTGGCGGAGACCAAGGGCAACGCCACGACGTTGACGCTGGACCTGCAGGACCAGCAGGCCAATTTCGAGAAGACCGGCCAGTGGCGCTTCACGCCGCCGATCCATGTCATCGTCTCGCTGCACAAGGCGATCGAGGAGCATGCGGCGGAGGGCGGCGTCGCCGGCCGCGGCGGGCGCTATGCCGAGAACTGCCGCATCCTGATCGACGGCATGCGGGCGCTGGGCTTCCGCACTTTGCTGCCCGACGCTCTGCAGGCGCCGATCATCGTCACCTTCCACATGCCGTCCGACCCGAAATTCGTGTTCCAGGATTTCTACGATCGGCTCAAGGATCGCGGCTACGTGATCTATCCCGGCAAGCTGACGGTGGCCGATTCGTTCCGCATCGGCTGCATCGGCCGGCTCAACGCCGAGCATATGCGCGGCGCGGTGGCGACGGTGCGGGAGATCCTGGCCGAGATGGGCGTCAGCCGCACCGCGCCGGCGCAGGCCGCATAAGAAGCATCCAGGAGTTCGCGTATGGACAGCAACCTGACCACCGGCATCGACATCGTCGTCAACGGCCGCCGCTACCGCACCCGCAAGGAGCCGGTGGTGGTGGTGTGCATCGATGGCAGCGAGCCGGGCTATATCGAGGCGGCGGTGGCGGCAGGCAAGGCGCCGTTCCTCAAGAAGGTCCTGGCGCAGGGCGCCAGTCTGCTGGCCGACGCCGTGGTGCCGACCTTCACCAACCCGAACAACCTGTCCATCGTCACCGGCCAGCCGCCCAAGGTCCACGGCATTTGCGGCAATTATTTCTACGACCGCGAGTCGGACAGCGAAGTGATGATGAACGACGCCAGGTTCCTGCGCGTCGGCACGATCTTCGAGGCGTTCCAGAAGCAGGGCGCGACGGTGGCCGTGATTACCGCCAAGGACAAGCTGCGCGGCCTGCTGGGCAACGGGCTGAAACTGGCGCCGGGCCAGGCCTGCAGCTTCTCGTCGGAGAAGTCGGACAAGGCCAGCAAGGCCGAGAACGGCATCGACGGCGTCAACGATCTGGTCGGCATGGGCGTGCCGGACGTCTACAGCGCGGGGCTCAGCGAGTTCGTGTTCGCCGCCGGCGTCAAGCTGATGCAGCGCGACCGGCCCGACCTGATGTATCTCTCCACCACCGACTACATCCAGCACAAGCATGCGCCAGGCACGCCGGTCGCCAACGAATTCTACGAGATGATGGACAAGTACCTGGCGCAGCTCGACGCGATGGGCTGCGTCATCGTGCTGACGGCCGACCACGGCATGAACGCCAAGCACGATTCCAGCGGCCGGCCGGACGTCATCTATCTGCAGGACGTGCTGGACGGCATGCTGGGGGCGGGCAAGGCGCGGGTCATCCTGCCGATCACCGACCCCTACGTCGTGCATCACGGCGCGCTGGGCTCCTTCGCCACCGCCTATCTGCCGGCGGGGGCCAACCGGGACGAGGTGCTGGAGAAGCTCAAGGCCATGCAAGGCGTCGAGCAGGCGCTGACGCGCGAGGCGGCCTGCGCCCAGTTCGAGTTGCCGGAGGATCGCGTCGGCGACATCGTCGTGGTGTCGACGAAGCACAAGGTGCTGGGCACCTCGGCATCGCGGCACGATCTGTCCGGCCTGACCGAACCCTTGCGTTCGCATGGCGGGGTCTCGGAACAGAAGGTGCCGCTGCTGTGCAACCGGCCTCTGGCCGACGATCGCCATGGCGACCGCTGGCGCAATTTCGACGCCTTCGATCTGGCCTTCAATCACGTGCGCTAGGCACGTCCGTTCAGGAGACAAGAGATGACCGCCCAGCTGCGCGCCGTCGACGCCAAGTCCGCGCCCCGTCACGAGAGCATGCGCATTGCCGGCCGCAAGATCGATGCCGCCGACGTGATCGAGGTGCTCAATCCGTTCGACAACTCGGTGGTCGGCACGGTGCCGAAGGGCACGCGGGAACATGCGGCGCAGGCCTTCGAGATCGCGGCGAAATACAGGCCGAAGCTGACCCGCTACGAGCGGCAGAAGATCCTGATGGCGACGGGCGAGATCCTGGCGTCGCGCCGCGAGGAGATCGCCAAGCTGATCACCGCCGAATCGGGCCTGTCGCTGAAGGATTCGACCTACGAGGTGGGTCGCGCCTACGACGTGTTCACCCTGTCGGGCCAGATGGCGATCCGCGACGACAGCGAGATCTTCTCCTGCGACATCACCCCGCACGGCAAGCAGCGGCGCATCTACACCATGCGCCAGCCGCTGCTGGGCGTGATCTCGGCCATCACCCCGTTCAACCATCCGCTCAACATGGTGGCGCACAAGATCGCGCCTTCCATCGCCACCAATAATCGCATGGTGCTGAAGCCGACCGAGCTGACGCCGCTGACGGCGCTGCTGCTGGCCGACGTGCTGTACGAGGCCGGCCTGCCGCCGGAAATGCTGTCGGTGGTGACTGGCCTGCCGGGCGATTTCGGCGACGAGATGATCGTCAACCCGAACATCGACCTGATCACCTTCACCGGCTCCGTGCCGGTCGGCAAGTACATCGCCTCCAAGGCGGGCTATCGCAGGGTCGTGCTGGAGCTGGGCGGCAACGATCCGCTGATCGTCATGGAGGACGCCGATCTGGAGAAGGCGGCGGAGCTGGCGGTGGCGGGCGCCACCAAGAATTCCGGCCAGCGCTGCACGGCGGTCAAGCGCATCCTGGTGGTCGACCCCATCGCCGACGAGTTCGCGAAGCTGGTGACGGCCAAGGCGAAGAAGCTGAAATGCGGCGATCCGATGGACCCCGACACCGATGTCGGCACGGTCATCAACGAGAAATCGGCGACGATGTTCCAGCGCCGCGTCGAGGACGCGGTGAGCAAGGGCGCGCAACTGCTGCACGGCAACGACCGCAAGGGGGCGCTGTTTCCGCCCACCGTGGTCGACAAGGTGCCGTACGATTGCGAGCTGGTGCGCGAGGAGACCTTCGGCCCGGCGATTCCGATGATCCGCTGCAGGAAAATCGACGACGTGATCCGGGTGTCGAACTCGACGGCGTTCGGCCTGTCCTCGGGCGTCTGCACCAACAATCTCGAGTACATCACCCGCTTCATCAACGAGCTCGACGTCGGCACGGTCAACGTCTGGGAAGTGCCGGGCTATCGGATCGAGATGTCGCCGTTCGGCGGCATCAAGGATTCGGGGCTGGGCTACAAGGAAGGCGTGATCGAGGCGATGAAGAGCTTCACCAACGTGAAGACCTATTCGCTGCCTTTCCCGGGCGGTCTCTAAGCCGTACAAGCGACGATGACAGCCTCATTGCCGGCGCAGGCGCGCGTGGTCATCGTCGGCGGCGGCATCGTCGGCTGTTCGCTGGCCTATCACCTGACCAAGCTGGGCTGGAACGACGTGCTGGTTCTGGAACAGGGGCGGCTGACCAGTGGCACGACCTGGCATGCCGCCGGGCTGGTGGGGCAACTGCGCGCCAGCCGCACCATGACCAGGCTCAGCCAGTACGGCACCGATCTCTACAGCCGGCTGGAAGCGGAAACCGGGCTGGCGACCGGCTGGAAACGCTGCGGCAGTCTGTCGGTGGCGCGCACACAAGAGCGCATCACCTTGCTGAAGCGCTCGGTGGCGCAGGCGGCGAGCTTCGGCGTCGAGGCGCAGTTCATCTCGCCGCAGGAAGCGGGCGCGCTGTGGCCGCTGATGCGGACCGACGACCTGCAGGGCGCGGTGTGGCTGCCGGGCGACGGCAAGGCCAACCCGACCGACCTGACGCAGTCGCTGGCCAAGGGCGCGCGCAACGGCGGCGCGAAGTTTGTCGAGGGCGTGCGGGTGACGGGCTTCGATATCAGGGACGGCCGCGTCGCCGGCGTGCGGACGACGCAAGGCGACGTCGGCTGCGAGATCGTCGTCAACTGCGCCGGGCAATGGGCGCGGCAGCTCGGAAGACTCGCCGGCGTGAACGTGCCGCTGCATTCGGCCGAGCATTTCTACATCGTGACGAAGAAGATCGACGGCGTGACGCCTGACCTGCCGGTGCTGCGCGATCCCGACGGCTACATCTATTTCAAGGAGGAGGTCGGCGGGCTGGTGATGGGCGGCTTCGAGCCGCAGGCCAAGCCTTGGGGGATGGACGTCATTCCCGACGATTTCCAGTTCCAGCTGCTGCCGGAGGACTGGGACCAGTTCGAAATCCTGATGACCAATGCCCTGCAGCGTGCGCCGTGCCTGGAGAAGGCCGAGGTGCGGCAATTGCTGAACGGGCCGGAGAGCTTCACACCGGACGGCAATTTCATTCTCGGCGAGGCGCCGGAGTGCGAGGGCTACTTCGTCGCCGCCGGGTTCAATTCGGCCGGCATCGCCAATGCCGGCGGGGCAGGACGGGCGATGGCGGAATGGATCGTGGGCGGCGAGCCGTCGATGGATCTGTGGGATTTCGACATTCGCCGCTTCGCCGGCTTCCATGCCAATGCCGCCCATCTGCGCGACCGCACGGTCGAGACCCTGGGATTGCACTACGCCATGCGCTGGCCGCGGCAGGAGCTGGAAACGGTGCGCGGCCTGCGCCGCTCGCCGCTCTACGACCGGCTGCAGGCGAAGGGCGCGCGCTTCGGCGCCAGGATGGGCTGGGAGCGGGCGCTCTATTTCGCGCCGGATGTCGCGGGCGCGCTGCCCTACGGTTTCGGCCGGCCGGCCTGGCTCGATCACGTCGCCGGCGAACAGAAGGCGGTGCGCGAGGCGGTGGGGATTTTCGACCAGACCTCGTTCGGCAAGCTGATGGTGCAGGGCCGGGACGCGCTCGCCGTGCTGCAGCGCCTGTGCGCACGCGATCTCGACGTGCCGGTCGGCGCGATGGTCTATACGGCGCTGCTCAACAAGCGCGGTGGCTTCGAGAGCGATCTGACGATATTGCGGCAGGCGGGAAACGAGTTCCTGGTGATTACCGGTACGGCGCAGGCGGTGCGCGACCGGTCCTGGATCGCCCGCCATATCGGCGAGGCCAATGCCACGGTGACGGACGTGACGTCTGCCTATGCGGTGCTGTCGGTGATGGGGCCGAACGCGCAGGCGCTGCTGGCGCGCGTGTCGCCGGGATTCGACCGTATCGATCTCTCTTATGGTCAGACGATCGAAGCCGATCTCGGCCATGCGCGCGGCCGCATCGCGCGCATGAGCTATGCCGGCGGGCCCGGATACGAGGTTTATCCGCCGACCGAGTTCGCCGCCGGCGTCTACGATGCGCTGACGGGCGCGGGTGAGGGGCTGGGTTTGCGCGATGCGGGCTATTACGCGCTCGACGGTTTGCGCATCGAAGCCGGCCGCCGCGCCTTCGCCGCCGAACTGGGACCGGACGAAACGCCGCTGGAGGCCGGGCTGATGTTCGCGGTCGATCTGCAGAAGCAGGGCTTCATCGGCCGCGACGCGCTGCTCAGGCAGAAGGAAACGGGCGTGCGCAAGAGACTGGCGCTGCTGGCGCTCGACGATCCCGGCGCCTGGGCCTGGGGCGGCGAACCGATTCTGCGCGACGGGAGGCCGGTGGGCGAGGTCACCTCGGCCGGCTGGAGCACGGTGCTGGGACGCGTCGTCGCTATGGGCTACGTGCGCGGCGAGGAAGCGATCGACCGGGCGTGGCTGCAGGCGGGGGCGTATGCGGTCGACATCGCGGGGGCGGTGGTGAAGGCGAGGTGGCTGGAGAAGGCGGTGGCGGGGTAGATGATCAGAGTTTGGATTTGAGCGTCTTCTTGCATTCTCTCGGTGGGCGGCGACCACTCGAATAGGCGAGCGCATTGCAGGCCAGACAATGCCAACCACGAAAGCCTGGGCGGTCGTGATCCCGACTGCGCTGCCAGTGGCAGCCCTCAGAAGCGCCGGGTGCGAAACGGCGCGCGCCGAGTAGGAGCAGTGTGGTGAAGACCGCGAAGCTGACCAGGAAAACAGCGGCGAAAACCAGCGACACCGTGTAGTCGATGCCGCCCACCGTCAGAACGAGATTCCAGTTTTCGACCTTCACGACCCCTACAGCTCCGGAACAACCAGCCCGCAAACCAGATCAGCAGGCACGGTGCGGGATGTCGAGTCCGTTCCGGTATTGCTGGTAGAGGAGGCAGAGGCGGGGTAGAGGCAAATAAGTTGTCATCCTGGCCGAGCGCAGCGAGAGCCGGGCCCCATGACGCTCTCTCAGCGTCGCATATCCACTGTTGTTGCCGGCGTTATGGGTCCCGGCTCTCCGCCCTTCGGGCTACGGCCGGGATGACAACAATCGCAACATTGGAGCGTCCGACACCGTCATGCTGAGCGAAGCGAAGCATCTTGCTTCGACCCGGTAGATTGGCGTTGTCGAGAGAAGACCCTTCGCTGCGCTCAGGGTGACGGGAAAAACCCTGAAGGGATGTCAGACGCCGTCGCCGGCGGCGACGGCTTCGAGTTTGCGGCGGTCGAGGAGCTGGACCCTGTCGGGGGAAGGCAGGGCGATGATCTTCGCGGCCTTGAGCTTGGAGAAGGTGCGCGACACGGTCTCGACGGTGAGGCCGAGGAAGTCGGCGATGTCGGCGCGGGTCATCGCCAGCGACAGCCCGCTGCCCTGACATCCGATGCGCTCCAGCCGCTTCGAGAGCGAGAGCAGGAAGGAGGCGACCTTCTCCATAGGCGTCTTGCGGCCGAGCAGCAGCATCTGGTCCTGCGCCGCCACCAGCTCGTCGTTGGCCATGGCCAGCACGCGATGCTCCATGGCGGGGAATTTGGCGAACAGGCGCTGCAGGTCGGCGCGCTTGAAGCGGCACAGCGTCACAGGCGAAATGGCTTCCGCGGAGTAGGCGTAGTGGCCGCGGGAGGACAGGCCGAGGAAGTCGCCGGCGATGGCGAAGCCGGTGATCTGGCGTCGGCCGTCGGGCAGCAGCTTGTAGAGGCGCACCGTGCCGTCGACGAGATTGTAGGCGTGGCTGGAGTCGTCGTCCTCCTCGAACACCGACTGGCCGGGCTTGAGATCGCGATGGCCGACCAGAGGTTCGAGGTGTTTCAGCTCCTCGACCTCGAAGGCGCCGCAGATCGTCAGGTGACGGACGTGGCACTTGACGCAGCCCTGATCGCGATGCGCCGCATCGTTGCGGCACATGGGCGCGTGTTTGTCATGGGAGTGCTGGGACTGTTCGAAACGATGATCGCTCATCGCCGGCTCCATCTCGAACGGAGCTTCGCAACCACAGCGCGCTTCCGTAGATCAATTATTGCGTCCGTTCGTCCTTAAAATAAATAGGCATTTTGATCGCAATCAACGCTGCGGCGGAATCGCCCCCGTAACGTTGCGAAATGTCGCAAAAACAACTCGTTACTCACCCGATGACGCGCGAGAGGGCGGCTCAGGCCTATCCGTTAGTACGAGAACTGAACGGAGCCGGCACTCTCGAGGAATGGCTGCGATTCGTCGACCGGCATCTCGGCCGGGGCGAGGAGGGCGGCGTCATCGTCTGCGAGCGAGGCGGCTACATACGCGGGCTGTTCGGCTGGGAGGTGCGCCAGGGCGTCAGCGACCGGCGCGAGCTGCTGGTGCGGCATTTCATCGTACCGGGCGTGCTCGAGCCGCGGGCCGTGGTGGATGCGCTGCTCGATGCGGTCGACCAGCTGGCGGTGCGGGTCAAATGCGTCGAAATCGCACTTGAGCTGCCGATGGAGGCCGGCCAGCATCCCGCCTTCGCCGCGCGCGGGCTGGTGCCCGGTTCGATCGGTCTGCATCGCCAACTGAGCGAGGCGCAGCAGCGCGAGCGGCCGTCCGATGCATGAGCATGCGCATCACCTGGCGGTCGATGCGGCGGTGCTGGCGCAATACGGCGCGGCGGCGGCGCTGTTCGTGCTGGGGCTGGTCGGCAGCGTCACCCATTGCGTCGGCATGTGCGGGCCGTTCGTGCTGGGGCAGGTCGCCAACCGGCTCGACCGGGCGGGCGAGATTTCGGAATTCGGCCGGCTGAAGGCGGCGGCGCTGCTGCCCTACCATCTCGGGCGGCTGACGACCTATGCGGCGCTGGGCGCGCTGGCGGCGGGGCTGTCGCAGGGCATCGTCGCGGCGACGGGCTTCCGCGAATTTCTCGCCATCATGCTGGCGATGGGCGCGCTGGTGATGCTGGGCGCCGCGCTGGGGCATTTCAGGCTGGCGTCGGGCATCGCCGCGCCGGGACGGATGCTGGCCTGGCTGCGGCCGTTGTTCGGCCGGCCGACCGGCCTGCGTGGCTACGCGCTGGGTCTGGTGCTGGGGCTGCTGCCCTGCGGGCTGGTCTATGGCGCGCTGACGGTGGCGGCCTCGACCGGCACGGCGATCGGCGGGGCGCTGGCCATGGCGGCCTTCGCGCTCGGCACCATGCCGGCGCTGATGGCGGCGGGATTCGCCGGCGCGCTGGCGGCCAGGCGCTGGCGCCAGAAGCTGCGCTACGTCGCCGGCCCGCTGCTGCTGCTCAACGCCGCGACGCTGGGCTGGCTGGCGCTCGCCTCGCTGGGCTGAGGGATCACCACGTCGCGATAGCAGTGCCAGGTGGCGTGGGCGATCAGCGGCAGCACGATCGTCAAGCCGAGGAAGAACGTCGCCAGCCCAAGCGCGGTGAAGAAGGCGATCAGCGCCGCCCACAACGCCATCGGCCGCAGGTTCTCGCCGACGGCGACGAAGGAGGTGGCGATGGCGGCGAAGGCGTTGGTGTCGCGGTCGATCAGCATGGGGATCGAGACGGCGGCGATGGCGAAGGCAAGGGCCGCCAGCACGAAGCCGATGGCGCTGCCGACGATCAGGAAGGGCAGGCCGGCGGGCGAGATCAGGTGATCGAGCAGCAGCGGCAGCGGCGGCGCCTCGGTGGAAAAGAAGATGGCGTAGAGCAGGGTGGCGAAGCGCACCCAGGCGAGATGCAGCAGCGCCAGCACGAAGCCCAGCAATGCCAGCTGGGTGGCGTTGCGGCGATAGGCGGCCATCGCCTGCGCCAGGGTCGGGGTCTTCCCCTCGGCCAGCAGGCGGCTGGTCTCGTAGAGGCCGACGGCGAGCAGCGGCGCCACCAGCGCGAAGCCCGCGGTCAGCGGCAGCAGCAGGTAGAAGGCCTCGCCGGCCAGCAGCACGGCGGCGATGGCGAGGCTGATGCCGGCCAGGACGGCGCCGTAGACCAGGCTCACTTTCGGCGCGCGGCGCAGATCGGCCCAGCCGGCGGCCAGCCACTGCCACGGCCGATCGAGATCGACGCGGCGCACGCTGGGCTGCGTTTCCCCGAATACCGGCACCGTGTCGGTCATGGACATTCCCTCCCGCGCTGCTTGCAGTTTCTGGGGCAGTATGTCCGCTGGCTTCGACGGCATCGTTGATTGCGATCAAGGCCTTGCCCCCCGATCCGGTGTCTAGTGGCGTCGGAAAACGCCATCAGGGGGATTACCTATGAGCATTGCGCTGCCGGCAGCAGGAGCGATGACCGGACCGCGGGAGCGCGCCGGCTACAACGAGCAGATCGTGCGCGCTTTCGTCGCGGTGACCCTGTTCTGGGGCATCGTCGGCTTCGCCGCCGGCGTCTTCGTCGCCCTGCAACTCGCCTTTCCGGCGCTGAACTTCGACGTCGAGTATCTCAGCTTCGGGCGCCTCCGCCCGCTGCACACCTCGGCGGCGATCTTCGCCTTCGGCGGCAACGCGCTGATCGGCACCTCGTTCTACGTCGTGCAGCGCACCTGCCGGGCGCGGCTGTTCGGCGATCCGCTGCTGCCGTGGTTCGTGTTCTGGGGCTACCAGTTCTTCATCGTCATCGCGGCGCTGGGCTACGTGCTGGGCTACACCCAGGGCAAGGAATACGCCGAGCCGGAATGGTACGCCGACCTGTGGCTGACCATCGTCTGGGTGGCGTACCTGGCGGTGTTCCTCGGCACGATCATGAAGCGCGAGGAGCCGCACGTCTACGTCGCCAACTGGTTCTACCTCGCCTTCATCGTCACCGTGGCGATGCTGCACATCGTCAACAATCTGTCGCTGCCGGTGTCGATCGTCGGCGCCAAGAGCTATTCGCTGACCGGCGGCGTGCAGGACGCGATGGTGCAGTGGTGGTACGGCCACAACGCGGTCGGCTTCTTCCTGACCGCGGGCTTCCTCGGGATCATGTACTACTTCATTCCCAAGCAGGCCAACCGCCCGATCTATTCCTACCGGCTGTCGATCGTGCATTTCTGGGCGCTGATCTTCCTCTACATCTGGGCCGGCCCGCACCACCTGCACTACACGGCGCTGCCCGACTGGGCGCAGACGCTGGGCATGGTTTTCTCGGTCATGCTGTGGATGCCGTCCTGGGGCGGCATGGTCAACGGGCTGATGACGCTGTCGGGCGCCTGGGACAAGCTGCGAACCGATCCCGCGCTGCGCTTCTCGGTCGCCGCCGTCGGCTTCTACGGCATGTCGACCTTCGAAGGCCCGGTGATGTCGATCAAGCAGGTCAACGCGCTCAGCCACTACACCGACTGGACCGTCGGCCACGTGCATTCCGGCACGCTGGGCTGGGTCGCCTTCATCGTGTTCGGCGCCATCTACTACCTGGTTCCCGTGCTGTGGAAGCGGGCGGCGATGCATTCGGTTCGCGCCATCTCCTGGCACTTCTGGATCGCGACGCTCGGCATCGTGCTCTACATCACCTCGATGTGGGTGTCGGGCATCATGCAGGGCCTGATGTGGCGCGCCTACGACGCGCTGGGCTTCCTCGAATACTCGTTCATCGAGACGGTGTCGGCCATGCACCCGTTCTACGTCATCCGCGCGCTGGGCGGCGTTTGCTTCCTGGTCGGCGCGCTGGTGATGGCGTGGAACGTGATCATGACCGTGCGCGCCGGCGCGCCGCTGGCGCAGCGGACCGGCGCCGCGGCGGCGACAGCGTAGAAAGGCAGGAGTGAGATGCGTTTTTCCCACGCCATCATCGAGCGCAACGTCATCCTGCTGACGGTGCTGACGCTGATCACCGTGTCGATCGGCGGGCTGGTGCAGATCGTGCCGCTGTTCACCATCGAGAACACCATCGAGCGCGTCGACGGGGTGCGTCCCTACACGCCGCTCGAACTGGCCGGCCGCAACATCTACATCCGCGAGGGTTGCTACGTCTGCCACAGCCAGCAGGTGCGGGCGCTGCGCGACGAGGTCGAGCGCTACGGCCACTACAGCCTGGCGGCCGAGAGCATGTACGACCATCCGTTCCAGTGGGGCTCCAAGCGTAATGGCCCCGACCTGGCGCGGGTCGGCGGCAAGTACTCCAACGAATGGCATGTCGCGCATCTGATCGATCCGCGCTCGCTGGTGCCCGATTCGATCATGCCCGGCTATCCGTTCCTGACGCGGCCGCTGAAGTACAAGGACATGTCGAAGCATCTGGCGGCGATGCGCGGCGTCGGCGTGCCCTATAGCGACGACATGGTCGCCAATGCCGTCGCCGATCTCGAATCGCAGGCCAATCCCGACGGCGATACGGCGCCGCTGTTCAAGCGCTACTCCAACGTCGCCACCGCGCCCGCGACCGGTCCGGGCGGCGCAGTGACCGAGATGGACGCGCTGGTCGCCTACCTGCAGGTGCTGGGCACGATGGTCAAGTTCGACAAGATCGACATCAAGTCGCTGAAGCAGTGAGGGCCGCCATGGACATCAACGAACTCTACGGCATGGCGGCGAGCGTCTGGGTGGTGTGGTTCTGCCTGCTGTTCGCCGGCATCGTGGTCTGGGCCTATCGCCCGCGCCGCCGCCAGAACCTGCAGAGCCACGCCAACATTCCGCTGCGCGACGACGACCGGTAAGAGGCCAGACATGCCGACCAAGATCGAAAAGGACGCCGTTTCCGGCCGCGAGACCACCGGCCACGAGTGGGACGGCATCAAGGAACTGAACAACCCGCTGCCGAAATGGTGGGTGTACATCTTCTACGCCACCATCGTGTTCGCCGCGATCTACACGGTGCTCTATCCCGCATGGCCCAGCCTGAGCGGCTACACCCAGGGCGTGCTCGGCTTCTCGCAGCGCGACGAGACGATGGAGCGGGTGCGACAGGGGGCGGAGCTGCGGGCGCCGATGGTGGCGCGGATCAATGCCGCTTCGCTCGAACAGATCCGCCAGGATCCCGAGCTGCTGAATTTCGCGCTGAACGGCGGCCGCACGGTGTTCGCCGACAATTGCGCCACCTGCCACGGGTCGGGCGGCGCCGGCCGGCCGGCCTTCCCGGTGCTTGCCGACGACGACTGGCTGTGGGGCGGCAGACTTGCCGACATCCACCAGACCATCAATTACGGCGTGCGCAACGCCCATGAGAAGGCGCGCCAGTCGCTAATGCCGCGTTTCGGCGCCGACGGTATGCTGACGCCGGCGCAGATCAACGACGTCGCGGAGTACGTTCTGGCGCTGAATGGGCGCGCCACCGACAAGGCGGCGGCGGATCGCGGCGAGAAGGTGTTCGCCGAGAACTGCGTCGCCTGCCATCTCGAAGGCGGCAAGGGCAATCAGGAGCTGGGCGCCAAGAACCTGACCAACGGCATCTGGCTGTATGGCGGCGACAAGGCCTCGATCGTCCGCATGGTCTGGTTCAGCCGTAACAACAGCATGCCGGCCTGGGTCGACAGGCTCGACCCGGCGACCGTCAAGATGCTGGCAGTTTACGTCCATACGCTGGGCGGCGGACAGTAGCGGGCGATCATGCCGGACGATGGCGCACGACCCGACGAGGCGGTATCGACGCGAACGCAGAAGCAGTCGCAGTCGCTTTTCGCCGCGCGCATAAAGGTCTACCCGCGCCGCGTCTTCGGGCTCTACCGCAACATCAAATGGGCGCTGCTCGGCGTCTGCCTGGCGATCTACTACTTCGTGCCGTTCCTGCGCTGGGATCGCGGGCCGGGCGCGCCGGACCAGGCGGTTCTGATCGACCTGCAG
>JBFWZG010000077.1:0-16204 GCA_050185515.1 Reyranellaceae bacterium
GATTTCAGCCGCTTGAGCTCTTCCTCAAGCGTGCGGAATCCGTCCGGAGTCATCGGTATCCTGTCCAACGCCACGCCGTCATCCTCCCTTCGATCCTGCGGGTTCGCCCGCGAAAAAGCCTAGCATCTCCCGGCACGCCTGCAAGCCGGGCGATTGTCCCCAGCCCGCCAGCCGCGCCTGCCAGGCGCAAAAGGCGACCAGACTCAAACGATTAGAACGGAATTCGTTCCCCGCCCGGAACCGGGCGCGATCGCCCCGTCTCAGAACGATGCGCTAAAATAGGACTGCAGCGGAGCGGCATCAAGGGCGCCTTCCCGCATGGCGGCGACGCCCTCGACGGCGGCGCGCGCGCCGGCCACCGTCGTGTAGTAGGGGATCTTGTTCATCAGCGCGGTGCGGCGCAGCGTGAAGCTGTCGGCGATCGACTGCGCGCCCTCGACGGTGTTGAACACCAACTGGATGCCGCCGTCCTTCATCATGTCGACGATGTGCGGGCGGCCTTCCAGCACCTTGTTGACCAGCACCACCTCGATGCCAGCCTCGCGCAGGAATGCCGCCGTGCCGCGCGTGGCGACGATGGTGAAGCCCAGATCGCGCAGGCGGCGCGCCGGGGCAACCAGCGCCTGCTTGTCGCCGTCGCGCACCGAGACGAAGACGGCGCCCTCGGTCGGCACCTTCGTGCCGCCGCCGATCTGCGACTTGGCGAAGGCGCGGCCGAAGCTGGTGTCGATGCCCATGACCTCGCCGGTTGAGCGCATTTCGGGCCCAAGGATGATGTCGACGCCGGGGAAGCGGGCGAAGGGAAATACCGCTTCCTTGACGGCTATGTGCCGGCCCTTGTGGCGCGGGATCTCGATGCCGGCCAGCTTCTCGCCGGCCATCAGCCGGGCGGCGATCTTGGCGATCGCCACGCCGGTCGCCTTGGCGACGAACGGCACTGTGCGCGACGCGCGCGGATTGACCTCGAGGATGTAGACGTCGGCGTCCTTGACGGCGAACTGCACGTTCATCAGGCCGACCACGTGCAGCGCCTTGGCGAGGGCGACGGTCTGCTGCTCGATATCGGCGATGACTTTCTTCGACAGCGAATGCGGCGGCAGGCAGCAGGCGGAATCGCCCGAATGCACGCCGGCCTCCTCGATGTGCTCCATGATGCCGGCGACGAACACCTGGCCGTCGCTGTCGGCCAGCGCATCGACGTCGACCTCGATCGCGTCGTTGAGATAGGAGTCGATCAGCACCGGATTGCTGCCCGACACCTTGACGGCGTCGCGGGTGTAGCGCTCCAGCCCGGTGCGATCGTGCACGATCTGCATCGCCCGCCCGCCGAGAACGTAGGACGGACGGATGACGACGGGGTAGCCGATGCGGTCGGCAACCTCGATCGCCTCGGCCTGCGAGGTCGCCGTGCCGTTGTTGGGCTGACGCAGCTTCAGATCCTGCAGCAGCACCTGGAAGCGCTTGCGGTCCTCGGCGAGATCGATGGCGTCGGGCGAGGTGCCGAGAATGGGAATGCCGGCGCGCTCGAGCGCATCGGCGAGCTTGAGCGGCGTCTGGCCGCCGAACTGGACGATCAGCCCCAGCAGATTGCCTTTGCTCTGCTCGACCCGCACCAGCTCGATAACGTCCTCTTCCGTCAGCGGCTCGAAGTAAAGCCGGTCCGAAGTATCGTAATCGGTCGAGACGGTTTCGGGATTGCAGTTGACCATGATGGTCTCGTAGCCGGCGTCGCGCAGGGCGTAGACGGCGTGGACGCAGCAATAGTCGAACTCGATGCCCTGGCCGATGCGGTTGGGTCCGCCGCCGAGGATGATCACCTTGTTGCGCGCCGACACCTCGGCCTCGCACTCGGCGTCGTTGATGCCATCGCCCTCGTAGGCGGAATAGAGATAGGGCGTGCGCGAGGCGAACTCGGCGGCGCAGGTGTCGATGCGCTTGTAGACCGGCCGCACGCCCAGCCGGTGGCGGGTGGCGGAAACCTCGGCCGCCGAAATGCCGGCAAGTTCGGCCAGACGGGCATCGGAGAAGCCGCGCTTCTTGAGACTCAGCAGTTCCTGACGCGTCGCCGGCAGGCCCGATTGGCGCAGGCCGGTCTCGATCTCGACCAGTTCGGCGATCTGGCGCAGGAACCACGGCTCGTAACGGCAGGCGGCGGCGACCTCCTCGACCGTCAGGCCGTGGCGGAACGCCTGGGCGATGACCAGGATGCGATCGGGCGTCGGCCGCGCCAGGGCGGCGATCACCGCGTCCTTGCTGGGCGCGTCGGCGATCTCGACCTCGTTGAGTCCGGTCAGGCCGGTCTCCATCGAGCGCAGCGCCTTCTGCAGCGATTCCTGGAACGAGCGGCCGATCGCCATGGCCTCGCCGACCGACTTCATTGACGTGGTCAGCATCGGATCGGCGCCGGGGAATTTCTCGAAGGCGAAACGCGGGATCTTGGTGACGACGTAGTCGATGGTCGGTTCGAACGAGGCCGGCGTGACGCCGGTGATGTCGTTCTGCAGCTCGTCGAGCGTGTAGCCGACGGCAAGCCGCGCCGCGACCTTGGCGATCGGGAAACCCGTGGCCTTCGAGGCCAGCGCCGAGGAGCGCGAGACTCGCGGGTTCATCTCGATCACCACCATGCGGCCGTTCTCGGGATTGACCGCGAACTGCACGTTGGAGCCGCCGGTGTCGACCCCGATCTCGCGCAGCACCGCGATCGAGGCGTTGCGCATGATCTGGTATTCCTTGTCGGTCAGGGTCAGCGCCGGCGCCACGGTGACCGAATCGCCCGTATGGATGCCCATCGGGTCGACGTTCTCGATCGAACAGACGATGATGCAGTTGTCGGCGCGATCGCGCACGACCTCCATCTCGTATTCCTTCCAGCCCAGCACCGATTCCTCGACCAGAACCTCGGTGGTCGGCGAGGCTTCGAGGCCGCCCTGCACGATGTCGAGGAATTCGTCGCGGTTGTAGGCGATGCCGCCGCCGGTGCCGCCCAGGGTGAAGGAGGGACGGATGATCGCCGGCAGGCCGACCTTGTCGAGCGCGGCGCGCGCCTCCTCCATGGTATGGACGACTTCCGATTTCGGGCTTTCGAGCCCGATCTTGGTCATGGCGTCGCGGAACTTCAGCCGGTCCTCGGCCTTGTCGATGGCCTCGGCGTCGGCGCCAATCAGCTCGACGCCGAGCTTGGCCAGCCTGCCGTCGCGCACCAGCGCCATCGCGGTGTTGAGCGCGGTCTGCCCGCCCATGGTCGGCAGCAGAGCGTCCGGCTTCTCCTTCTCGATGATGCGCGCCACCATGTCGGGCGTGATCGGCTCGACATAGGTCGCGTGCGCCAGGCCCGGATCGGTCATGATCGTCGCCGGGTTGGAGTTCACCAGGATGATCCGGTAGCCCTCCTCCTTCAGCGCCTGGCAGGCCTGAACGCCGGAATAGTCGAACTCGCAGGCCTGGCCGATGACGATCGGCCCCGCGCCGATGATCATGATCGACTTGATATCGGTGCGTTTGGGCATCGGCCAATCAGCCTTTCTTCTTGTTCTTCTCGATCATCTCGACGAAACGCTCGAAGAGATAATGGCTGTCCTCGGGGCCGGGCGAGGCTTCGGGGTGGTACTGCACGGAGAAGACCGGCTTGTCGGTCATGCGCAGGCCTTCGTTGCAGCCGTCGAACAGCGAGACATGCGTGACCTCGACGTTCTTCGGCAGCGTCTCCGACATGACGCAGAAGCCGTGGTTCTGGCTGGTGATCTCGACCTTGCCTGTGGTCAGATCCTTGACCGGATGGTTGGCGCCGCGATGGCCCTTGTCCATCTTCTGCGTCCTGCCGCCCAGCGCCAGCGCCAGCATCTGGTGCCCGAGGCAGATGCCGAAAGTCGGCGTGCCGCTGTCGACCACCTGTCTGATCACCGGCACGGCGTATTTGCCCGTGGCCGCCGGATCGCCGGGGCCGTTGGCGAGGAACACGCCGTCGGGCTTGTGGCGCATGATGTCTTCATAGGTCGCCGTCGCCGGCACCACCGTCACCCTGCAGCCGGCCGAGGCCAGGCAGCGCAGAATGTTGCGCTTGGCGCCAAAATCGACCGCGACGACATGATGGCGCGGCTTGTCGAGTTTGCCGTATCCCTTGCCCAGCTCCCACTGCGTCTCGTCCCAGCCATAGGTCTGGCGGGTCGTGACTTCGCCCGCCAGATCCATGCCCTCCAGCCCCGGCCAGGCGCGGGCCTGTTGCAGGGCGGCCGGGATGTCGAACTTGCCGTCGACGGCGTGGACAAGAACCCCGGTCGGCGCGCCGGCGTCGCGGATGCGCCGCGTCAGCTGGCGTGTATCGACGCCGGTGATGCCCGGCAGATCGTTGGCGCGCAGCCATTCGTCGAGGCGGCGCGTGGCACGCCAGTTGGCGGGCTCGGTGATGTCCAGCCGCAGCACCACGCCGCGCGCTGCCGGCGAGGTCGTCTCGACGTCCTCGGGATTGGCGCCGACATTGCCGATATGGGGAAAGGTGAAGGTGATGATCTGCCCGGCATAGGAGGGATCGGTGCAGATCTCCTGGTAGCCAGTCATCGAGGTGTTGAAACAGACTTCGCCGACCGTGGTCTTTTGCGCCCCGATTCCCCTGCCCCAAAAAACCGTGCCATCGGCCAGAACGAGCGCCGCCGTGGCATTTTCCGGCGCGACCTGTTGGGCGGCGCCTTCGGTCTTGGGAAGGTCCATGATGATCCAAACGGTATGGCGGAGGCCCGCGCGGCGAGAGCGGGCAAACGCCGGGGTTTGTAAAGAATGACCCGGCATCCGTCAAGCCGCCGGCCTGTGCATGAACGGACCGGCTAAGCCCCGAGGATTGATAGAGAATTCGTCGCTGCTGCGACGCAACATTGAGCCGCGACGGAACTCGATAGGATAAGATCGTTACCGTTCCGGGTCTTGCATCCGAGACGCGGAAGACTATTCTCCCGGCCTTCTGAAATCGCCCCCCGGCGCGGGGCCAGACGAGGTGCCATGCTGCGCGACAAACTGAACGCCGCCATGAAGGAGGCGATGAAGTCCAAGGACCAGACCGCCCTGTCGACGGTGCGGCTGATCCTTGCTGCGCTGAAGGACCGCGACATCGCCGCCCGTTCCAAAGGTCAGCAGGCCGGCATTCCCGACGACGAGGTCCTGTCGCTGCTTTCGAACATGATCAAGCAGCGTCGCGATTCCATCGCCATGTACGAACAGGGCAACCGGCCCGAACTGGCGCAGCGCGAGAAGGACGAAATCGGCGTCATAGAATCGTTCCTGCCGCGCCAGCTCGACGAAGCGGGCATGAAGGACGCCATCGCCAAGGCGACGACGGCGACTGGCGCCAAGAGTATGAAGGAGCTGGGCGCGGTAATGGCCTGGCTGAAGCAGAACTATCCGGGCCAGATGGATTTTGCCAAGGCGGCGACCCTGGCCAAGCAAAGCTTGAGCTGATCGCGCGGGATTTCCGGCCGGCGCGGCCGGTTATCCCCGCTTTGCCCGCTTGCAAGGCTCCGGGGCTGCTTCGCCCGAGCCGCTTTATGGTTCACCATAGACCGACCCCTGCCCTATTGAGGCCGCAGCGCGATGGCGTTCACGCCCGATTTTCTCGACGAACTGCGCTCCCGGCTCAGCCTGTCTGAGATCGTCGGGCGCCGCGTCGCGCTTAAGCGCAAGGGGCGCGAACATTCGGGCCTGTGCCCCTTCCACAACGAGAAAACGCCGTCCTTCACGCTCAACGACCAGAAGGGCTTTTTCCATTGCTTCGGCTGCGGCGCCCATGGCGACGTGGTCGGCTTCGTCATGCGCAGCGAGGGTCTGAGCTTTCCCGAGGCGGTCGAGCGGCTGGCGCACGAAGCCGGCATGGCCCTGCCCGTCTCCAGCCCGGCCGAACGCGAGCGCGCGCAGCAGGCCGCCTCGCTCCAGGACGTGGTCGAGAAGGCGGCGCAATGGTTCCAGCGCCAGCTCTGGTCGGCGTCGGGAGCGTCGGCGCTTGAGTATCTGCGCGGCCGCGGGCTGAGCGACGAGACCATCCGCGCCTTCCGGCTGGGTTACGCTCCCGACGAGCGCGAGACGCTGCGCAAGGCTCTCCTGGCCGACAATTGTCCCGACAGCATGATCGTCGAGGCCGGCCTGGCGATCCGACCCGACGACGGGCGGTCGCCCTATGATCGGTTTCGCGGCCGGGTGATGTTCCCCATCGAGGACCGCAAGGGCCGCGTCATCGCCTTCGGCGGCCGCATACTGGGTGACGGCGAGCCGAAATACCTCAACTCGCCGGAAACGCCGCTGTTCCACAAGGGCGGCAATCTGTTTGCCTTCGCCCGCGCCCGCGCCGCCGTGCACGACAACGCGACGCTGATCGTCGCCGAGGGCTACATGGACGTGATCGCCCTGCATCAGGCCGGCTTCCGGGGGGCGGTGGCGCCCCTGGGCACCGCGCTGACCGAAGACCAGATCGCTCTGCTGTGGCGGCTGGCCGACGAGCCCAGCCTTTGCTTCGACGGCGACAATGCCGGCGCCCGCGCCGCCATGCGGGCGGCCGAGCGCGCCCTGCCGCTGCTGAAACCAGGCAAGAGCCTGCGCTTCGTCGCCCTGCCGGCCGGCGAAGACCCCGACAGTCTGATCAAGTCGGGCGGCCCCTCAGCCTTCGACGCGGTATTGGCGGGCGCCGCGCCGCTGGCCGACATCGTCTGGCGCATCGAGACCGAGGGCCGGCCGATCGACACGCCCGAGCGGCGCGCCAGCATCGAGGCGGCATTGATGCAGCGGACGAATGCGATCGCCGATCAGACCGTGCAGGCGCATTACCGCCGGGAATGGCGCGACCGGCTGTGGAAGGCGTTTTCCCCCCGGCCGCCGGCGCGAACGGCCAATGCGCGCGGCGGCAACCGCCCCGGCGGGCGCTGGACGCCGAAACCGCCGCCGGCGATCGCCACGACGGTCAACCAGCCCGCCGACATGGGCGAGCGCGACCTGATCGCCATTTTGCTGCGCCGGCCCGACGTCATCAGCCATGTCGTCGAGGAGCTGGCGCATCTCAACATGCCCGACATGCGCCATCGGGCGCTGGTCGAAGCCCTGCTGTGCTGGGCCGCCGAGCCGCATCCGCTGAACGTCGAAAGCCCCGAGCCGGCCGAGATTTCCGACATTGATTCCAGCGTCCTCGCTCCCCATTTGCGAGCAGCGGGGGTGGACAAGCAGGCCGAACAGATATTGGCGTCCGTGCCCGGCAGGTCGGCCTGGCTGCTAAGCGCGACGGAAGATTTGTCCGATGCCTGGCGGCAGGCGGCGGCCGCCCATAATGCCGCGACCGGACGGGCGGCGGTCCTTGCCGAAGCGGAACGGGCTTGGGCCGACAGCCCGACCGAGGAAAACTGGCAAAGATTGCAGGCACTTATCGAGCAGATGCAGACCCTGCCCAGCGCCGGGGAGAGGCTCTGACAGGACATGCAACAGGGCTGGCCGATTGCCGGCTGGCCCAGTATAAAGGACGGCTTTTTCGCCCCGGGTCGGTCCGCCGGCCCGGCTGAAGCCATTTCAAGGATCCAGGAACGAGAATGGCAACCAAACCAGCCCAGCAGCAGACCGAAGCCACCGACAAGAGCGAGGACACGCCCGACAGCCCGCTGCTCGACAGCCTGGGCGCCGGCGTCAAGAAGCTCGTCGCCAAGGGCAAGGAGCGCGGCTACATCACCTACGACGAGCTCAACGCCGCGATGCCGCCCGAGGAAGTGTCCTCCGAGCAGATCGAGGACACGATGGCGATGCTCTCCGAGATGGGCATCAATCTCGTCGACAGCGAAGAGACCGAGGAAGTCGCCGAAGACGCCGAGAAGCCGGCGGCGGAAGCCGAGCCTGCCGAGCAGGAGGAGCTGGGCCGGACCGACGATCCGGTGCGCATGTACCTGCGTGAGATGGGCAGCGTCGAGCTGCTCAGCCGCGAGGGCGAAATCGCCATCGCCAAGCGCATCGAGGAAGGCCAGCAGAAGGTCATCGGCGCGATCTGCGAGAGCCCGCTGACCATCCGCGCCCTGATCGCGTGGCGCGACGCGCTGGTCGAGGGCAAGGTGCTGCTGCGCGACATCATCGATCTGGAAGCCACCTACGGCGGCGCACCGGGCGCGGCCAACACCAACGTGCCGGCCCCGACGGCGGCCGCGCCGGCTGCGGCTGAGGCCGAATCGGCCAGCGAGGGCGAAGAGAACGAAGAGGCCGCGAACGTTTCGCTGTCGGCGATGGAAGAGTCGCTGAAGCCCGAAACGCTTAAGACCTTCAGCAAGATCGCCAAGATCTACGGCGAGATGCACAAGATCCAGAATCGCCGTCTGGCGACGCTGAATCGCGGCCAGAAGCCCAGCACGCAGTTCGAGAAGAAGTACGAGGTGCTGCGCAAGCGGATGGTCGAGGCGATGGAGAACGTCCGCCTCAACCCCAGCCGGCACCAGCAGCTGATCGACCAGCTCTACGAGTTGAACCGCAAGCTGATGCAGCTCGAGGGCAAGCTGCTGCGGCTGGCGGAAAGCTGCAAGGTCAGCCGCGCGGAATTCCTCGAAAACTATTTCGGCCACGAACTCGACCCCAACTGGCTCGAGAAGATGGGCAAGAAGACCACCAGGGGGTGGAAGGATTTCGTCAAGCGCAAAGGCGCCGACGCCACCCTGATGCGCGCCGACATCTCGGAGATCTCCGCCGCCACCGGCCTGGCGATCAGCGAGTTCCGCCGCATCGTCAAGACGGTGCAGGACGGCGAGCGCGAGGCGGCGCGGGCCAAGAAGGAGATGGTCGAGGCCAATCTGCGGCTGGTGATCTCGATCGCCAAGAAATACACCAATCGCGGCCTGCAGTTCCTCGACCTGATCCAGGAAGGCAACATCGGGCTGATGAAGGCGGTCGACAAGTTCGAGTACCGCCGCGGCTACAAGTTCTCGACCTACGCCACGTGGTGGATTCGCCAGGCCATCACCCGCTCGATCGCCGACCAGGCGCGCACCATCCGCATCCCTGTGCACATGATCGAGACGATCAACAAGCTGGTGCGCACCTCGCGCCAGATGCTGCACGAGATCGGCCGCGAGCCGACGCCGGAGGAGCTGGCCGAGAAGCTCGGCATGCCGCTCGAGAAGGTGCGCAAGGTGCTGAAGATCGCCAAGGAGCCGATCAGCCTCGAGACGCCGATCGGCGACGAGGAGGATTCGCATCTCGGCGATTTCATCGAGGACAAGAACGCCGTGATCCCGATCGACGCGGCGATCCAGTCCAACCTGCGCGAAACCACCACGCGGGTGCTGGCCACGCTGACGCCGCGCGAGGAGCGGGTCCTGCGCATGCGGTTCGGCATCGGCATGAACACCGATCACACGCTGGAGGAAGTCGGCCAGCAGTTCAACGTCACGCGCGAACGCATCCGCCAGATCGAGGCCAAGGCGCTGCGCAAGCTCAAGCACCCGAGCCGCTCGCGCCTGCTGCGCTCCTTCCTCGACACCTGATAGTCTGCCTATGGCGCAGGATCGAAGGCCCGGCTCTTGCCGGGCCTTTTGATTTCGCGGATAAGAAAGCGCTGCCTCGGGGCCCGTAGTTCAGTGGTTAGAACGAGCCGCTCATAACGGTTATGTCGCAGGTTCGAATCCTGCCGGGCCTACCATTCTTCCGCCCTCACCAGCCGGTCAGCTTGAGCACGCCCCAGAATCCCATTAGCGCGCTGGCGACGTAGCCGGCGACCCGCGCGTGCCAGTAGTAGCGTTCGGTCAGCGCCTGGCCGATCTTGCGCTGGACCACCGGATCGGACGGCGCCGGGCGCGGATCGAGCAGCAGCCACAGCTCGGTTTCGCGATAGGGCCGTCGCTGGGCGTTCATGCCCTTGCCGAGCATGACGATCCCCGCCATGCCGATAACCACCGCCGCCGCCTTGATCGAGGCGGCGAAATCATGGGCGAAGCCGACCATGATGCAGGACGCGCCCAGCAGGACGAAGCCGCAGCCGCGGCGGATGGAAAGATCGGCAAGACGCCGTATGGTTTCGTGATCCATTGCTATTCGCAAACGAAGCGATCGGGGCTTCCGGTTCCCCGCCAGCGCACCAGCATATTCCGTGCCAGAACCTCTGGGGAAGTGGTCACCCATCAAGTGCGCGTGAAAGACGCGCCCGCTCAGGCTCCCAGAATGACCGGCAGGGCCGGGATTCCCAGCACGGCGGCGCCGATCGCCCAGATGCCGAGGGAAACGCCGTTGCTCCGGTCAAGTCCCTGGAAACGCTCGTATAACGCCGCGGGAATACCGCTAAGGATGAGCACCGCCGTTGCCCCCAGCAAGGACGCAGCGTAGTCCAGCATCAACGGGTACTGGATGACGGTCGGGAAGAATTCCTGGATGACGATGCGGCCGAACAGCCGGGCGGCCGGATTGAAAATGCCGCTGAGGGCGCACAGGCCGACGGCAAGGACAAGCAGGTGATCGCGCATCGTCCGCTCCTCAACCGGCGCCGAGGGGCGGCAGCAGCCCGTAATTGCGGAAAACCTGCACCATTGCGAAACGCAGGAAGAACAGCCAGGCGGCCGTCAGGGGCGCGATCAGGATCGGATGTATGGCGGCCGGACTGGCGAACCGGACGACGGCGCAGAACGGATCGGTGATGCGGCAGAAGAAACGCCAGATGTAGTTGGTCGAATCGGGCGGCAGAAAGAAGCTCAGTAGCAGCCGTCCGAGCAGCGTGTAGATCAGCACCGCCAGCGCGTAGTCGGCGAGGAAATAGTACCAGTACTCGATAACCAGATCGTTCATCGTCGCGGATCGCTCCCCCGCCAGCTCTTGCGGCCGGCCTCGTCACAACATGCCCAAAAAGAAAGGGGCCCGCAATCGGCGGGCCCCGTCCTTTTCAGCCTTGCGCCCGCAAGGGCGCCCGCGCTCAGGCGGTGGCGTCCTTTTCCTTCATCAGCGTCTCGCCGCGTGGCACGCGGATGTCGTCGATGAAGTCCTGCATCTCCTTCGACGGCGCCTTGGTCAGCAGGCTGACGATGATGGTGACCGCGAAGCCCACTGGCAGGCCGAAGATCGCCGCCGACAGGTTCGAGATGTTCCACCACAGTTTCGTGCCGAACATGGCCTCAAAGTCCGCCGGGAAGTAGCGGGTCATGACCAGGTAGAACAGGCACACGCCGAAGCCGGCAATCATGCCCGCGATCGCGCCCGCCGTGTTGGTGCGCTTCCACCACACGCCCAGCACCAGCGCCGGGAACAGGCCCGCCGCGGCAAGGGAGAACGCCCAGGCGACGAGCGCCAGAATGCCTCCAGGCTTGGTCTGGGCCACCACGGCCGACAGAATAGCCACCACGATCAGCAGCACGCGCGCCACCACCAGACGCCGTTGCGTCGAGGCGTTGGGATCGATCATCCGGTAGTAGATGTCGTGGCTGAGCGCATTGGCGATCGCCAGCAGCAGGCCGTCGGCGGTCGACAGGGCGGCGGCCAGGCCACCGGCGGCCACCAGGCCGGCGATGACGTAGGGCAGCCCGGCGATCTCCGGGGTCGCGATGACGATGACGTCGGGGTTGTACTTGAATTCGGCGACCTGAACGATACCATCGCCGTTGCCGGCGAAGCCCGCGCACATCGCCGCCGCCGACTGAGCCGCGTCGCAGACGCCGACCAGGCCGAGTTCGGAGTAGATCCTCACCCAGTTCGGCAGACTCGAAACCGACGCGCCGATGACGTTCTCGTACACTTCCAGCTTCGCGAACGCCGCGTAGGCCGGCGCCGTGAAGTACAGCAGGAAGATGAACAGCATCGCCCAGCCCACGGACTTCCGCGCCTCACGGACGCTGGGCGTCGTGAAGAAGCGCATCAGCACGTGCGGCAGCGAGGCGGTGCCGATCATCAGGCAGAAGATCAGCGCCAGGAAGTTGACCATGTCGCGTCCGCCGGCGCCCGGCGTGATGTGGGACTTGACGCCGGCCAGCGCGGCCTTCGTCGTTTCGAGGTTGGCGATCTCCTGCAGCACCTGCCCGTACATCAGCTGCGGGATCGGAACGCCCGTCTGCTGCGCCGAGAGGATAACGACCGGCACCAGGTAGGCGATGATCAGCACGATGTACTGCGCCACCTGGGTCCAGGTGACGGCCCGCATGCCGCCCAGCATCGAGCACACCAGAATGCCGAGCAGGCCGACGAACACCGCCACGTCGTAGCTGATGCCAAGGAAGCGCGAGGCGATCACGCCCACGCCGGTGACCTGGCCGACGATGTAGGTGAACGAGCAGCAGAACAGCACCACGATGCCGATCGTGCGGGCGAAGTTGCCGCCGTAGCGGGACCCGAGGAAGTCGGGAACCGTGTAGGCGCCGAACTTGCGCAGGAACGGCGCGATCAGCACGGCCACCAGCACGTAGCCGCCGGTCCATCCGACCACGAAGGCAAGGGCGTCATAGCCGCTGGCGTAGAGGCCGCCGGCCATGGCGATGAACGAGGCCGCGCTCATCCAGTCGGCCGCCGTCGCCATGCCGTTGTAGAAGGCCGGCACGCGCCGCCCCGCCACGTAGTACTCGGAGACCTGCATGGTGCGGGTCAGGAACCCGATCGCGGCATAGACGCCGATCGTCAGGATGACGAAGGCGTAGCCGATGATCCGGTTGGGAACGCCGACCTGCTCGAGGATCGCGAGCAGCACGACGAAGCCAAGGAACCCGCCGGTATAAATTCCATATATCCGGCCGAGGTTCTGGACGAAATCTCCCCTCATGAACTGTGCACTCCCCTCAGTCTTCCGCCATGCCGAATTCTTCATCGATCCGGTTCTGCCTGCTGGCATACCAGAAGATGATGACCACGAACGCGATCAGGGATCCTTGCGAGGCCATGTAGAAGCCCAGCGGGAATCCGAGGATCACGATGCCGTTCAGCGGCGTGACGAACATGTGAACGATGAAGCTGAAGAAGAGCCACAGGGCCATGCAGATCCACATCAGCGTGGAAGTCTTGGCCCAGTACCTTTCCCTTTGTTCGGTGGTTGGTTGACCGTTCATGCGACATTTCCCCTTTCGAACTTTACTGACCTATTTCGCGGTTCTTCGATTGCCGTATTTTCCCCTGCCAGCGTTCGCCGCCACAGCCCTGCAACCTGAGGTCACGCGCTGCGAACGGTTACGATATGCAAGTCGCACTCTCCGCCAGGCGCAGCGCGCGATCGCATCTGTCGTTCTCGGTTATCCTTTTTGGCCTCTCCCTGTCGTTCCGGACTTGCCTGTTGCGGCATGCCAAACGAATGATGTTGTTTATTATTTTGAATAGTAACATAAAACTCGGAGCCGAAACAACCGCACCGCGAAACGGGTTATCAACCGCATGACGACCAGAGACGCGGAGAACGATCGTCTATCTCGCACCCGCGATAGTGCAGTGCGGTGGCTGCGCACAATCTACGGGCGGTGGCGCGAACCGGTCATCGGCGACGCTGCGGGACTGCGCCAGTTCATTACCGAACACAGCGCGTACATCGCGCAGAAATGCGCGACGGAGTATTGTCGCGGCAAGGCCGGAACGTTCGGACAGGATCTCTTCCGTGAACGGGCGTTTCTCGATCTTCTGACGATCTGCCGCTGGGAGACCTACGTCGCGGCTCTCGGCGACGTGCTCATGCTGATGGAGCGTTTCTTGCGCCCGCACACAGATGACGAGGATCAGGCGCAGCTGCTGAAATTGAAACTGGCCAAATTATATGCAGGCATTATCAACACTTATCCACCGCCGCAGCATCGTCCCGAGGGCTGGGGACCGGCAATCGCCGAATTCGAAGCACGCATGGCGACGGCCGCGCCGCATCAGGCCGCGAACCCGGCCGACCTTTGCGTGCTGACGGTCAAGCGACTGAACGGCACCCTGCCGATTCACAAGAATTTGCGCCTCGACGACTATGAGGTTGTGCGCGGGCTGGTCCGCTTCCAGTTCATCTGGCTGTGGGACAAGACGGCGCGTCTGGTTCGCGGACCCGAAACACTGCGGGATCTGCTCGATCATCCGGTCTGAATGGGACGCCCGCCACCGCGTGACCGCACAAGCCGCGCCGGCGTGCTCTACCCTGCCGGGCTGCTGCTGGCCGGCACCGCCATCGCCGCCGGTCTGCTGTGGCATTCGCCCTACTCGAACGCCACGCTGCTCGCGGCCGCCGGGCTAGCGCTGGGCGCGATACTGGTCTGGGGCCGGCTTACCATCGTGACGGCGCGCGAACGACAGTTGCGCCGTCTCGCCAGCACTCTGGAAGCGGCCATGGACGCCCACTCGATTTCCCTGCCGGCGATAGACCGGCGCGAAGCCGATCCGCTGGTGGCGCGCGTCCACCTGGCGATCGCGGCCCTGCTGTCGCGCCGCGGCGGCGATCAGCAGGATCAGCGTCGGCTTGAAGCCATTCTCGCGTCGCTGCCGCAGCCTCTCGTCGTCACCAACGACCAGGGGCTGGTGACGCTGGTCAACCGGCCGGCAATGGAAATGTTCGGCGCCGACCGCCTCAAGCCCGGCACCAGCGTGTTCGACGTGGTCGAGGCGGAAAGCCTTGCCCGGCGCCGACGCGCCAGCCTCGACGCCTCGCCCGCCGAACTGCCGCTGCAACTGATCGACGGCAGCACGCTGAACGCCCGGGTGCGCGAGCTTGCAGATCACGGCGGGGCCGTGATCCTGTTCTCCCGCGCCGACGTGGCCGGTTCCGGCCTGGCGCATGCGCTCGACCTGCACGAACCGACGCCACCGCGCCAGCCGCCGCGGCCGGACACGCCGCTCGACGCGCTGGACGTGGTGGTGCTCGACTGCGAAACGACGGGACTCAACGTCGCGCTGGACCGGGTCGTCAGCATCGCCGGCGTACGGGTCCGCGGCCTGCGCCTGTTGCGACAGGAGACGTTCGATTTTCTGGTCGATCCCGGCGAACCCATCTCTGCCGCTTCCACCACCATCCACGGCATCACCAACGCCATGGTGTGGGGCGAGCCTGCGCTCGCCGATCGCTGGTCGGAGATCGGTCCGCTGCTGAGCGATTGCGTCGTCGTCGGCCACAATGTCGGCTTCGATCTGACCATCCTGGAGATGGAGCTGCGCCGCGCCGGAGTGGAGTGGCGGCGGCCGCCATCGCTTTGCACCCTGCAGCTCGCCGCTACGCTCGAGCCCGAGCTGCCGAACCTCAATCTCGAGACGCTGGCGGCGGCCTACGGCATCGAAGTCGCGGGACGGCATACCGCGCTTGGCGATGCCCTGGTCACGGCGGAAGTCTATCTGCGTCTGGTCGCCCTGATGCGGCAGCGCAACGAAACGACGCTGGCCGACGCTCAGGCGCGGGCCGCCACGGCGCGGGCCGTCATCCGCCAGCAGCAGGCGGCGGGGTGGTAGAGATGGAAAACCACGAGGCCCTGCGCCGCATCGACAGTTTCCCCTACCTGCATAGGGTCGCCGATATCATGGTGGCGCCCGTCACCACGGCGCAGGCCGACGACACGCTCGAGGCAACGGTGCGCCGGCTGCAGGAACGCCGTCACGGCAGTTGCCTGGTGGTGGATAGTCGCGACAAGGCGATCGGCATTGTGACCGAGCGCGACATCGTCTACGCCCTCGGCCGGCTCGGCCGCGAGGCGCTCGGCCTGCGGCTGGATGCGCTGATGAGCACGCCGGTGGAATGGATCGCTCCCGACGCCCTGCTCTACCGCGCCATCGCCCGCATGGACCGGCGGCGAATCCGCCACCTGCCGGTGCTCGACGGCGAGGGCCGGCCGCTCGGCATGGTGACGGCGCGCGGCGTGCTGCGCGTCCGGGCCGGCCGCTCGCTGGCCATCGGCGACGCCGTGGAGACCGCCGCCGACGCGGCCGCCCTGCGCTCGGCGCATGACGAGCTGCCGGCGCTGGCGGCATCGTTGCTCAGCGAGGGCGTCGGGGTCACGGACATCAGCGCCGTCATCAGCGGCATCACCCGCGACATCACCGCCCGCGCCGCCCATCTCGCCAGCGAGGAAATGCAGGCAGCCGGAGAGGGAGCGGCGCCGACGCCGTGGTGCCTTTTGGTGCTGGGCTCGGCCGGTCGCGGCGAAAGCCTGCTGGCGCCAGACCAGGACAACGCCCTGATCGTCGCCGACGCCGGCCTGCCGGCGATCGACGGCTGGTTCGCGCGCTGGGGCGAGCGGCTCAATGCGCTGCTGGATACGGCCGGCATCCCGCTGTGCAAGGGCGGCGTCATGGTGCGCAA
>JBFWZG010000078.1:0-16131 GCA_050185515.1 Reyranellaceae bacterium
CGAAGCGCAGCTGGCGGCGACCGAAGGGAAACATCTCGGTCAGCACCACGTCGGGCCGTTCGCGCTCGAACAGCGCCACCAGCCGCTCGGCCCGCGCCGCCTTGAAGGCGTCGTCGATCTTCTCGCCCCACGCATCGACCAGCACCTTGAAGAACTTGTCGACGGCGCGCACCGGATCGAGCTGCACCAGTTTCGCCGGCTGGCAATCGAGATGCGGCACCGGCTCACCGCCGGACACCAGCGTCACCTCGTGGCCGGCCAGCGCCAGCGCGCGCGCCAGGGTCGCCGCCCGGCGCAGATGGCCGATGCCCAGCAGGTGCTGGCAGTAGAAGAACACCCGGCCGCTCATGCCGCGCTTCCCTGCACCGGGCGCAGGCTGACATTGATGCGGTCCAGAACCGGCCTGCCGTCGCGTTCCAGCCGGAAACAATGCAGCGACGACCAGTCGAGCTTGACCGGCTGCCGGCCCAGCATCGGCCAGTCGGTGGCAATGGCCAAGAGGGCGCGGATCACGCCCTTGTGGCAGACGGCGACGGTCGGCTCGCCCTCGGCCGCCAGCCGCGCCAGCAGAAGCTGCAGCCGCTCGATCACCATGCGCGGCGATTCGCCCCCGGGCGGCAGCATGTCGAGGCCCTTGTCGGCCAGCGCCTGGAACTCGTCGGCCGCGTCGCCGGCCGCCAGCTCCGCGATGGTGGAGCCTTCCCAGCGGCCGAAGCTCATCTCGCGCAGCAGCGGCTCGGTGACGATCTCGCGCGCGCCCAGCAGGCGGGCTGTCTCCTGCGCCCGCGACAGCGGGCTGGCGAGAAAGCGCCAGCCGCGGAACTCTTCGGGCAGCCGCCACGACGACACGAGAGCGCGCCCTTCCGCCGACAACGGGATGTCGGACATGCCCTGCAATTTCTTCGCCGCGTTCCATTCGGTCGGCCCGTGGCGCAGCACCGCCAGCATCGTCATGACGTCTTCCTCGCGCGCGCCTCTTGCAGCGCGGCGTCCACCATATCGCGCACTGCGGCAATGTCGTGCCGCCGTTTCACCCACGCCGCCGCCGCCACGCCCATCGTCGCGCGCCGCGCCTCGTCGTCGAGCAGACGCGCCACCGAAGCGGCGAAAGCCTGGGCATCGCCCACCGCCGGCAGCAGCCCGGTGCGGCCCTCGTCGACCACATTGGGCACGCCGCCGGTGCGGCCGGCGACCACCGGCAGGGCCGCGGCCTGCGCCTCGAGCAAGGTCATGCCCCACGCCTCGTTGATCGCCGGCCAAACATAGAGATCGGCGGCGGCGTAAAGCGCCGGCAGTTCCTGCGGCGCCATCCGGCCAAGATAATGCACGCGCCGGCCCAGCGGCTTCAGCGCCGCCCGCACATCGGCCTGCGCCTCGCCGTCGCCCGCCACCACCAGCCGCCAGTCGCGATCGAGCAACGTCGCCAGGGCGGCGCCCAGCACCTTGTACGAGGCCAGCTTGTCGCCCGGCCGCATCATCGCCACGCACAGGAGCAGTGGCGTGCGCCGGCTGGCCTTGACGCGCGCGCGCAAGGCCGCCGCGTGCAACTCGCGCCGCCGCGCCGCCGTGCGGTAGGGCTGGGCCGCGAGAAACGGCGGCACGTCGAGCATGGCGGCGTCGGCGCGCAGCAGCGGCCGCACGCAGTTTGCGTCGATCGGGTTGAGGTTGAGGATCAGGTCGGCCGCCCTGATGCAGTCGCCGACCTGGCGATGGCCCATGTCCCACGGCCCGCCGGCGCGCTTGGGCGCGTAGGACACTTCCGCCATGACGTAGGGAATGCGCCTTGCGGCGGCGACCCGCGGGCCGATCCAGTCCGGCACCTTGTAGTAGACGTGATAGGTGAACCACAGGTCGAACGGGCCGCCCTCGCCCGCCAGCAATGGCGCGAAGTCGCGCTCGACCTGCAGGCGACGGCTCGCCTGGAACTCCGGCCCCTGCAGCAAGCCGCCCTGCGCCGGCCTGGACAGCACCACGACCTCGTGCCCGGCGCGGCGCAGCAGATCGCGCAGGGCGCGCGCCATGGTGCGGTCGCCCGAGGGCACGCGATGGGCGGGCGACTTCAGCGGCGTGTAGTAGGCGATGCGCATGGCGGAGCGATCCTACGCCAGATGGCGCAGATGGGCGTAGAGCCGCTCGATACCGGCGCCGAAGGAGAATGCGCTTCTCACCCGCGCCTGACCGGCCGCGCCAAGACGCAGGCGCAGGGCCGGATCGCGCATCAGCCGCTCAAGCGCTGCGGCCATCGCCGCCACGTCGCCGCTGGCGGTCAGCAGGCCGCTCGCGTCGTCCTCGATCAGCTCCTCGATGGCGCCGACCCGCGTCGCCAGGCAGGCCAGCCCCTGGCTTTGCGCCTCCATCAGCACGTTGGGCAGCCCGTCGCGATCGCCGTCGCCGGCGATCCTCGCGGTCAGCGCGAAAAGGTCGGCGTCGCGATAGGCGGCGAAAACATCGGCCTGGGCGCGCGCGCCTTCGAAGCTGCAACGCTCGGCGATGCCCAGCTCCGCCGCCAGCGCCATAAGCCGCGGCCGCAGCGGCCCGCCGCCGATCTGCCGCAGGCGCCAGTTGAGATCGGCCGGCAACAGCGCCAGCGCGCGCAGCAGATCGTCGAAACCCTTCTTCTCCACCGTCCGACCGACCGCCAGCAGGCGCACCGGATCGTCCCGGTCGCTGCCGTCGCGGGGCGGGCGCGGCGCAGGGGCGGACGGCGGCAGATGCTCGAAGTCGAGCCCGTGATAGAGCAGTTCCACCCTCGCCGGATCGGGCGCCAGCGCCTGCAGGCGGCGCAACCCAACCTCGGTGCAGGTCACCAGGAAGCGGCAATCGGCCAGCTTCTCGGCGATCTCCCAGTCGGGCGTGGTCCAGATGTCTTTTGCATGAGCGGAACCGCTCCACTCGATTCCCCGCATCATCGCCGCGTAGCGCGTCACCGAGGCCGGCGTATGCAGGAAATGGCAATGCAGCCAGCGCGCGCTCTGCGGCAGTTCGGCCGCCAGCACGCAGGCCTGGCCGAAGCGCCGGCCGCGATTGGGCGTGAAATCGCGGCGCAGGTCGGCCAGCCACTGACGCCAGGCCGCGCGATAGCCCGGCAGGCGGCGCGCGATGCGCCAGCCGCGCAGTACGCGCAGCGGCTCCTGATAGAGATACTCCGGCAGATAGCTGACCGCGGCGCGGATGCGCTCGTGCACGGGATGCCGGAAGCGGTCGGTCGGATGGCGCAGCGATACCAGCAGCGGCGCCAGCCCGCGCGCCTCGAGCGCCGCGATCTCCTGGGCGATGAAGGTCTCGGAGAGCCGCGGATAGCCCTTGAGGACGATGGCCAGTTTCGGCCCGTCCGGCAAACCCTGTTGCGATGTCACGCGCGTTTGCGGGCGGTTTCCAGCATGGAGGGGCGCGGCGGGCGCACGGCCAGGGTGCGCTTGACCAGCCGCCCCACGGAGGGCAGGCCGTCGAGCAGGCCGGGGATCACCACCTCGGAGGGCAGCTGCTGCTGCGGCAGCTGGCGCAGGGCGGTCGCCATGACATGCGCGTCGCGCTCGCCGTCGTCGGGCAGCATGTTGGCCAGGCCCAGCGCGCGCGCCGAGGAGGCGCGGATGTACTGCTCGAGCCTCGGCTGGGTGCGCGGCACGATCAGCGCCCGCTTGTCGAACGACAGGATCTCGCAGAACGTGTTGTAGCCGCCCATGGCGACGACGCCGGCGGCATCCGTCATCAGCGCCGCCAGATTCGATTCGAAGGTCAGCGCATGCACCTTCGGCAGGGCGTTGACCCGCCGGCGGAACTCCTTCTGGCGCTGCGGATTCATGAACGGTCCGAACACGATCACCGCGTCGTAGGGGATCTTGCGGTCCTGCTCGTAGGCGCGCAGCACCCAGTCGATCAGCCCTTCGCCGTCGCCGCCGCCGCCGGCCGTCACCAGGATGTAGGGCTTGTCGACTTCCGACAGCATGCCGGGCCGCGCCAGGCCGCGCGGCAGCTCGCGCCGCAGATAGCCGGTATAGGTGATCTTGCGCCGGACTGACTTGGGCAGGTTGATGCCCGCCACCGGGTCGCACATCTGCGGCAGGCCGTAGACCCAGATGTCGTCGTAGAGATCGCGCAGGGCGGGCACCACGTTCTTGCGCTGCCATTCCGGCTCGAGCAGCGTCGGCTCGTCCATGACGTCGCGCAGACCAAGCACCAGCGGCGTGCCGCGCTTCTTCAGCATCTTCAGCGTGTCGGTGACCTCGCCGCGCAGGCCGAGCGGCTCCTTGTCGACCAGGAACAAGTCGGGATCGAAGATGTCGGCAGTGTGCTGGATGATCGAGGCGCGCATGTGCAGCGTCTCCTCGATGTCGATCAGCAGATTGAGCGAGGTGTACTCGCCATTGCGCAGCTTGATGACGCCGGGAATGCGGACGAAATCCACGCGCGCGCGGAAATCGAAGCTGCCGATCAGTGGCGAGCCCGACAGGATCAGGACCGAAAGATTCTTGTCCTGCGCCACCAGCGAATTTGCGATGGTCCGGCAGCGGCTGAGATGCCCCAGGCCGAAACTGTCGTGGCTGTAGATCAGGACCCGCTTGTCGCGGCCGGAGGCTTTGGCCGCGCCATTGCGCCGTTCATTCATCTGTGGTCTCCCACCAGCCCCATCCCCCGGGCCGCTGCGCGACGGCGAAATATGGCATGCCGCCGTCAGGCCGGCGACCCCAAAAGCGCCGGGCCGGCGCCGCCGGACGCCTTGTCGCAACATAGGGCGGCATGGTTACGGGTTTTCGCGGCGAACCTGCCCAATATCCCCGCCGCCTGCCTATATTGAGCGCAACACATCTGGTCAGCCGGTGCCCAATCGGCCACAAAATGATGTATATAGCCGGAGCGGGCGCGGGCACGGTTGCGCAAGGGGGTGCGCCTCGGCCAGTCTGGCGCGCCGGCCGGATTTGGGGAGCCGCCTGAGCGACCATGGAAAAGAGCCTGTTCCGATACGTCTGGAAGCATACCCAGCGCGAACAGTTCGCCATCCTGGTCGTCATCGTCCTGGCGCAGATCTTCTATTTCCTGTCGCTGAACATTCCCAAGACCATCGTCAACGGCGCCATCCAGGGCCAGGCCTTCGAGAAGGACGCGCAGGGCAACGTCGTTGCCGGCTCGACGACGAATTTCTTCACCATCGACATTCCCGTGCCGTCCTTCATTTCCGACGTCGGCACGATCCGCGTGTTCGACGGCATCCCGATGGTGCAGGTCGAGTATCTCGTTGCGCTCAGCCTGCTGTTCCTGGCGATGGTGGTGATCAACGGCCTGTTCAAGCGCAACATCAATACGCAGAAGGGCCGCATGGGAGAGCGCATGCTGCGGCGGCTGCGTTACGAGCTGTTCGACCGCGTCATGCGCTTCCCGCAGGGCCACTTCCGCAAGGTGAAGCAGGCGGAAATCGCCACCATGGTGAAGGACGAGGTCGAGCCGCTGGGCGGCTTCATCGGCGACGCCTTCGTCCAGCCGGTGTTTCTCGGCGGCCAGGCCGCGACGGCGCTGTTTTTCATCGTCACCCAGAGTTTCTGGCTCGGCATGGTGGCGGTGACGGTGCTGGCCGTGCAGGTCGTGCTGATCCCGCAACTGCGCAAGAAGGTGCTGATACTGGGCAAGGAGCGCCAGCTCACCGCGCGCCAGCTGGCCGGCCGCATCGCCGAGGCGGTGGACGGCTCGGCCGACATCCACGCCAACGCCACCTCGAACTACGAGCGCGCCGACATCGTGCACCGGCTGGGGCGCATCTTCCTGATCCGCTTCGAGCTCTACCAGCGCAAGTTCACCGTCAAGTTCATCAACAACCTGCTGGCGCAGTCCACCCCGTTCTTCTTCTACCTGATCGGCGGCTATCTCGCGATCACCGGCCAGCTCGACATCGGCGGCCTGGTGGCGGTGATCGCCGCCTACAAGGACCTGCCGCCGCCGGTCAAGGAGCTGATCGACTGGGACCAGCAGCGCCAGGACGTCCAGATCAAGTACGAGCAGGTGATCGAGCAGTTCACGCCCGAAGGCATGCTGGAACCTTCGTTGCAGCAGCCGCTGCCGGAGAAGCCTTCGCCGGTCGCCGGCCCGCTCAAGATCGCCAGCGTCGCGGTGTTCGACGAGACCTACGGCAGGCTGCTCGACGGCGCCAGCTTCGAGATCGCCGGCGACCGCCACGTCGCGGTGATCGGCCCGCCCGGCGGCGGCAAGGAGGCCGTGGCGCTGCTGCTGGCGCGGCTGGTGCATCCTTCGGCGGGCAGCGCCAAACTCGGCGAGCATGATCTCGACCATCTGCCCGAGATCGCCACCGGCGCGCGCATCGGCTACGCCGGTCCCGACACGTACCTGTTTCCCGTCAGCGTGCGCGAGAACGTGCTCTACGGGCTGAAGCAGCAGGAGCGCGCGCCAGCGAACTATGACGACGCGCAAAAACGCGCGCACGAACGCTTCGTCGCCGAGGCCAAACGCGCGGGCAATCCGCTGTTCGACGTCAATTCGGTCTGGATCGACTACGAGACCGCCGGCGCCAAGGGGCCCGACGACATCGACGATCGCATCCTCGATCTGCTGCCGGCCGTCGAGCTCGAGGACGACATCTACCGCCTCGGCTTGCGCGGCACGGTCGATCCCGACGCGCATCCCGACGTCGCCGAGGCGATCATGAAGGCGCGCGCCGAGCTGCATCAGCGCCTGGCCGAGCCGCAGATCGCGGCGCTGATCGAGCCCTTCGCGCGCGACCGATACGCGCGCAACATGTCGGTGGCGGAGAACCTGCTGTTCGGCACCGCCGCCGAGGCCGATTTCGCGCCCGAGCGCCTGGCCGGCAATCCGCTGGTGCTCAAGGTGCTCGACGAGCTTGGCCTGACCGACGACCTGCTCGCCATGGGAAGGCAGATCGCCGAAACCATGGTCGAGCTGTTCGCCGACCTGCCCCCCGGCCATCCGTTCTTCGAGCAGTTCTCCTTCATCTCGGCCGAGGATCTGCCCGAGTTCCGCGTCATGGTGGCGCGCATCGCCGGCAAGGGCGGGCTGGACAGTGTCGGCGCCGACGACCGTAAGCGGCTGCTGGCCCTGCCCTTCCCATATGTCGAGGCGCGCCATCGCCTGGGGCTGGTCGACGAGGCCATGCAGGAGCGCCTGCTGCAGGCCCGCGCCGCCCTGGCCGGGGCGCTGCCCGAGGGCGCCGTCGAGGTCTACGACCGCGAGAAGTACAACCGCGCCGCCACCTTGCAGGACAACATCCTGTTCGGCCGCCTGGCCTATGGCCAGGCGCAGGCGGCCGAGCGCATCGGGGCGCTGATCACCGAGGTGCTGGACAAGCTTGAAATGCGCCGTACGGTGGTCGGCGTCGGCCTCGATTTCAACGTCGGCAATTCCGGCAAGCGCCTCAACGCCGCCCAGCGCCAGAAAATCGGGCTGGTTCGGGCGCTGATCAAGCGCCCCGACCTGCTGGTGGTCAACGACGCCACGGCGGTCCTCGATGGCGGCGCCCAGGCGCGGCTGCTGGCGGCGATCCTGAAACTGCGGCAGGGCCGCAACGTTATCTGGGTACTCAGCCGGCCGGCGCTGGCCGAGCAGTTCGACGAGATACTGGCCCTGCGCGACGGCCGCGTCATCGCCCAGGGCTCCTATGGCGAGTTGAAGACCGGATCGGCGGTGTCCGACATGCTGGCGGCGGAGTAGAGACGATGGCTGGGACGGCGAAGGGCAACGGCGAGGAACGGAGGACGCGATGAGTCTCAACCAGGAAGTCGAGCTGCTGCGCGCCATTCCGCTGTTCGCCAAGATCGAGGTCTCCAAGCTCAAGCTGCTGGCCTTCACCAGCGAGCGGCTGACTTTCGAGACCGGCCAGGAACTGTGCCGCCAGGGCGACATGGGCGACGCCATGTACGTCATCGTCGAGGGCTCGGCCGACGTGCTGATCGACACGCCGGGCGGGCCGCTCAAGGTCGCCGAGCTGCAGAAGAACGAGTTCGTCGGCGAGATCGCCATTCTGTGCGACGTGCCGCGCACCGCCACCGTCACCGCCCGCGAACGCACCACCACCCTCAAGATCACCAAGGATCTGTTCTTCCGCCTGGTGCAGGAATTCCCGCAGATGGCGGTCGAGATCATGCGCGAACTGGCGCACCGGCTGGAGATGGCCAATGCCCGCCTGCGCCAGGCGCAGGCGCAGAACAAGAGCTGACCGGCCGCCGGCATTTCCATGTCTCGTCTCGACAGCTTCATCCGCCGCATGCAGGCGCAGCGCGACTGCCTCAACCATGTCGCCGCCGAAGCGCGCGGGCTGGCCGGCCCGATCCTTGAACTGGGGCTGGGCAACGGCCGCACCTACGACCATCTGCGCGAGCTGTTTCCCGGCCGCGATATCTACGTTTTCGAGCGCCAGGTGCGCGCCCATCCGGACTGCGTGCCGCCCGACGACCGGCTGTTCCTCGGCGACATCGCCGACACCATGCGGATAGCGCAAAAGAAGCTCGGCCCCACCGCCATCCTCGCCCATTCCGATCTCGGCACCGGAGAGCAGGCGGCCAATGCCGCGCTCGGCCGCTTTCTGGCCCCGGCGCTCGATGCGCTGATGGCGCCGGGCGGACTGGTGGTGGCCAACCAGAGGCTTGACGTGCCGCACTGGACGCGCCTGCCCGAGCCGCCGGGCGTCAAGCCCGACCGCTATTTCCTCTATCGCGTCGGGCCTTCTCCATCGGAATGATCGACCGCGCCCGCTTCGCTGTGGGATAATCCGCCGCAGGCCGTCCGTGCCCGGGCGCGCCGGAACTGGGGGAGATCAAGATGGCGACGCTTCCGGTCATGCCCGTGGTGCGCGCGGCATTCAACCGCGTGTTCAACAATCCGAACCAGGCCTTCACCGTCGGCCTGCCCTATTTCGTGCTGCTGTTCGCGGTCGGCGTGATCGCGGTGCTGACGCAGCCCGACGATCCGATGGCGGCCGGCGGCGGCGCGGTGGCGCTGCAGTTCGTGCTCACCATCGTCCAGCTGTTGATCTACGTCGCCATGGCCGTCGCCTGGCACCGCGTCACCCTGCTGGGCTTCAGCGTCGACAAGGGCCTGTTCCGCGCCGGCTTCGGCTCGCGCGAGTTGCGGTTCCTGGGCTACACGATCCTGATCTATCTGCCGATCATCGCCGCCGCCGTCATCGGCGGCATCCTGTCCGCGGCCGCCGGCGCTGCGATAGGCGTCATCGTCGGCCTGGCGATCTTCTGCGTCGGCGTCTTCGTGCTGCTGCGCTGGTCGATGGTGCTGCCGGCCACCGCCGCCGACCATCCGACCTCGCTGAAGACTTCGTGGCAGCAGACCGAGGGCAATTTCGGCCCGATGCTGGGCATATCGGTCATCATCGCCGTGGCGATCTTCGTCGCCGTCTTCATCGTCTCCTTCGTCATCGGCCTGATCTTCGGCGTCGCCACCGGCGGGCTGGGCACGGTCGGCGCCATCGTGCTGCAGCTGCTGCTCATCCCGCTGCAGCTGCTCGGCACTTTCGTGGCGATCTCCGGCCTGTCCTATATCTACCGCTACCTCTCCAACCATCCCGATCCGCTGGCCGTCACAGACTGAGCGGCGAATCGCCCGGCAACGAAAAAGGCCCGCGAACGCTCGCGGGCCTTTTTGCTGGCGTCTGCGCCGCCTCAGCGCCGGATAACGCGCAGCAGCAGCAGCAGCACGATGGCGCCGATCACCGCGGCGATGAAGCCGGCCGGCTGGCCGGGCGCATACCAGCCCATGGTCTGGCCGGCCCAGCTCGCCAGGACCGAGCCGCCAATGCCGACCAGGGTGGTAATGATGAAGCCGCCGACGTCGCGGCCCGGCGTCAGGAATTTGGCGATCAGTCCGACGATGAAGCCGATGACGATGATCAGGATCCAGCCCATGGGAATTCCCCCTCGAATGCGAATGAAAGCGGGCCAGTCTAGCAGAAGCAGCGGTGGAAAAGCTCAGGCGTCGAAGCTGGCAAAGACCGGAACGTGGTCGGAGCCCTTCTCCCAGTCGCGCGCATCCTTGAGGATGGCGTGCGATCTGATGGTTTCCCTCAGCGCCGGACTGACCAGCACGTGATCGAGCCGCCGGCCGCGATCCGACAGTCGCCAGTCGCGGTTGCGGTAGGACCACCAGGAATAGAGCTTCCGATCGGACGGCACGAAGACGCGCGGCACGTCGATCCAGTCCTGGCTCGCCATCAGGCGCTGGAACAGATCGACCTCGACTGGCGTGTGCGATACCACGTCGAGCAGCTGCTTGTGCGACCAGACATCGTGCTCGAGCGGGGCGATGTTGAGGTCGCCGACGATGATGCGCTTCCTGCCCTTGCGCTGGCCCCTGGTCGGCTTGCAGGCCTCGAACCAGTCGCCGATCTCCTTCATGAAATCGAGCTTGTGCGCGAATTTCACGTTGGCGACGGGATCGGGAATGTCGCCGCCGGCCGGCACGTAGAGATTGTGCAGTTCGATCGGATCGCCGTCGCCGCGGTCGATCGAGGCCACGACATGCCGGCAATCCTCCTTGCCGCAGCGATTATGAGTCAGCTGGGCGGCGAACGGTATCCGGCTGACGATGGCGACGCCGTTATAGCCCTTCATGCCGCTGATATGGCGGTGCGCGTAGCCCAGTCTCTCGAACGCCTCGTGCGGAAAGAACTCGTCCGGCGTCTTGGTTTCCTGCAGGCACAGAATGTCGGGCCGATGCTCGCGCAGCAGCTTCTCCACCAGCCCGATGCGCAGGCGCACAGAGTTGATGTTCCAGGTGGCGATGGTCAGGGTCATGGCGTCTCCGGCAGGGACGGATTTCTAGAGCGGATCACGATCAGACGGAAGTGGCGACGCTTCCGTCTGATCGTGTGAATCCGCTCTATTTTCTATGTTTGGAGCAAATTCACATGTTTTGACGGTATCGCAAGCGATTCCGTCAAAACATGATTTGCTCCGCCCGAACGGCCAGCCGACGTCCATGCCTGCGGATCGCCGGCAGGGCTGCGCCGGACCGCTCATTCGCGCTATCATCGACTTACAGGTACGGAGGGTTGCCATGCGCTGGATAGGCGGACGCCGCAGCAGCAATGTCGAGGACAGGCGCGGCCAGAGCGCCGGCGGCGGCGGATTGGGCCGCGGTTTTGGCGGCGGCGGGTTCCCCGGCGGCTTCCCGCGTGGTTTTCCGCGCTCCAGCGGCAAGCGCATGGGCGTCGGAGGCGGCATCGGCGCCGTTATTTTCATCGTCGTCCTGCTGGTGCTCGGCGTCGATCCTTCGGTGCTGCTGCAGGGCGGCAGCGGCTATGCCCCGCCGCCGATCCAGCGACCGGCCGGCCAGGCCGGCAGCGCGGCGCAGGACAAGCAGGCGGAGTTCGTCTCCGTCGTGCTGGCCGACACCGAGGACACCTGGAAACCCATCTTCCAGAACGGCGGGCGGCAATACATCGAGCCCAAACTGGTGCTGTTCACCGGCGCGGTCGATTCGGGCTGCGGTTTCGCCCAGGCGGCGATGGGGCCGTTCTACTGCCCGCTCGACATGAAGGTCTATATCGACCTGTCCTTCTACGACGAGCTGCAGAGCCGCTTCGGCGCGCCCGGCGATTTCGCCCAGGCCTATGTCGTGGCGCACGAGATCGGCCACCATGTGCAGCGCCTGCTCGGCACGCTGGAGACGGTGCAGCGCGCCAAGCAGGGAATGCCGCAGGCCCAGGCCAACGCGCTGCAGGTGAGGGTCGAGCTGCAGGCCGATTGCTACGCCGGCGTCTGGGCGCATCACGCCGATCGCGCCCGCGGCGTGGTCGAGCCGGGCGACATCGATGAGGCGCTCAACGCCGCCGCCGCCATCGGCGACGACCGCCTGCAGCGCCAGGCGCGCGGCACGGTGTCGCCGGAGAGCTTCACCCACGGCACCTCCGAGCAGCGCGCCCGCTGGTTCCGCCGCGGCTTCGAGCAGGGCGGGCTGAACGCCTGCGACACGTTCAACGCGCAGCAGCTTTAGAATATCTAGAACGCCGTTCCGTCGATGCGGCGACGGCCCAGCAGGCGCAGGGTCAGGTTGCGGATGGCGCGCAGCGGCGGATAGAGCAGCGCCGCCCGCCGTTCGCTGCCGAACACGAAGGCATAGAGCCGGTTCCACGGCCCCGACTCGGAGGTCAGCGTCGCCAGCATCCGCATCGCTTCGCCGCCATGCCAGCGCCGCTCGCCGATCTCCACCAGCATGCCCTCGTCGAGGCTGAGCCCCAGGCCGGCTATACGCGCCACCTCGTCGGGACGGGCGCGGGCGTCGACCAGTTCGACCGTGAAGTTCTCGCGCAGCCGCACCAGCCGCACATAGGCTTTGCAGAACGGGCAGTCGCCGTCATAGACGATGCGGATCGGCGGTTGCGCCATGATGCCCCTGCAGCCGGTCGATGAAGCGATGGACCGCGTCCGGGTCCAGCGCCGCCAGATAGAGCAGAACCATGCTCGCCGAATAGGTGGTGACGGGCAGCAACACGTAGAAGGTCAGATGCAGCATGACGCCCATCGGAATGGCGAAGGGCTGAAGGCGGCGGACCAGCAGGCCTATGGCGAGGAAATACTCGACCGCCAGCACGATGATCGAAGCCGACACGGTGAACCAGGACGCGGTCAGCAGCAATTCGAGCGGCCGGTTGCTGTAGACCCAGACCATGGTCTGCTCCAGCCGCTGGCCCGAAACGAAAGCCCAGTCGCTCTTGTCGACTGCCGTCCAGAAATAGATCGCCATCAGCTGCAGGGCGAACAGCCGCTGCGCCCACAGCGAACCGCGCTCGGCCGGCGGCGGCAGCCCCTGCCGTTCCGCCCGGCGCAGCGCCAGAACGCGATCGACCGAATAGGACGCGCCGCAGGGCACCAGGTTCAGCAGCAGGGTCGAGACCATCAGCACGTAGGAATGGTGATGGTTCCAGCCATGCACGCCCGGCGAGGGGCCGAACACGAAATACATCGTCACCAGCACCAGCGACGTCGCGGCCACCGCTATCCGCGTGCGCAGGCCGACCAGCATGGCCAGCGTCGCGGCGAAGAACAGTACGCACAACGTCACCCCGATCGACGAGACGGTGCGGAACATCGCCACCTCGTCTGCGTAGCGCACCAGGACCAGGCTGGCGACGCCGATGCGGATCAGCGCCACCGGCCTTGTGGAGCCCTCCAGTTCGACGCTCCAGGCGCGCAGGCGATCAATCGCGCCCGGCATGCGTGCTCCCGCACAGATCATCCGCCTTGAGCGGGCGCCAGCCATTGCGCGTGCCGACCGCGCCGCCGAAGGACAGGCGCGCGCCGGCCGGCAGGGTGGCGCAGTAAGTCGCCGCGATTCTTCCCAGATCGCCGTCGTGCAGGACGCGCTGCTCGAAACGGTAGTGGCGCAGCCGCGGATAGCGCTCCAGCCCCATCAGTTCCAGCGGCGCGACGGTGCGCGTCGCGCCGGCCTGCTCGATGCGGAAATCGCCCTTCAGCAGACCGACCCCCACGTCGGAATACATCATCCAGGGCCGCAGCAGCTTGCCGTGAATGTTGAAGACATGTGGGAACATCGGCGCCAGCAGCACGAACGCGGCGATGGCGCAGAACGCCAGAAGCCGCACGGCCGGCGCGCGCCGCGTGGATGCGATTTCCCCTGTGTGCGTTGCCCCCAACTGCACCATGATGTGGATTATAAAGTCGCGCGGGCGCCCGCCCAACGCTGCAAAAGCACAGGGGGCGCCGCCGCGCCCCCGGATTTGCTCTCGGTTCTTATTAGAATCTCAGATGATCTTGCAGGCGAAGCGGCCGACACCCTCGATTTCGCCCTCCAGCAGGTCGCCCTTGACCACCGGACCGACGCCCTCGGGCGTGCCGGTATAGATCAGGTCGCCGGCTTCGAGCCGCACCAGGCCGGAGAGATAGGCGATGGTTTCGGGCACGTTCCAGATCAGTTCGTTGAGATCGGCCTTCTGCTTCGCCGTGCCATTGACCTTGAGTTCGATGCGTCCCTTGGCGGGATGGCCGCTCTGGGCCGCCGGCAAGATCGGGCCGATCGGCGCCGACTGGTCGAAGCCCTTGCCCATGTCCCACGGCCTGCCCTTGTCGCGAGCGGCGAATTGCAGGTCGCGGCGCGTCATGTCGAGCCCGGCGGCGTAGCCGTAGACGTGGTTCAGCGCGTCCTCGACCTTGATGTCGGCGCCGCCACTGCCTATCGCCACCACCAGCTCCATCTCGTGATGGAAGTTCTTGGTCGCCGGCGGGTAGGCGACGGCGGTCGGCTTGGACGGATCGGCGCAGACCACGATGGCGTCGGCCGGCTTGGCGAAGAAGAACGGCGGCTCGCGGTCCGGGTCGAAGCCCATCTCGCGCGCATGCGCCGCATAGTTGCGCCCGACGCAGTAGATGCGCCGCACCGGAAACGCATCGCCGCTGCCCGCGACCGGGACGCTCGGAATCGACCAGGTCGGAATGACGTAGCCCATCGGCTTTTCCCTTTGTTTTGCCTGCCAACAATCTCGGCGCGGATTATGGCGGAAAAGGTTGTCGGGGCAAGCGGACGCTTTCTTCTCCCTCTCCCCACCGGGGAGAGGGCCGGGGTGAGGGGGGGGCGTGGCGCACGTTGTTTCTTTAGCTCCCCCTCACCTCAATCCTCTCCCCGTTGGGGAGAGGAGGCATGAATGAAGACAAATGTCCCTACCCCAGCCGGATCAACCTCTTGCCGCGATTGTCGCCGCGATAGAGGCCGGCGATGGCGCCGGGCGCCTGCTCGATGCCGTCCAGAATGTCCTCCTGGTATGTCAGCCGGCCCTCGCGCACCCATTGCGCCAGCTGCGTCACGGCTTCCTGGTAGCGATCCTCCCAGTCGAAGGCGAGAAAGCCTTCCATGCGCGCGCGCTTGACGAGGATGTGGCGCTCGACCCGCGGTCCGGTGGGCCAGGGATCCCAGCTCGGCTGCGAGGCGGTGCCGCAGATCACGATGCGCGCCCGCACCGCCAGATGGCGCAGCACGGCGTCGGAGATCGGCCCCGAGGTATTGTCGAAATAGACGTCGACGCCTTTGGGACAGGCCCTGGCGATCGCCGCATCGAGATCCGTCTCGGCCTTGTAGTCGATGGCGGCGTCGTAGCCGAACAGGTCGAGGCAGTCCTTCGTCTTGGCGGCGCCGCCGGCGATGCCGACCGTGCGGCAGCCCTTGATCTTGGCGATCTGCCCGACCGCCGAACCGACGCTGCCGGAGGCGGTCGACACCAGCACGGTATCGCCTTCCCTGGGCTGGCCGACGCCCAGCAGTCCCCAATAGGCGGTGACGCCGTTCAGCCCCAGCACGCCCAGCGCCAGGGACAGCGGCAGATCGGTTTCGCCCACCTTGCGCGTCACCTGGCTGCCGTCGGACAGGGCGTAGTCCTGCCAGCCGAACATGCCCGCGACGATGTCCCCGGCGCGGTATTCGGGATGCTGCGATTCCACCACTTCGCCGACCGCGAAGGAGCGCATCACCGCGCCGATCTCCACCGGCTTGGAGTAGTTGGCCGCAGCGTTGACCCAGCCGCGCATCGCCGGATCGACCGACAGGAAGCGGTTGCGCACCACGAACTGGCCGCGATCGGCCGCCGGCACCGGCCCCTGCGCCAGTTCGAAATGTTCGGCCTGCGGAATGCCGACCGGCCGCGACTTCAGCCTGACCTGCCGATTGACCTCGTTGCGCATGACCCGACCTCCCTCTTTTGCCTCTTTTCCGCCCGGGGCCTGCCTCCAATGCAGGCGCATTGACCTGTTCTATCCGGGCCGCCGTAAGAGTATTATGAACGGACTGTAACAGAAGCGCGCAAGCGGCCGCCCGAAGCCGCGCCGTCTTCAGGAAGGGGCACACCGTGGAACAGCAGGGCCGCATCGTCGAGGCCGTCACCGTGCATGGCGCGCGCACCGCGCGCTTCAGTATCGGTCAGGTGGTCAAGCATCGCGTCCATCCCTTTCGCGGCGTGATCTTCGACGTCGATCCGGTGTTCGCCAACACCGAGGAGTGGCTGGCCTCGATCCCCGAGAACATCCGCCCGCATCGCGACCAGCCCTTCTACCATCTGCTGGCCGAGAACGATCAGACCACCTACATCGCCTACGTCTCCGAGCAGAACCTGCTGCCCGACGACAGCGGCCGCCCGGTCGGCCATCCGCAGGTGCA
>JBFWZG010000079.1:0-16052 GCA_050185515.1 Reyranellaceae bacterium
GCTGGCGTCCCCGAGAGGATTCGAACCTCCGACCTCCGGTTTAGGAAACCGCTGCTCTATCCGGCTGAGCTACGGGGACAATCCGGCCTGCGGGCGGACTTTATAGCCGCCGCAGCCAGGCATTGCAAAACGCCGTAATTCCGCTGGCCGAGGCCGAAAACGGGCGCTGGCAAAGCCCGCCGCCTGACGTGCTAGACTGGCGCTGAACGGCCGTTCATGCCTTTGGCGGACGGCGAGCTTTCAGACCGACCCACCGTGGACCGCAATGCCAGCCAGCAAATCCAATGAAAAGATCCTGGGCGTCGAGCGCCGGGTCGACGCCACCCACGAAGACGAACACCACCCGTATCGCCGGCCGCTCGATGCGGCGACGTTGATCCTGGTGCGCCGGAACGCCGGCGTGCCGGAGGTGCTGCTGGGCTGCCGGGCGGGCAAATCGGCCTTCATGCCCAACCGCTACGTCTTCCCGGGTGGCCGGGTCGACCCCGCCGACACGCGCGTGCCCTATGCCGCCGACCTGCGCGAGGACGTCGCCGAGCGGCTGACCCGCGCCTGCAGCATCGCGCGCGGCCGGGCGCTGGCCATTGCCGCCATTCGCGAGACTTTCGAGGAAACCGGCCTGATCATCGGCAAGCCCCTCGAGGGTCGCCGGCCACGAACCGTCGCCGAGCACTGGCGCGGCTTCATCGATGCCGGCATGGCGCCGGCGCTCGACCAGCTCGACTACATCGCCCGCGCCATCACCCCGCCGGGCCGGCCGCGCCGCTTCAACGCCCGCTTTTTCATGGCCGATGATTCGGTCATTTCCGGCGGCGAGATCAAGAGCAACGGCGAGCTGGGCGACATTCGCTGGGTGCGGCTGGACGAGGCGCAGCAATTGCCGATCCCGACCATCACGCAACTGGTGCTCGGCGAGGTCGCGCGGCTGCTCGAGGAGCCGCCGGCTTCGGCCGTCGATCGCCGCATCCCGCTCTTCAAGACGGTCTACGGCAAGCATCTGCTGATGGAGGAGTAGGCTGGAGCAAATCATGTTTTGACGGAAGCGCTCGCGATTCCGCCAAAACATGTGAATTTGCTCCAAGCATCTAGGAATAGACCGGATTCACACGGTCAGACGAAATCGCGGACGCTTCCGTCTGCTCGTGATCCGCTTCAGGCGAACAGCGCGCGGTTTTCGGCCACCCAGTCGATCAGCCGGCCGACGCCTTCGCCGACGCCGATCTGCGGCCGCCAGCCCAGCGCCTGCTCCAATCGCGCGATGTCGCTGACATAGACCTTCTGGTCGCCCGCCCGCCATTCGCCGAAGGCCGGTGCGATGCGCCGGCACAGCCGCTCCTCGAGCAGGGCGACAAGTTCCAGCAGCGACAGCGTTTCGCCCGGCCCACCGCCGACGTTGAAGGCCCTTCCGCGCACCGCCGCCGGATTCTCGACCGCCAGCGCGTAGGCCCGCACCAGATCGTCGACATGCAGCACGTCCCGCACCTGCCTGCCGTCGCCGTAGATCGTGATCTGCCGGCCGAGCGTGGCGGCAATGGCGAACCAGGCCACCCAGCCCTGGTCCTCGACGCCGAACTGGCGCGGCCCGTAGATGCAGGACTGGCGGAACGACGTCGTATTGAGGCCGTAGATGCGTGCGTAGTCGACCATGTATTGATCGGCCGCGCCCTTGGAGCAGCCATAGGGCGAATGGAAATCCAGCGGCCGCTCCTCGCCGACGCCCTGGCTGGCCGCGAAGGCGTAGCGGCCGCCGCGCTCGACCACGCGCAGATCGTCCAGCTTGCCGTAGACCTTGTTGGTCGAGGCGAAGATTACGCTGGCCTGGGGGCAGTGCTGGCGCACCGCTTCCAGCACGTTGAGCGTGCCCAGCGCGTTAATCTCGAAATCCTCGCGCGGGTCGGCGACCGAGGTCGTCACCGCGACCTGCGCCGCCAGATGCAGCACCGCGTCGTAGCGCCGCGCCGCGAACAATTGCTCCAGCGCCTCGCGGTCGCGGATGTCGCCTTTGACGAAGCCGACATTGTGCCGCCGCCGCAGCCAGTCGAGATTGTCCTGCCCGCCCTTGCGGCTGAGATTGTCGAACAGCGTCACGCGCCAGCCTTGGGCGGCGAAACTCTGCGCGGCGTTGATGCCGATGAATCCGGCGCCGCCTATGATCAGCATTTCACGCATCATTGTAACGCAATACTCTATGATAACTTATTGTAAAACAATAACAAAAATGAGATGATGTGTGGATGGCCAGTCTTCCGCGGCCATCGCAGATTTGGGACTTCCCCGTGCCGACCCAGTTCGAAGCCCTGCGCCGCCAGGCGGCCAGCGAGAACGCCGACCCGCAGCAGCGCAATCCCCTGTGGGGGATTGATGACCATTAGACGCGACAAGGTGCTGATGCTGACCCTGCCGCCGGCGATGGGCGGCGTTTCGGTCATGGCGCGCGATGCGGCAAGGGCGCTGGCGAGCGACGGATTCTCCGTCGTCGCGGCCCATCGCGTTGCCTGGAGCGAACGGCCCGATCTGTCGGTGCCGTGCTACGCCGTGCCTTTCCGTCGCCCACGCCTGGAGCCGTGGCCGGACGATCGCGCCGGGATCGAACGCTTCGGCGTCGGCACATGGTTTCCGGAACTGGAATGGGCGCATCATCTCGCGCTATCGCCGTGGCGGCGGCTTATCGAAAGCTATCCGCGCCACGTCGTTGTTACCGGGAATGCGCTGCCGGCCACCGGGCTGGCGCAGCTCGGTCTGCCGGCGCTGAACTGGGTGGCGACCGATTTCCTCGGCGACCGGATCGACCGCTTCCGCACCAAGCCGATGACGCGTCGCATCTACGATCGACTGGTCAATCGTCCATTCTGCGAGATGGCCGAGCGCTACGTGCTGGAGCGCACCGAAGTCCTTGCGTTGAGCGACCACGCCGCCGTTGCGTTAAAGGCGGTGACGCCGCGCGCCAGGCTGCGCGGGGTGCTGCGCATGCCCGTGGAGAATGCTGTAACCGCGGCCCGCACCGGCTATGTCGGTGGCACCCACCCGGTGATCGGCTTCGCCGGCCGCCTCAGCGATCCGCGCAAGAACGTGCCTCTGCTGTTCGAGGCATTTCGCCACGCCCGGCGCGCCTTGCCTGGCTTGCGCCTGCGTGTGGTCGGCGATCTGACGCCGGAACTGGCCGCGGCGCAGGGCGGTGGCGACCTCCTCGATGCCGTCGAATTCCTTCCGCCCCTGCTGCTTTCTGAAATGCCCGGCTTCTATGACGAACTCGATGCCTTCGTGATCTCCTCGCATCAGGAAGGACTGGCGATCGTCGGGCTCGAGGCGATGGCGCGTGGCCTGCCGGTGATCTCCACGCGCTGCGGTGGGCCGGAGGAGTATGTGATCGACGACCAGACCGGCTTCCTGACCGGGTTCGACGGTGGCGAGATCGCCGAGGCGATTGGCCGGGCGCTGGCGCCCGCGCGTCATGCGCGACTGTCGGCCAATGCCCTGACAATGGTGCGCGAAAACTATTCCTGGGAGAGGTTTCGCGACGATTACCTGGGGCGTTTCCACGCCCTTTATGCGCGCAGCTGACGTCTATGCCAGCCGGTAGCGGGAATTCACCGTAGGTGGCCCGTCGCTGATCACGCGCCCGGTCTCGATCATGTGAATCATGTGCGCCAGCACGGAGCGGGCGGCAGCGCCGTGCAGGCGGGGATCGACGGCGGCGTAGAGTTTTTTGACCATCTCCGGAATCCGCTCGATGCCATCGCGCAGGCAGGACAGGATCTGCCGTTCGCGCTCCTCGCGATGGGCGATATAGGCCTTCACGAAACCGACCGGGTCCTTGATCTCCGCACCATGCGTCGGAATCAGCAGCCGGTCGTCGCGCGGCAGCAGCTTGCGCAGGGAGGCCATGTAGGCTGTCATGTCGCCGTCGGGCGGCGATATCACCGAGGTTGACCACCCCATAACGTGATCGCCCGAGAACAGAACCTTGTCCTCGCGCACTCCGAAGCAAAGATGGTTCGAGATATGGCCCGGCGTGTGCAGCGCGTCGACCGTCCAGCCGTCGCCGGAGATCACGTCGCCGTCGCCGACCGTCACGTCGGGCCGGAAATCGTGATCGCCGCTTTCCTCCGCCATGCCCTCGGGGCTGGTCGGGTGCGGGCCGAAGCCATAGGTCGTGGCGCCGGTCGCCGCCTTGATCGCGGCGGTGGCCGGCGAATGGTCGATATGGGTGTGGGTGACCAGGATATGCGTCACCGTTTCGTTGCGCACTGCGTTCAGCAGCGCCTCGACATGCGCCTTGTCGGCCGGACCCGGATCGACGATCGCCACCTTGCCCTTGCCGAGAACGTAGGTGCCCGTGCCATGGAAGGTGAAGGGGCCGGGATTGTTGGCGACCACGCGCCGGATCAGCGGCGTGACCTGGGCGGGCTCGCCATAGCTGAAGTCGAGCTCGCGGATGAAGGGAATGGCCACGGCGGTGCTCCGATCTGCTCTAGAACTGGGGCGTCAGCTTGTAGACCGCATTGCGCAGGTCGGAGGTGACGTAGATGGCGCCGGACTTGCCGACGGCGACGCCGGTCGGCACGTTCGCCGGCGGCCCGCCCTGGAACGAAGCGAGGCCGATCGCCAGATTGCCGGCCAGCGGCGTCAGCGCGCCGTCCTTGGGATCGATCGCCACCACGCGGCGCATGCCGACTTCGGCCACGATGATGCGCCCGTCCGGCGCCACGTCGATCCCTTCCGGGCCCTTCAGCCCGCTGGCCACTACCTTCTTCGACCCGTCGGCCAGGTTGATCCGGCTCACTGTTCCGCTCGCCAGTTCGGTGACGTAAACGGCATTGCCGTCGGCCAGCGCCATCGACACAGGCGCCGCCAGTTCGGTGGCAATCGTGCTGCGGTCCTTGCCGTCGGCGCCCTTGACCCGCAACAGCGAGCCGCTGCCCAGTTCCAGCACCAGCAGCGAGCCGTCGGCCTGTTCGATGGCGTCTACCGGCGCCTTGAACTCGTGCAGCATGGAAAGCGGCTTGCCGGTCGCCCGGTCGATGCGCTGCACCGAATTGGTGAACCAGCTGGTCAGGACCACATGCTTGGCGTTGACCGAGACGCCGAACGGATATTCGAGCTGGTCGGCCTGCATGCGCAGCACCGTCTTCACCGCGCCGCTGCCGCCGTCGACGGTGCGGTAGGCGAAAATATCGGGCAGGTAGAGCGTCTCCCTGTCGCCGTCAGCATGCACGGCGATGTCTGCCGGCACCGCCAGCCTGCCCTCGACGACCGTATGCGCCTGGCCGGTCTCCGTATCGATGCGGTAGATGCCGTTGTCGGCCATGTTGGTGATGAACAGCCGGTCGCGCGAATCGATCGCCAGATTGTCGATCGAAGGCGGCACGCTGGCGATCAGCGTCTTCTGGCCCGAACTGGTCTCGACCCGCACCACCTGGCCCAGGGCGGTATCGACCACGTAGAGATTGCCCTTGGAATCGAAATTCACCGCTGCCGGCACCTTGAAGCCGCTGGCCACCGTCGCGACCGTCGCCTTGTCGACGTCGACCTTCACCACCTGGCCCTTGAACCACAGTGGCCCGTAGAGCAGCCCGTCGGGGCCGAACTCGAAGCCGTTCAGCCCGCCCATGCCCTCCATCACCTTGCGCGGCGCCTTGGGCGCTGCATTGGCCTGCGCGTCGGCCTTGAGCGGCCCGGTGTCGATCTCCCACAGCGCGTCGCCAAGGAATACCTGGGTGGCGAACAGCCTGCCGTCCTTGGTGAAAGCCAGCGAATTGATGCCGGGCAGGCCGGTCGCCAGCTGCTTGATCGGCTGGTCCGGCTTGGCGCGCGCATGCACGATGCCGGTCAGAAACGAGGTCCAGGCCATGGCGCCGTCGGGACCGAAGGCGATGTCGTCGGCCATGCCCTCGGGCGCCGGCACCGCGGTCTCGACCTCGCCGGTCTCGACCTGGATCTTGTAGAGCGCCTGGCCGACCACGCTGCCGGCGAAGAGCTGGTCGTCGCGGTCGAAGGCCAGACCGTGCACGCCGTGGAAATGCGAGCCCGGCACCAGGAACTGCGTCACGTAGGATTTCGGCGTGGGCGGCGCGGCCGCCTGTTTCTGCTGCGCGCCGGCCAGCGGTGCGGCAAGAGCGACGGCGCCGGCCAGTGTCAGGGCGGCGGCGCGGTGGCGGAATGCGGGACGACGATGCGGGCGCATGGCGTTTCCTCGGAGGTCAGGCGTTTGCCGGAATGTTAGGACCGCAAGCCGGCGAGGTCCACCCGCCGGCCGCGCTTTTGCCGATGGCGGATCAGCGCACCAGGCCGAGCGATATTTCGGGGATCAGGGATATGGCGGCCAGCGCCAGCACCATCATCGCCAGGAACGGCAACACCGAGCGGCAGATGAAGCCGAAGCCCTCCTTGAACGCCGACATGGCGACGATCAGGTTCAAACCCACCGGCGGCGTCAGGAAGCCGATCTCCAGGTTGACCGTCATGATGATGCCGAAATGCGTCTTGTCCATCCCGTAGGCCTCGGCGATCGGCCACAGCAGCGGCGAGACGATCAGGATCGCCGAGCCCACGTCCATGAAACAGCCGATGATCAGAAGCAGCACGTTGACGATCAGCAGGAAGGCCAGCTTGCTCTCGACGTTTGCGGTCATGAACTCGACCAGCGCCTGCGGCACGCGCTGCTCGGTCAGCAGCAGGTTGAGGCTGAGCGCGATCGCCAGGATCGGGAACAGCGAACCCAGCAGCTTGGTGGTCTCCAGCGCCACGCCGTAGAAATCGCGCAGCCGCAGCTCGCGATGGATGAAGGTTTCGACCAGCAGCGCGTAGGCCAGCCCGATCGCGGCTGATTCGGTGGCGGTGAAATAGCCCGAATAGATGCCACCCAGGATGATCACCGGCAGCAGCGCCGCCGGCCCGCCGATCGCCAAGGCGCGCCCGAAGTCCTTCACGCCCTGCGGCATGGCGGCGAAATAGGGGGCGAAATACTCTGGCGGCCGGTAGTCGTCGATCAGGCTGACGCCGCCACCGCCGGCCCCTGCCGTCGCCTGGCGACGCTGCGCCAGGGCACCGAACACGAAAGCCCAGTAATGCGGCTGCAGCACCAGCACCACGAAGGGCGCGCTCAGCAGATAGAAAAGTCCGGACAGGCTGGCCGGCGCGCGCGGCATGTGCCGGTTGACGATCAGCGCATGGATGGTGAACAGCCCGGTCAGCAGCGCGCCCGGGCCGATGCCGGCGATGAACAGGTCGGTGATCGAGGCCTCGGTCGAGATGCCGTAGAGGATCATCGGGATCGAGGGCGGGATGATGATCCCAAGCGTGCCGCCGGCGCAGATCGCGCCCATGGCGTACATCTTGGAATAGCCCGCCTTGAGGAGTGCGGGATACATCACCGCGCCGACCGCCAGCAGGGTAACCGTCGAGGAGCCCGAAATCGCGGCGAATACCGCGCAGGACAGGATGGTGGCCGCCGCCATGCCGCCAGGCAGCCAGGCCGTCGCCGTGCGGACGATGCCGATCAGCCGCTCGGCGATCGAGCCGCGCGTCATGACGTTGCCGGCCAGGATGAAGAGCGGGATCGACAGCAGCACTTCCTTGTCGGCGCCGGTCCACATGTCCTGAATCATGTATTCGAGCTGGCCGCCGCCCCAGACGAGATGGACGTAGCCGCCGACCACGAACAGGATGACGATCAGGTTCTGCCGCAGCATCAGCAGCAGCACGACGATGGCGATCAATGCCAGCGCGCTCATTCGCTCACCATGGCCTGGCGCGGCCGCAGCGCGGGGTAGGCGGCGAAGATGAAGTAGTGCGCCGCCGCCAGCACGTAGCCCAGCGGGATCACCGCCTGCACCGGCCAGATCTGCCAGTCGATCACCGGCGAGACGGTCTCGTAGCCGAAGGATTCCTCGACCAACCTTGTGGCGTAGAAGGCGACGACCAGGAACACCGTGCCGGTCAGCACGTCGGCGAGGCGATCGAGAGCCGGGCCCCAGGCAGCCGGCAGCCATGTGTCGGCCAGCCGCGGGCGGATATGGCTGCCCGCCGCCGCTGCCAATGCGAGGCCGAAATTGCCGGCGATGATGGTGCAGTAGACCGCAACGCGCTGGGCGCCGAAAATGCCGTGGCTGAAGAACTCGCGTCCCAGCACGTCGGCCAGCAGCAACAGGGCCAGGGCGGCGTAGAAGACAGTCGCCACCACCCCCATGAAAAGAAAGAGGACGCGCAGAACGGTGCGAGCCGTTTCCACGGGTCCTCTTCCCTCAGGCTAGCGGACGGAACGCCCTATTTCGGGCACTGCTTCTTGCCGTCCTGGATGATCTTCCACAGCCGCGGCGCCTCGCCGCCGATCTCCTTGACCAGAGCTTCCTGCGCCGGAACGGCTGCTGCCTTCCATGCCGCCAGCTGCTCGGGCGTCAGCGTGTAGACCTTGCCGCCCTGCGCCTGGTGCGCCTTCAGCATCGCGTTCTGCACCCCGCGCACCTCGGTCCGCAGCTGGTGCGGCGGCGAGGAGGCCAGTTCGATCACGGCCCGCTGCTCCTTGGGCAGCCGGTCGTAAAAGCGCTTGTTGAACACCACGATACCGGCCTGATGCTGGTGCTGCGTCAGGGTCAGATGCGGCGCCAGCTTGCCGGTGCCCATGGCGACGTAGGTCAGGTTGGGGAAGTCGCCGCCCTCGACCAGGCCGGTCTGCAGGCTGGGATTGACGTCGGGCACGCCCAGCGGCACGCCATTGGCGCCCATCGCGTCCCAGAACACCTTGGACGAGGAGGCCGGCGCCATGCGGACCTTGTAACCCTTGGCGTCGGCCGGCGTCATCAGCGGCTTCTTGCCGTAGACGTTGACCCAGCCCACTTCCGACCACTGCGTCAGCATCAGCCCGCGCTTGGCAAACAGCTTCTGGTATTCGCTGAACAGGAACGTGTCGAGCACGCAGTCGGCCTGCTTCTCGCTCTCCCAGACATAGGGGCCGGCCAGCAGCGACATTTCCTTGACGATCTGCGCCCCGGCCGTGACCGAGAAGCCACCCGACTCGATGCGCCCGTTCTGCACCTGCAGGATCGTGTCCTGCTCGCTGCCCAGCACCGAGTTGATGTAGGGCACCATCGTGATGTTGCCCTTGGTCTCGCGGGCAATCTCGTCGCGGAACCGGTTGATCTGCGATTCCCATGGCGTCTTCGGCGGTGCGGCCGAAACGAACTTGAACTCCAGCTTCTGCTGCGCGGCGGCGGGCGTGGCGAGCGCCAGTACGGCCAGCGCGGCCGCGGCCGCGCATGCGATGATCTGCTTCAAGTTGTTTTCCTCCCACTGCGCATCGATGCGTTGCCGATGCGGTTAGCGAAATTCTCCGACCGATATCCATGCGGCGTCAAGGGCTTTCGCTGCGCGAGACTTGCGCAAACGCGGCCTTCACAAAATGTGAACGGGCGTTAACATCGCGCATCGATCAATCTGACTTATCTGGAGGAAGCAATGGGACCGCTAGCCGGGCTTAAGATCATCGAAATCGCCGGCATCGGTCCGGGTCCGATGACCTCGATGATGCTGGGCGACATGGGCGCCGACGTGATCCGCATCGACCGCACCAAGGCGCATGTCATGGACCGTATGGGCCACCCCAAGTTTGCAGTGCACAATCGCTCGCGCCGCTCGGTGGCGGTCGATCTGCAGAAGCCGGAAGGGGCCGAAATCGTGCTGCGCCTGGCCGAAAAGGCCGACGGGCTGACCGAACCCTTCCGCCCCGGCGTCGCCGAGCGGCTGGGCATCGGCCCCGATGTCTGCCTCAAGCGCAACCCGAAGCTGGTCTATGGCCGCATGACCGGCTGGGGCCAGGAAGGTCCGCTGGCCAAGGCTGCGGGCCACGATCAGAACTACATAGCCCTGACCGGCGCGTTGCACGCCATCGGCCGCAAGGGCGAGAAGCCGGTGCCGCCGCTTAATCTCGTTGGCGACTACGGCGGCGGCGGCATGCTGCTGGCCTTCGGCATGGTCTGCGGCCTGCTCGAGGCGCACCGTTCCGGCAAGGGCCAGGTGGTCGACGCCGCCATGGTCGACGGCACGGCGCTGCTGATGGGCGCCGCCTACGGCATGCTGGGTTCGGGGCTGTGGGACGACACGCAGCGCGAGATCAACATGCTCGACGGCGGCGCGCATTTCTACGACACGTACGAGACCAAGGACGGCAAGTACGTCTCGATCGGCTCGATCGAACCGCAGTTCTACGACCTGCTGCTGGAGAAGACCGGGCTCAAGGGCCAGGACCTGCCGGCGCAGCACGATCGCGCCAAATGGCCGGAGATGAAGAAGAAATTCACCGAGGTCTTCAAGACCAAGACCCGCGATGAATGGTGCGCCATCATGGAAGGCACCGATATCTGCTTCGCGCCGGTCCTGACCATGAGCGAGGCGCCCGAGCATCCGCACGCCAAGGCGCGCAACGCCTTTGTCGACTTCGACGGCTTCAAGCATCCGGCGCCGGCGCCGCGCTTCTCGCGCACACCGCCCAAGATCCAGGGCATCGCCCCGGTGCGTGGCGCCCACACGCGCGAGGTGCTGGGCCAGAACGGCTTCTCCGATGCCGAGATCAAGGAGCTGCTGGCCTCCGGCGCCATCGCCTGAGGACGATCCGACGATGACGTCAGCGACGCCCGGCCAGCGTGGCCGCGGCCTCGCCGACGCCGTTGCGGAAGGCCTCGTCGAAGCTGGTCGTCTCGACGCTCCAGCGCCGGTTTTGCCGTCCGCTGGCCAGGAGCCAGTCGGTGCGCCACGAGACCGTGTCCGGCTGCCAGGAGAGCGTTCCCTCGAGGACGTAGGATTCCGGCCCGTTCGCCGGCTCCTTGCCCGGCATCGGCTTCGACGTGGCGCCGCCAAGAACGACTTTCATTCCGCGTCTGACGGCAGCGGCCTGCAATGCCTGTTTCTGCCCAAGACCGAGCTGGCTGTCCTCGGCGAGAACGAACTGATTGTCCGGAAACCTGACCGTGATGAATGCCGTCAGGGTGGGGCGGCTGGCGTTCCACGGCCGCAACCCCAGCTGCGCCAGCGCCGCGTCGATTTTTGCCGCATCGAAACGGGCGGTAAGGTCGTGCGGCCGGTCGCGCGTGCCCTGTTCGTCGCGCACCGGCGTGCCCTTCATGCGGTCCTCGTACTCGAAGCCGGTCACGTAGTCCGGCGCTCGTTCGAGCAGCGCCGGCACGCGCGGATCCTCGGCCAGCCGCGGCTCGGCCGCCGCCTTGATCAGCACGTCGAGCATGATCCGCCGCAGCCCCTTGCCGCGTTCGGGCTCGATCGTGCCGGTGACGATGGTGCGGCCGGCATAGAGGCCGGCGGGATCGATCGCCCGGGCCTCGCCAGCCAGCAGCGCCGCGGCGAGGACGGCAATCGACACGATCTTGCGCATGCCGTTATGGTGCGCGCGCCAACCGCCCGTCAGCAAGGGCGCCAATGAAGGTTCTGCCATGCGTCTGATCGACTATTTCGACCGCGGCGTCGACCGCTTTCCCGGACGCAACTGCCTGCACGACGGCAGCCGCGGCTGGACCTACCGCGAGATTTCGGGCTGGACGCACCGCATCGCCAACGGGCTGCTGGGGCTGGGCCTCAAGCGCCAGCAGGTCGCCTCCGTCTACAGCCCCAATCACGCCAACGCCTATGCCGCCCTGCTGGGCATCGTGCGCGCCGGCCTGTCCTGGGCGCCGGTCAACGCGCGCAACGGCATCGACGAGAACATCTACATTCTCAACAACGTCGACTGCTCGTGCCTGTTCTACCATTCCAGCTTCGAGCACTACCTGCCGCGGCTGCGCGCCGAATGCCCGAAGATCAGGCACTATATCTGCATCGACCAGGCCGGCGCCGACGCGCCCTTCCTGATGGACTGGATGGCGGCGCAGCCCGAGCGCGCGCCCGACCTGCCGGACGATCCCGACGAGATCTGCTTCGTCGCCTCCTCGGGCGGCACCACCGGCCGGCCCAAGGGCGTGCTGATCACCAACCGGGTGATCGAGACCATGAACGCCAATTTCCTCGCCTGCATGCCTCTGACCGAACCGCCGGTGCATCTGATGGTGGCGCCGATGACCCACGCCGCCGGCGTCTGCTCCTTCCCCATGCTGGCCTATGGCGGCACCAACATCTTCATGCCGCAGGCCGATCCGCTTTCCATCATGGAGAACATCCAGCGCTTCAAGGTCACGCATGTCTACATGCCGCCGACGCTGATTTACATGATGCTGGCCCATCCGCGGGTGCGCGAGTTCGACTATTCCTCCCTGCGCAATCTGGTCTACGCCTCCGCGCCCATGTCGGCCGACAAGCTCGTCGAGGCGGTCGAGGTGTTCGGCCCGGTGCTGACCCAGACCTATGGCCAGGCCGAGGCCTGCATGATCTGCACCTTCTTCTCGCCGGCCGAACACGTCGAGGCGATCGGCAGCAACAAGCGCCACCGCCTGACCTCGTGCGGGCGCACCACGCCCTTCATGCGGCTGGAGATCATGGACGATGACGGCAACCTGCTGTCGCGCGGCGAACGCGGCGAGGTCGTGGTGCGTGGCGGTCTGGTGATGAAGGGCTACTACAAGAACCCGGAAGCCACCGCAGAGGCGTCGAAATTCGGCTGGCACCATACCGGCGACATCGGCGTCATCGACGAGGACGGCTTCGTCTACATCGTCGATCGCAAGAAGGATATGATCATCTCCGGCGGCTTCAACATCTATCCCTCCGAGCTCGAGCAGGTGATCTGGTCGCATCCCGCCGTGCAGGACTGCGCGGTGATCGGCGTGCCCGACGAGAAATGGGGCGAGGCGGTGAAGGCGGTGATCGAGCTCAAGCCCGGCGCCACCGCCACCGAGGCCGAGATTCTCGCGCTGTGCCGCGACAGGCTCGGCGGCATGAAGACGCCCAAGAGCGTCGAGTTCATCGACACCCTGCCGCGCTCTCCCGTCGGCAAGGTGCTGAAGAAGGATCTGCGCGCCCGCTACTGGCAAGGCAGGGAACGCGCGATCTAGCGGATCGCTTCAGCCTGCCACGCGTTGCCATAGTGCTGCCGCACTGGCCGTCGATGCATCGGCCTTCGGCGCAATGGTCAGGCGAGCGGGCAGGAATGGCGCAATTCGGCGAAATCCCGATCAGTCGGCGTGGCGCATGTGGCGCGCTGCTGGCCGCCGCTCTCTGGCGGCCGGCGCAGGCGCAACAACTGCCCGCCGGCGAGTTGCGCATCGGGCTGGAGTTCGAACCGGCGACGCTCGATCCGCATTTCCGCGACCGCCCGCCCGATCGCCAGATCGCCGCCCATATCTTCGAGCCTCTGCTGCGCCAGGGCGATGACGGCCGGCTTGCGCCGGTTCTCGCCCTGTCCTGGCGGCAGCGCGATGCCGCCCACTGGCAGTTCGATCTGCGGCCCGAGGTGAGATTCCACGACGGCGGGGCGTTCACCGCCGAGGATGTCGCCTTCTCGATCGAGCGGGCGCGGCGGGTGCCGGAGGCCGATGCCTCCTTCGCGGCGGCGGCGGGCGCCATTGCCGAAATCCGCGTGCTCGATCCGCTTACCCTGCTGATCGCCGCGGCCGTGCCCGATACCGACCTGCCGGCGCTGATGGCGCGCCTGCCGATCGTCTCCAAGCGCGCCGCTGCCGGCCCCGCCCCGGAAGGCCGGCCGTCCTCGGATTTCGATTCCGGCGCGGCGGCCGTCGGGACCGGGCCTTACCGCTTCGGCCAATGGGTGCAGGGCGACCGCTTGGTGCTGACGGCCAGTCCCGACTGGTGGGGCGGCCAGGCGCAATGGCGCCAGGTCGTGTTCCGCCCGGTGCCGCACGATGCGCGACGCGTCATCCTGCTGCGCCAGGGCGAGCTCGATCTGATCGAGAACCCGCCGCGTCCGGCGCTGGGCGGCCTGCGCCGCGATCCCGACGTCGCCGTCGCCGAAATCCTGTCGGCACGGCTGGTGCATGTCGCCCTCGACGCCAGCTCGGCCGAGCTGCGGCTGGCCGCCGATTCGCAGATCGCCAATCCGTTGCGCGATGCGCGGGTGCGCGAGGCGCTCGACCTCGCGATCGATCGCCGCCAGATTCTGCGCAACGTGCTGCAGGGCGAGGGCGCTGTCGCCACCGGCCTGGCGCCGCCGCAAGGCGACGCCGGGCCGCCGGCCGGAAGCGATGCCGGGTTCAATCCCGCCCGCGCCCGAAAGCTTCTGGCCGATGCCGGTCTGGTCGAAGGTTTCCCGCTGACTTTGGCCGCGCCCGAGGGCCGCTTCGCCAACGCCGATGGCATCGCCCGCGAGGTCGCCGGCATGTGGGCCCGCATCGGCGTGCGTACTACGGTCGAGCTGCTGGCCGCCGACGCCCGCCGCCGGCCGCCCGACGAATCGCGGCCCGCAGCACTTCAGGCCGGAATCAACCTGGCCGGGCCCGACGCTGTGGCCGCGCGAACCGTCCTGCCGCTGCTGTTCGAGAACGCCGTCTGGGCCAGCCGCGCCGGCATAGCCTACCGGCCGCGCCGCGATCAGTGGACGCTGGCGCAGAACGCGCTTCGTGCGCCATGATCCTTCGGCGCCAGCCAGCCGGAGCCCTCGCATGCCGTCGCCGTCCCTGCACAAGCATTTCTCGCCCGACTACGTCACCGCCCGCGAGAAATTCCGCAACGCCTGCGCCGAAGCCGGGCTGAAGACCGAGCGCCTGCTCAATCCCGAGACCGGCATGCTGGGCGAGGATCTGACCACCGACGTGGTGTGGATCGGCCCGCCCGATGCCGAGCGCGTGCTGCTGACCAACTCCGCCACCCATGGCGTCGAGGGTCTCTACGGCAGCGGCTGCCAGGTTGGCTTCCTGCGCGAGGGGCACTGGAAGAACCTGCCGTCGGGCGTGGCGATGCTGGTGATCCACGCCATCAACCCCTATGGCTTCTCCTGGCTTCGGCGGGTCAACGAAGACAACGTTGACCTCAACCGCAACTTCCTCGATTTCACGCAGCCCCTGCCGCAGAACCCGGGCTATGCCGGCATCCATCCGGTGCTGGCGCCGCCGCACTGGAATCCGCAGATCGCCAAATCGGTGCGCACGAATCTGGAGGAGTTCTCCTTCCGCGTCGGCCGTCGCGAGGCGGCCGCAGCCATCTCCGCCGGCCAGCACACCCATCCCGACGGGCTGTTCTACGGCGGCATTCGTCCCACCTGGTCGAACGGCGTCATCGCCTATCTGGCGGCACGCTATCTCAAGCGCATGAAGCACATGGTGGTGGTCGATTTCCATACCGGGCTCGGGCCGTACGGCCATTCTGAACTCATCTGCCGCCACCCGGTGGACAGCGTCGCGCTCAAACGCGCCCGCCAGTGGTTTGGCGCCGACGTCACCTCGCCGGCCGCCGGCGAATCGGATTCGCCGGTAATCGAGGGCAATCTGCGCATGTCGTTCAATCGCCATTGCCCGGGCAGCGAGTTCACCGCCTTCGCCATCGAGGTCGGCACGCGCGACTGGCGCGACGTCGAGATGTCGCTGATCGCTGACAACTGGCTGCACAATTACGGCGAGCCGCGCGGGCAGGGCGCGGCGCCGATCAAGGCCGCCATCCGCGACGCCTTCTATCCCGACGAGGATTCCTGGCGCGAGAAATGCTACCCGCGCGCGCTGGAGATTCAGAAAACGGCGCTGGCGGGCCTGGCGGGGATTTGACCTTCCCCGTCATCCTGAGCGCAGCGAAGGATCTTCTCTCAACAGCACCAGTTTTTCCGTTGAAGCAAGATGCTTCGCTCCGCTCAGCATGACGGAGGAGAGCATGAGGGCCTCAATCCCAGAATGCGATGGTCCTGATCTCGATGCTTTCGCGTGGGCGCGGATTGGCAGGCGCCGTCGGGTCGTCGAAGGCGGTATGGGCCGATATCTTGGCGTGGCCCGGGGCGCTGTCGTAGCACTTGATCAGCACAACCTCGTCGCGCTCCATGCGCGGGAACCAGAACCAGCGCTGATCGCGATTATGGGCCACGGCATAGGTCTCGCCGGTGCGCTCGCGATAGATCAGGTCGGAGGCGATGAGGTCCTTGGGCTTGATGCTGCGCGCATCGGCCAGCGCCAGCGGCG
>JBFWZG010000080.1:0-11273 GCA_050185515.1 Reyranellaceae bacterium
CGCCGACGCTCGTGGGAAAATCGACCTTCATGCGATATCGCGCCTTTGCGAGGACGGGGCGGACCCCGTCCTCGTCGATTGCAGGAAACTAGGCCTTCACCAGCACCGCGATGCGATGCATCGCATTGCCGCCATAGCCCTGCGGATTCCAGTTGCCGACGACATGCGGCTGCATCTTGCCCGTCGAATCGGTCGCCCGGACCCAGGCCTCGTAATATCCCATACTCGGCAGGTCGACCGATGCGGTCCAACGCTGCCAGGCATACTTGTTGGCGGGCGCCTTGACCTCGGCCGCTTTCCAGGTGGCGCCGTAGTCGACCGACACATGCACCGCGCTGACCGTGTTTTCTCCCGCCCACGCATGGCCGCGCAGATCGAGCTTGCGCGTGCCGTCGGGCAGTTCGGTGCCATGCGCAATGTTGGTGATGATAGAGCGCACCGGCATCGACTCCAGTATCACCATGTTGGCGTTGTCGGCCTTCGCGCCGGGTATCATCGGCACCTTGGTCACGCGATAGGACGCGCCGGTCATGCCGGGACCGTCATGCTCCTTGTCGCGCACCCAGATGCGATTGAGCCATTTGGCCGAGGCGGAACCGGGCCAGCCCGGAATCACCAGCCGCGCCGGCGCGCCGTGGACCATGGGGATCGGCTTGCCGTTCATGCGCAGGGCGATGATGGAATGCGGCTCCATCGCCTTCTCCATGCGAACGCCGCGGCTGATGGTCGGCTTGGCGGCGTCGCCCGACAGATGCAGATCGCCGCCATAGTGGCCGGTGTAGATCGCCGACGGCTTCAGCCCGGCGGCTTTCAGTACGTCCGCCAGCCGCACGCCGCTCCATTCGGCGCAGCCGACAGCGCCGTTCTTCCATTGGTTGCCGCGCGCTTCGGGCACGAAGCCGGAGCGGCCGTTGCCGCCGCATTCGAGCTGCAGCCTGTAGCTGACCTGCTCGAACTTCTTCTCCAGGTCTTCGACGGTCAGTTCAAGCTTGCTGTTGACCTCGCCGTCGACGGTTATTTTCCACGCCTTGGGATTGGCCGGCGCTTCCGGCACCAGCCCGTTGTTGCGGATGAAGAACTTCTCGCTCGGCGTCACCTCGTCGTCCAGCATGTGCAGGGGCGTTTCGGCGTTGAGGGGCTTTTCCTGCAGCACCTCCAGCTCCGCCTTGCCGTCCATCTTCAGCATCATGGGCGCGGCAGGCGCGGCGCCAGTGCCCTGCGCCAGCGCCGCGGGAACGAGCCCTCCGGGCATCTGGTCGGCGAAGGGGATGGCGCCGCCAACCGCCGCCGTCATGGCGGTCAGTCCGGCGCCCTTGAGAAATCCTCGGCGATTGGTCTTTGTCTTGCGGCCGAACACAAGCGCATCGGCGCGTTCGGGATCGTCGCGATAAAGCTCTTCGAGGCTACGCTCCTTGAAACTTGTCATGGCGTCCTCCAGCGATTTTTGATTTCGGCATCGTCATTTGGCAGCGATGCCTTGTAAAATTCTAGGCGCTCAAAGAACGCCCCGCAAACTCAATTGAGTTCCTAGCAAAAGAAGACCGAGGAAAAAGAATCGCCGGAAGGTTTCGGCCGAAATCCGCGCCCGCAGCTTGGCGCAGCCCCACATGCCGATCAGCGCCGCCGCCAGCGCCAGCAGCGAGATGCCGGCCAGCTCGCCCGCCAGCACGCCGGCGCCCGCCAGTGCGACGCCCATCGCCGCCGTCGAGACGGTGAAGGACAGGCCCAGCGCCTGGATCAGCGCGTCGCGTTCGAGGTTTAGCGCCTGCAGGTAGGGCACAGCCGGCAACACGAACACGCCGGTCGCCCCGGTGACGATCCCGGTCGCCAGCCCGACCGGCAGGCCGAGATATTTCTCCCAGCCCGGCTTCACCACCAGCCGCACATTGGCCAGCCCGATCAGCGCGTAGACGATCAACACCACGCCCAGCGCCGTCAGCGCCAGCCCGCCATTGGCTCCGGTGATGATGCCCGCTCCCGCCCAGGCGCCGCCGACGATGCCCAGCATCATCGGCCACAACCGCCGGACCAGCGCGACGAAATGCGGCCCGGCCAGCATCTGCCAGACATTGGTGACCAGCGACGGCAGCACCAGGATCGCGGCCGCCTGCGCCGGCGGCATCATCGAACTCAGCAGCCCGATCGCCACCGTCGGCAGGCCCATGCCGATCACGCCCTTCACCCCGCCGGCCAGCGCGAAGGTGGCGGCAACGGCGATCAGCATCCAGAGCGGAAAGGGGAGATCGAACATGCGGCCGGCAAGTCTGCGCCGGCGGCGGAACACGAGCAATTGCGTCCGGGACAGGGGAGGGATGCGTGGCCGACGCTCCGGCAATGAATGCCGTCTCGACAACATCCCTCATCCTGAGGAGCGCCCCGAAGGGGCGCGTCTCGAAGGATCGGCCACCAGCGCCGTCTGCTTCCTGTCCTTCGAGACGCTCGCTTCCGCTCGCTCCTCAGGACGAGGGGATTGCTGCCCGAGGCGTTTCGCTCAGAACGGCTTCACGATCACCAGCACCACGATGCCGATCATCAGCAAGGTCGGCGCTTCGTTGACCATGCGGTAGAAGCGCGCCGGCCTGGTGTTGCGGTCGTGCTCGAAGTCGCGCCGCCAGCGGCTGAACAGGCCGTGCACGCCGGACAGGACGATAACCAGCGCCAGCTTGGCCCACAGCCAGGGCTGGCTCCACAGATCGCCGATCCACGCCATGGCGAGGCCGAAAATCCAGGTGGCGATCATCGCCGGGTTGATGATGGCGCGCAGCAGGCGCCGCTCCATCACCTTGAACGTCTCCGACTGCTGCGAGCCCCTGGGCGCGTCGACGTGATAGACGAACAGGCGCGGCAGATAGAGCATGCCCGCCATCCAGGCGATGACGCTGATGACGTGCAGCGCCTTGATCCAGAGATAGAGATCGGCCATCGCCCCCCCCTTAGTTCTAGCTGCGCCTCAGAACGGAAACAGGATCGGCAGCAGCAGGACGCCGAGCACGACGATTATGACGTCGATCGGCAGGCCGAGCTTCCAGAAATCGGCGAAGCGGTAGCCGCCCGGGCCCAGGATCAGCGTGTTGTTCTGGTGCCCGAACGGGGTGAGGAAGTCGCACGAGGCGCCGATGGCGACAGCCATCAGGAAGGCGGCGCTGTCGACGCCGATGCTCTGCGCCACGCCATGCGCGATCGGCGCCATCACCAGCACGGTCGCGGCGTTGTTGAGCAGCGGCGTCACCGCCATGGTGGCGATCAGGATCAGCGCCAGGATGCCGCGCGTCGGCAGGGCGCCGGCGACGGCGACGATGCCGTCGGCCATAAGCTGCGCCGCGCCGGTGGTCTCCAGCGCCGCGCCGACCGGTATGAGGGCGGCCAGCAGCACCACCACCGGCCACTCGATGGCGGTATAGACCTCGCGCGCCGGCATGAAGCCCAGCGCCACCATCGCGGCCGCCCCCAGCACGAAGGCGATCGAGGCCGAGGTGACGCCGAAGATCACCAGCGCGATGGCGGCCAGGAATACGGCGAAGGGCAGCAGCACCTTGCGCGGGCTCAGGGTCAGTTTGCGGTCGGCCAGCGGCAGGCAGCCCAGCGCGGTGACGATCTCGGGCAGGTCCTTGATCGGGCCTTCGAGCAGCAGCACGTCGCCGGCGAACAGCGGCACGTCGCGCAGCCGGGTGGTGATCGGCCGGCCGCGGCGCGAGATCGCCAGCAGATTGGCGTCGTAGCGCGCCCGCAGCCGCAACCCGCGCGCGGTGTTGCCCTGGATCCAGGAAGTCGGCGTCACGACCGCCTCGGCGGTGTCGAGCTGGCGACGCTCCGCCCGCCGCTGCCGCGCCGCTTCCTCCTCCTTGCGCGCCTTCTCCGCCGCCGGATCGACGACCTCCGCCTCGACCGCGGCATTGGCCGTCGCGGCGATCACCGGCACTTCGGCTCCCTGGCTGCGCTCGGCCGCCTGGCTGCGCGCCGCCTGCTCCTCGGACGAACGTCGGCTGCCAGGCGGCGTGTCCTCGCTGTCGTGCGGCTCGGCCGCGACCAGCGAGATGTCGCCGGCTTTGACGAAATCCTGCAGCGCCTGGGTGTCGGCCTGCAGCAGCAGCACGTCGCCTTCCTGCAGCACGTAGGCGCGATGGCTGCGCAGCCGCGTCTCGCCGTGGATCAGCCCCAGCGCCACCGCGCTGTCGCCGGTCGCCTCCTCGAACTCGCCGATGGTCTTGCCGACCCATTGCGACTTCTCCGGCAAACGGGCCTCGGTGACGTAGTGCCCGACGTCGAACAGCTCGTCGGCCGCTTTCGCGCCCGCCCGCCCGCGCGGCAGCAGCCGCCATCCGACCAGCACGATGAAGGCGATGCCGGCCAGGCTCAGCGCCACGCCCATCGGCGCGAATTCGAACATGGTGAAGCGCTCGCCGCGCAGCCGCTCCGACAGATCGGCGATCAGCAAATTGGGCGGCGTGCCGATCAGGGTCGTCATGCCGCCCAGCAGGGTCGAGAACGACAGCGGCATCAGGATGCGCGACACCGGAAAGCCGCCCTTGCGCGCCCCGGCCATGGCGATCGGCATCAGCAGCGCCAGCGCGCCGACGTTGTTCATGAACCCCGACAGGGCCGCGCCGATGACGCACAGCGCGGCCATCAGCACCAGCGGATGGCCGGCCACCCGGATCAGGGGCGCCGCCACCGCATCGACCGCGCCCGAGCGGCCCAGCGCGTGGCTCATCACCAGCACGGCGGCGACGGTGATGACGGCGTTGTTGCCGAAGCCGTTGAACGCCTCGTCGGGCTCGACCAGGCCGAGCAGCACACTGGCCAGCAGCGCCGCCAGCGCCACCAGGTCGTAGCGCACCCGCTCGCTGACGAACAGGACCAGGGCGACGCCGAGAATGGCGACGATGGCGGCCTGGTCGAAGGTCATCGCGAAGACTCCGGCGCTCGCGCGCTCAGCTGTTGCGGATGCCGCCCAGCGGCGGATAGGTGACGACGCATTCGGCCAGCGCGCCCGGCGTTTCGGCATAGCCCGGCGGCGCCTCGACCTGCGGCAGCGCGACGCCGAAATCGACCGGCTTGTTGATGCCCGGCGGCGAGATCTCGCCGCGCGCCTCGGCCCAGCGCATCTGACGGCGGGCGCAATGGCCGCATTCGATCGGGCATTCGCCCGCCGGCGAGCCGTTGGCCTGCGACGCCGAATAGCTGCCGCGCCCCTGGCCGGCGAGGAAGCGCGCCATGCCCGCCAGCAGCGCGATGAAGCCGGCATCGGCCTGCACCGTCGGCGCCCGCAGATAGGCGGGTGCGCCGTGATGCAGCGCCAGCTCGCGATATTCGATGTCGAGCTCGACCAACGTCTCCGAATGCTCCGACACGAATGCCACCGGCGCCATGACGATCGGCCGCTTCGACCGCGCCGCCGCCACCACGCGTTCCTCGGTATAGGGGCCGATCCACTTCAAAGGGCCGACCCGGCTCTGGAAGCAGACGTCGTAGTCGGCGTCGACATCGTCGATGCCACCGGACTGCAGACCCAGCGCCTGCGCCAGCGCCGCCGTGGTGGCGCCGACCTGACGCACGTAGGGATCGCCCGCTTTGACGATCTTCTCCGGCAATCCATGCGCCGAGAACAGCACGCGCGGCCGGCCGAAGCGTCTGGCCTCTTCGATCAACGGCCGAATGCCGCCCGCCATCGCCTCGATCAGCGGCGGCGGATCAGGCCAGCAGCACAGGGCGCTGGTCGGCGGCTGGAAGCGCTGCTCGTTCGCCAGCGTCAGCCATTCGCGCAGCGAAGAGGACGACGTCGTGGTCGAGAATTGCGGATAGAGCGGCAGCAGCACCACGCGGTCGGGGCCCCATTGCTTGACTTCCGACAACGCCTGCGCCGCGCGCGGGTTCCAGTAGCGCATGGCGATGAAGCAGCGCCACTGCCCGTCGCCGCCGGCGTTGAGCGCCTTTTCCAGCGCGTCGGCCTGGGCCTCAGTCTGCGGCAGGATCGGCGAGCGCCCGCCCATCTGCGCGTAAATCCCCTGCGCCTTCTTCTCGCGCCGGCTGGAGATCAGACGGGCCAGCAGGCGCCGGATCGGACCGGGCGCGCCTATGATGGCCGGATCGTCGAACAGGTTGAACAGGAACGGCCTGACCGCGTCGAGCGAATCGGGACCGCCGAGATTGAACAGCACCACCGCGGTCTTCATCGTTTCCCCCTGCAGGCGATCGGTGCGGGCGATCAGCGTTGGCCTCGCACCAGTCGCACCAGCTCGGCGACGTGCTCGGGCGGAGTGTGCGGCAGCACGCCATGCGCCAGGTTGAAGATGAAGGGCCCGCGCCCCAGCGCCTTCTGGATCGCCTCGATCTCGCGCCGCATTCTAGCGCCGCCCTCGACCAGCGTCTCGTTCGACAGGTTGCCCTGTACCGCCGTCTTGCGCTGCAGATGCTCCGCCGCCCATTCGGCGCTGACGCTTTCGTCGACGCTGATGCCGGCGAAGCTCATGCCCTCGGCATAGAGCGTCAGATGCTCGCCGACGCCGCGCGGGAAGGCGATGACCGGCACGCCGGGATGCCGCTCGTGCACGGCGTCCGCGATGCGCCGCATCGGCCGCACCGACCAGTGCTCCAGCGCCTTGTCGTGCGCCATGTCGATATCGAGCAGGATCTCAGCCCAGGAATCGAACAGCTGCACGATCTGCGCGCCGGCCTCGATCTGGTTCAGCACATGGGCGATCACCGCCCGCGTCAGGACGTCGATCAGGACCTCGAACTGCGCCGGATGCTCGGCGAGGTAGCGTCGCGTGGCGGCGAAGCGGTCGCGGCGGTTCTGGCCGTCGACCATGTAGCAGGCCAGGGTCCACGGCGCGCCGGCGAAGCCGATCAGGGGCTTGCCCGGTCCCAGCGCCGAGCGTGTGCGGGCGATCGCCTCGTAGACCGACGCCAGGTGGCGGCGCAGGATCTCCGAATCGAATTCCGGCACCTCACCACCGGCCAGCGGCTCCAGCACCGGGCCTATGCCTTCGCGGAACTCTACCGGCCGGCCGATGGCGTGCGGCACCACCAGAATGTCGGAAAAGATGATCGCCGCATCGAGATCGAAGCGACGAATCGGTTGCAGCGTCGCCTCGACCGCCAGTTCCGGCGTGTAGCAGAAATCCAGAAAGCTCGGCGCCCGCGCCCGCAGCTCGCGGTATTCCGGCAGATAACGGCCGGCCTGGCGCATCAGCCAGATCGGCGGCGGACGCAGCCTCTCGCCGCGCAATACCCAAAGCACGCCTGGTATCCTCTCTGGCCTGTCCGGACCGAAGTTCTTCATTCCCTTCTTCTTATTATTAGATTCATAGGTGGTAGTGATAGTGGGGCCTGTGGGAGTCGGGGATTCACCCTTGCGACCGATTATCCCGGCCTTATCCCCCGGCCCGGCGCCACCGCGGTACGGTCGGGACAGATCGCCGCCGCCCTGTGGGGCGCCCGGCCGGAAGGCCGGGCGGCGTCCGATGCCGCCGTTGCCGTGCGGGCTGCGGATTGCGGGGATAAGCCTGCCGGACCGGGCCCGTTACCGCTTCCAGCGGGCCGGTCATGGAATCGATCCCGGCCGACCCTTCCGGCGCGGCCTTTCGACGTCAGCGGGCATCGAATCCCGCCGACCGCGCCCGGGGACAGCGATTCGGGATAAGCCGCTCGCCCATACCGGGCTTGCGCACAGGCGGCTGGGGATCGTGTTGGCCCGATTCGAACGTCGGATGGAACGCCAATCCGGCCGCGAAGATTACGGCGGATGTTGTCCCACCCTCTCCCCTTCCGCCGTCCGGCGTCGTACTCTGTTACGACGATGACCGAACCTTCCTACCATCTTCACCTGATTTCCGATTCGACCGGCGAAACCGTCGGCTCCGTGGCCCGCGCCTGCCTGGTGCAGTTCGAGAACGTCAAGGTGGTCGAGCATGTCTGGTCGCTGGTCCGCACCAGGGGCCAGATGGAAAAGGTCATGCAGGCGATCGAGAACGCGCCCGGGCCCGTGATCTTCACCCTGATCGATCCGCGTCTGCGCGACTTCCTGCAGGAGCATTGCCGGCGCATGGGTATCGCCTGCATCTCGGTGCTCGATCCCATCATGGCCGAGCTGGCGCGCCACTTCCATTCCAGCGGCGCCGCCGCGCCCGGCCGCCAGCACATGATGGACGCGGAGTATTTCGCCCGCATCGACGCCATGCACTACACCCTGGCGCATGACGACGGCCAGGGCCTGCACGATCTCGACAGCGCCGACGTGGTGCTGACCGGCCCGTCGCGCACGTCGAAGACCCCGACCTGCGTTTATCTCGCCAATCGCGGCGTGAAGGCGGCCAACGTGCCGCTGGTGCCGCATGCCGAAGCGCCGCAGGAACTGATCGCATTGCGCCGGCCGCTGGTGGTCGGGCTGATCACCGATCCCGAGCGGCTGGTGCAGATCCGCCGCAACCGCCTGCGCCTGCTGCAGGACGAGGTCGAGACCGATTACACCGATCTGGAACTGGTCGAGGACGAGATCCGCCGCGCCCGCCGCCTGTTCGCGCGCCAGGAATGGCCGGTGATCGACGTCACCCGCCGCTCGATCGAGGAAACCGCCGCGGCCGTCATGCAGATGCTGAACGAAAAGCGCGAAACGGTGATGGCCAGCGACATCTGACGCCAGCAATCGACGGAGGAAGCGTCATGCCCAGCGTATCCTTTGTTCGCCGTGTTCCCGTCCTGGCCGCGCTCGGCCTTGGCTTCGCCGGCATCGCTGCAGCGCAGACCGCGCCGCTGGAACTGCGCTACGGGCCGGAGCAGACGGTGTTCGGCTCCTGCCGGCCCGCCCTGACCCTGACCAACCGTTCGCAGCGCAGCCTCGACTACGTGCAGGTCGACGTTTCCTATCGCCTGAAGGACGGCAGCGAGAAGCGCGCCGAGCACAAATCGCGCTATCGCCACGGGCTCGACAATCCGGTGCAGCCGGGCGAGCGGCGCGCGCTGGTGATCCATCACGACGAATCGACGCCCATGGGAGCGCCCTGCGCCGACATCGTCGCCGCCCGCATCGTCGCCGCCGAATGCAACGGCGGCACCGCCGCGCCCTGCACGCTTCTGGCGCCGCGCATCGGCGAAACGCTGGAGCTGCCGCGGCGCTAGCGTCACAGATCGTCGACAGCTACGGTCGGCGTTAGCACAGCACTCCCCTCATCCTGAGACGGCCGCTGCGCGGCCTCCTCAGGATGAGGGGAGTGGTTGCTATGTCGCTCACCTTGATCGATCAGCCATGCCGCCGCTCATCCTCGCCTCGACCAGTCCGACCCGCCGCCGCGTTCTGGAGAATGCCGGTCTTGCCTTCGACGTTGCCGCCCCCGGCGTCGACGAGGAGGAGATCAAGCTCAGCCTCAACGCGTCCGGCGCCAGCGGGGCGCAGATCGCCGAAACCCTGGCCGAGCTCAAGGCCAATCGCATTTCCTCGAAGGCCTACGAGGCGCTGGTGATCGGCGCCGACCAGGTCCTGTCGTGCAACGGCGTGCTGTTCGACAAGCCGCCCGACATGGACCATGCCCGCGCCCAGCTGCAGGCGTTGCGCGGCAGGCCGCACGAGCTGCTGACCGCCATCTGCGTGTCGAAGAACGGCGGCCGGGTCTGGCATTACAACGCCGTCGCCCGGCTGACCATGCGGCCATTCTCCGACGCCTTCCTCGACGACTATCTCGCCCGCGCCGGCAAGGACGTGCTGGGCTCGGTCGGCGTCTACCGCCTGGAAGGCCTGGGCGCGCAGCTTTTCTCCCGCATCGACGGCGATTTCTTCACCATTCTGGGCCTGCCCCTTCTGCCGCTGCTGGGTTTCCTGCGCGAGCACGGCATCGGGCGGACATGAGCGGAAGCGCCGGCGCTTCCGTCGGATCGTGATCCGATCTAGAACAGTCGGCGCCATGTCGACCGACAAACCGCAACCGCCGCTGAAGCTTGCCGGGGTGATGGGTTATCCCGTCGCCCATTCGCGCAGCCCGCGCCTGCACGGGCACTGGCTGGCACGCTACGGCATCGCCGGCGCCTATCTGCCCTTGCTGGTGGCGCCCGACGATCTCGGCCGCGCCCTGGAAGGATTGCGGGCGCTGAACTTCCGCGGCTGCAACGTCACCTTGCCGCTGAAGGAAAAGGCGCTGGCGCTGGTCGACCGGGTCGAGCCGCTGGCCCGCCGCATCGGCGCGGTCAACACCGTCGTCGTCGAGCCTGACGGCGCGCTGCTCGGCTCCAACACCGACGCCTTCGGTTTCGTCGAGAACCTGAAGGCCGGCGCGCCGGGCTGGAACGCCGCGCGCGGTCCGGCCGTGGTGCTGGGCGCGGGCGGCGCGGCGCGGGCGGTGATCGCCGCCCTGCTCGACGCCGGCGCGCCGCAGATCCGCCTCTACAATCGCAGCCTCGAGCGCGCCCAGGCGCTGCAGGCAACCTTCGACGGGCCGGTCGAGGTGGCGCCCTGGCGCCAGCGCGCCACAGGCCTCGACGGCGCGGCGCTGCTGGTCAACACCACCGCGCTGGGCATGGCCGGGCACGAGGATCTCGAACTGCCGCTCGATGCGCTGCCGGTCTCGGCCGTGGTCAACGACATCGTCTACGCGCCGCTGATGACCGCCCTGCTGCAGCGCGCCGCCGCGCGCGGCAATGTCGTCGTCGACGGGCTCGGCATGCTGCTGCACCAGGCGCGGCCGGGCTTCGAGGCCTGGTTCGGCACCGCGCCCGCCGTCGACGAGCAGTTGCGCCGCCACGTCGCGGCCGATCTCATCGTCGACTGAGTATTGCGGAGAGGATGCCGTGCTGATCGTCGGTCTGTCGGGTTCCATCGGCATGGGCAAGTCCACCGCTTCGACCATGCTGCGCCAGATGGGCGTGCCGGTGTACGACGCCGACGCCGCCGTGCATTCGCTGACCGTCAAGGACGGGCCCGCCCTGCCGGCCATCGAGCGCGAGTTCCCCGGCGTCGTGGCGGACGGCGTGCTCGACCGCCAGAAGCTCGGCGCCCAGGTGTTCGGCAATCCCCAGGCGCTGCGCCGGCTCGAGGCCATCATCCATCCCATGGTCCAGCGCAAGCAGCGCCGCTTCCTGGTCGAGGCCAAGCGCCGGCGCGAGCCCATCGTCGTGCTCGACATTCCGCTCCTGTTCGAGGGCAACGGCCAGCATCGCGTCGACGCCACCATCGTCGTCTCCGCCCCCGCCTGGCTGCAGCGCCGGCGCGTGCTGGCGCGGCCGGGCATGACCGAGGAGAAACTGGCCGGCATCCTCAGGCAGCAGACGCCCGATCGCGTCAAGCG
>JBFWZG010000080.1:11373-15733 GCA_050185515.1 Reyranellaceae bacterium
CATGCGCGAAATCGTTCTCGACACTGAAACCACCGGGCTCGATCCCGCCGCCGGCCACCGCATCGTCGAGATCGGCGCGGTCGAGATGGTCAACCTGGTGCCGACCGCCAACCGCTTCCAGCGCTATCTCAATCCCGAGCGCGACATGCCCGAGGAGGCGCGCGCGGTGCACGGGCTCAGCGAGGAGTTCCTGGCAGACAAGCCGGTCTTCGCCGAGATCGCCGCCGAGCTGGTCGAGTTCCTGGGCGACTCGCGGCTGGTGATCCACAATGCCGCCTTCGATCTGGGCTTCCTCAACGCCGAGCTGGCGAAGCTGGGCTTTCCGAAGCTGCGGAACGAGTTCGTCGACACCGTGTCGGTCGCCCGCCGCCGCTTTCCCGGCGCGCCGGCCTCGCTCGACGCGCTGTGCAAGCGTTTCGAGATCGACAATTCGGCGCGCGACTTCCACGGCGCGCTGCTCGACGCGCAGCTTCTGGCCGAGGTCTATATCGAGCTGTCGGGCGGCAAGCAGGCCGATCTCGGCCTCGCCGGCAGCGCCGGCACCGGCGTGGCGCTGCTGACGCCGACCGGCCCGGTGCGGCCCGCCCGCCCGCATGCGCCGACGCCGGCCGAGCTGGCCGCCCACGCCGCCTTCCTCGAGAAGATCAAGGACCCGTTGTGGCTGAAGCTGGAGGCGTCTTCGTAACGCATTCCGTTGGCGCAAATGAAATCGCCCGGTCGAGCCGGGCGATGACGGTACTTGGAAGGTCGGGCAAGGGCCCTAGTTGACCGGCGCGTCGGCCGGCTTATTGATGTCGGGCACCTTCAGCTCGCCCTGCGCCTGCTGCTGGCGATAGAGGGCGACGAAATCGACCGGCGCCACCTGCAGCGGCGGGAAGCCGGCCTCGCGCGAGACGTTGGCGAGGATGGCGCGGGCGAAGGGGAACAGCAGCCGCGGCGTCTCGATCAGCAGCAGCGGACCGACCGCCTCCTGCGGCACCTCGCCCAGGGTGACGACGGCGCAATACACCAGCTCCATGATGAACAGCGCGTCGTTGCTCTCCGCGTTGCGCGCGTCGGCGCCCATCACCAGCGCCACCTCGAAGGTGCGGCCCTCGAGCTGGCGCATCTTGACCATGACGTTGAGGTCGATCTGCGGCGGCTTGCTGAGCGGCATCAGGCTGGCCGGCGACAGCGGATTCTCGAACGACATGTCCTTGATGTACTGCGCATGGATGGCGATCGGCGGCGCGCCGCTCTGGGTGCCGGTCTCCCCGCCCTGCGTGTTGCTGGTGTCGCTCATCGCCGATCCTTTCCTCGCGCCGGCCCGCAGGCCCCGCCACTGGTCGCCCTGTCGGCCATCCCGGCCGCGGCGGCTGACTAGCACGGTCCCGCCCCGCGCCACAAGCCGCCCGCCATCCCCGGCCCCGGCGCGGCCGGCGCGCGGCCGGCCGCGATTTCGGCGCGGCAATTCGCCACCGCCGCCGGGCGGGTCCGGGGAGCCGTCCTTGCCCTTTGCGGCACAGCGCTTTAAATAGGGTCTCAGACGCGGCCGCAGGCCGCCAAACCCCGGGCGGAACGGTGGATATTCCCTACGATATCGTCCTCATAGGCCTCGTGGCCGTGTTCCTGGTGCTGCAGCTGCGCCGGGTGCTGGGCCGCCGCCATGGCGAGGAGCGCCAGCGTCCGGATCCGTTCGCCAAGCCGGCCGAGCGCGAATCGGCGGCCGACGACAAGGTCGTCGAACTGCCGCGCCGCGATTCCGGCCCCGCCCCCGCCATCGACCTGCCGCGCGGCGTCGACATCGTGTCCAAGGGCGGCCCGGCCGAGGCCGGCATCGCCCAGATCAGGATCGCCGATCCCTCCTTCGATCCGCGCGGCTTCGTGCAGGGCGCGCGCCAGGCCTTCGAGATGATCGTCTCCGCCTTCGCCCAGGGCGACACACGGTCGCTCAAGCCGCTGCTCGCCAGCGAGGTCTACGACCGCTTCGCCGGCGCCATCCGCCAGCGCGAGGAGAACAAGGAAAAGCTGGAAACCGGGCTGGTCGGCTTCGAGAAATCGGAGATCGTCGGCGCCGAGATGCGCGGTTCCGAGGCGCGCGTCACCGTCCGCTTCGTCTCCGAGCAGATCAACGTCACGCGCGATCGCGAAGGCCTGATCCTCGACGGCAACCCCAACGAGGTCACCCGCATCACCGACGTGTGGACCTTCGCGCGCGACACCCGCTCGTCCGATCCCAACTGGCTGCTGGTCGCCACCGAGGATTCGACCGAAGGCTGATCCGGCCTCGGGCGCCAACGGCGTTTTCGTCCACTTATCCGTTGGTATGAGAATTGCGCCACCCGCATGAGGGCGCGCGCGGCCCATCGCCTCCTTCAAGACAATGTGCTAAGTCACTGGCATGATTGATCGTCTGGGCACCAAACCGGCGTGTTTCCGCGGCCTGGCGGCAGTGCTGCTGCTGGCGCTGGCGGCTGCCTGCGCCCGGCCCGAGCCGCCGCCGCCGCCGCCGGCCGACGGCATCGCGCTGCGCGCCGTGTCCTTCGCCGAGCTGCCGGGCTGGGGCGAGGACGATCACACCCAGGCGCTGATCGCCTTCCGAAAATCCTGCGCCCGGCCGGCCGCCAAGGCCTCGGGCGCCAAGCTCGCCCTGCTGCCGGAGGATCTGGCGCAGGCCTGCGCCGCCGCCGCCCGCATGGGCACGCGCGACAGGCAGGCGGCGCGGCTGTTCTTCGAGAGCTATTTCAAGCCGGTCTCGATCGCCACGCTCGACGGCAAGTCCGGCCTGTTCACCGGCTATTTCGAGCCGCAGCTTGAAGCCGCGCTGGTGCCCGGACCGCAGCACCGCTACCCGCTCTATCGCCGGCCGTCGGGTCTCGAGGCGACGCCGTCGACGCCGTTCCTGACCCGCAGCCAGATCGAGACCGGCGGCCTGCGCAACAAGGGGCTGGAGCTCGCCTGGGCGGCCGATCCGCTCGATCTCTTCGAACTGCAGATCCAGGGCTCGGGCCGGCTGGTGCTGCCCGACAAGCGCATCATGCGCGTCGGCTTCGCCGGCCATAACGGTCATCCCTATCTCGCCATTGGCCGCGTGCTGCAGGAATACGGCGCCGGGCCCGAGGACGTCACCGACTGGCCGGCGATGAAATCATGGCTGCGCGCCCATCCCGACAAGGCGGTCGAGATCATGCGCCGCAACGACCGCTACGTGTTCTTCCAGGAGGTCAAGGGCGACGGCCCGGTCGGTGCCATGGGCATTCCGCTCACCCCCAACCGCTCCATCGCCGTCGATCCCACGATGCTTCCCTATGGCGCGCCGGTCTGGGTCGACACCTTCAATCCCGGCCCGCGCATCGCAACGCAAGGCCCGCCGCTGCGCCGGCTGATGGTGGCGCAGGATACCGGCGGGGCCATCAAGGGCCCCGTGCGCGGCGACATTTTCTTCGGCTTTGGCGATCAGGCCGCGAGCCTCGCCGGCCGCATGAAATCGCCCGGCGCCTGGTACGTGCTGATGCCGACCCCGGCCGCGAACCGGGTGGTGCTGACGTCGGAGAGGCGGCGGTAGCGAGCGCTACCCGACTTGTCATTCCGAGCGCAGCGAGGAATCTTTTTGCGCTGAAGCGCGGCACGCTGTGTCAGAAGCGTAAAGAGATGTCTCGCTCCGCTCGACATGACGGAAAGGAAGCGGCGGGCGGCTTCTCTCTCCTCAATCCTTCACGATCACCACATGCATGCGCCGCGGCCCGTGCGCGCCGAGTTCCAGCGTCTGCTCGATGTCGCCGGTGCGCGAGGGGCCGGTGACGGTATTGACCGTGCGCGGCATCTCGCTTTCGCCGAACTTGGCCCGCAGCCGCGCCCACACCTCTTCGTAGGGTCCGACCACGTCGCTCTCCTTCACCACCACGATGTGGTTCTCCGGCAGCAGGTTGAGCGAGGTCGGATGCTCGGCCGCCGAAACGAACACCATGGTGCCGGTCTCGGCCACGGCGGCGAAGGCGCCGGTGATCGCCACCCGGTCCTTGTCCTCGGGCAGCCCCTTGCGCAGTTCCAGCAGCGGCGCCTGGCTCCAGTCGCAGCCTTCCAGCAGCGCGTCCTCGGACATCACCGCCTGCGACGGCAGGTTGTTGGCCTTGAGATACGCCTGCACCAGCCCCGGCACCTCGCGCGGGTCCTGCGCGGTGTCGATGGTGCAGTTGTAGTTCTGCGCCCATTTGCGGAACAGCTCGACGATGCCGGCGCGATCGAGATCGGTGCGCGAGGGCACGATGTGGCTGGGATGCCCGTGCATGCGCCGCTGCAGCGCCGCCGCGTTCTCGCCCGTGCGCGGCCCGCGCTTCAGCGACCGCCGGATCGCCCCCAGCATCTGCTCGCGCGCGGTCAT
>JBFWZG010000081.1:0-9640 GCA_050185515.1 Reyranellaceae bacterium
TATTCCTCGATGCGATGGCCCGGCGGCAGTTGCGGGATGTCGTTCGGACCCCTGTCGCGGCGGTCGATCACGGAGCGGTGGATGCGGGCGTCGTGCGGAATGGCGCGGCCGCGGAACAGCGGGATGGTGAGGCCGAACAGGTTGAAGCTGTTCGAGATCGGCGACCACAGGCGCGGGATGAACTCGATGACGAACCAGAGCGGGTTGGCATTGCCGTGCCGCGCAGCCGTGGCGTCGGGCGCGACGTATTTCTTCTCGGGATTGGTTCCCAGCACCAGCTCGTTGACCGTGCGGGTGTTGTAGTGCAGCCCCATGGGCCGGGTCTGCTCGATCATCCAGTGCAGCGGAATCTTGGCCAGCGCGCTCTCGCTTTCCGGCTGACCGCCGCCGATATCGGTGTGCACGCCGGCGAACCAGACCTCGCGGACGTCCTGCAGTGCGGCGGCGGTTCGATTGAACGGATTGCCCCGGTATTCCTGGTCCTCCGGCCACAGTTTCGGAAGATACATGGAGCGCCAGTCGTGTATCGCCACGGCGTGACGCACGCTCTCGACGCTGGGGTTGGTTCTGGTGAAGGCGTGCGAACGCAGCCGCGGCAGGAAATACCCGTACTCGACGATCGAGGCGACGGTGTCGAACAGGCCGAGCAGGCGGATCGGCGGCCTATCCGGCGCCAGAATGCGCTCGTGCAGGCGGATGCGGTCGAAGCTCTTGTCGCTGCCCGAGCGCTGCCCATCGCCGTCGATGTCCTTGTAGGCGCGATAGACGTAGTCGAGCAGGTTGAGGTTGCGCTTTTCCATCAGGCCGAAGCCATGCAGGAAGCCGGCCAGAACACGGACCGAATAGGCGCCGCGGCTGAAGCCGAACAGGTAGATGCGATCGCGGTCCTCGCCGCCGTCGCCGCGCTCGTAGTTCTCGACCAGGAAGCGATAGGCTTCCTTGACGTTGTGGTCGAGGCCCCAGCCGGTCATCTGCCCGAAGAATTCGACCAGCCAGCGCCACGCTCTGAAGAACGCGGTCTCGGCCCCGAACGTGCCGACGCCGGGATCGTAGTAGACGAGCTGTCGGTCGCTCTTCTCCAGCGTGCCGTAGAGGCGCAGCACGTTGGTGCGCTTCTCGGATATCCGGTTTGACGTGCCGTCCAGCAGGATGACGATGTTCTTCGGCATGAAGGACTCCGGAACCGCCGTTCGCTTGCCGCTGTCGGACGCATTGTACGCCGAACCGTTCAGGATTCTCAGCGCGTGGTCGGGAAGGCCGACACCCCCTCGAATGGACTTGCCGGCCGTGCCGCATCCCGATACGGTTATATCCCGTCGGATATAACGGAGCGGCCATGCACCGCGTCGCTGGATTTCTGGTCGTCCTGTCGCTTGCGTTCGCCGGCGCCGCCGCGTCGGCGCAGCAGGTGCGCATCGGCGCCGCCGCCAGCCTGACCAACGTGATCGACGCGCTGGGCAAGGCGTGGAGCGCGGAAAGCGGCGGCGGCATCGTCGGCAATTATGCAGCTTCCTCCGCATTGGCGCGCCAGATCGAGCAGGGTGCGCCGATCGACGTGTTTCTGTCGGCCGATCTCGCCTGGATGGATTATCTGGAGACCAAGAACCTGATCGAGCCCGGCACGCGCCGCGTCGTCGCCGCCAACACGCTGGTGCTGATCGCGCCCGCCGCCTCGACTGGCACGGTCGTGCTGCGCCCGGGCATGGACCTGAAGGCCGAGCTCAAGGGCGGGCGGCTGGCGGTCGCCAATCCCGACGCGGTGCCGGCCGGCAAGTACGCGAAAGAGGCGCTGGCCTCGCTCGGCCTGTGGAGCCAGGTCGAGTCCAGCCTGGCGCCGGCCGAGAACGTGCGCGCCACCCTGGCGCTGGTGGCGCGCGGCGAGACGCCGCTGGGCATCGTCTACGGCACCGACGCCAGGCTCGAACCCAAAGTCAGGGTCGTTGCGGTGTTTCCCGCCGGCAGCCACAAGCCTATCGTCTATCCGGCGGCCGCGACCAAGGGCAGGGCGTCGGCGGCGACCTTGTCGTTCCTGCAATTCCTCGACAGCGAGAAGGCGCGCGGCATCTTCCGCGAGGCCGGCTTCACGACCGGCGGATGATTCTCTCCGCCGAGGAAGTCGACGTCGTCCTGCTCAGCCTGAAGGTCGCCTTCTGGAGCATGGTGCTGACATTGCCGGTCGCCATCGCTCTGGCCTGGCTGCTGTCGCGCCGCGATTTCTGGGGCAAGTCGCTGCTCGACGCCGCGGTGCATCTGCCGCTGGTGCTGCCGCCGGTCGTGGTCGGCTACGCCTTGCTGCTGCTGTTCGGCCGCAACGGGCCGATCGGCCGGCTGCTCGACGAACTGTTCGGCGTGTCCATCGCCTTCGCCTGGGAGGGCGCCGCCGTTGCCGCCGCCGTGATGGGGCTGCCGCTGGCGGTGCGCACCATCCGCCTGTCCTTCGACGCCATCGACCGCCGCCTCGAGCATGCCGCCCGCACCCTGGGCGCCACGCGCTGGGACACGTTTCTCGTCATTACCCTGCCGCTGGCGCTGCCGGGGATACTGGCCGGGCTTGTGCTGTCCTTCGCCCGCGGCCTGGGCGAGTTCGGCGCCACCATCACCTTCGTCTCCAACATCCCGGGCGAAACCCGCACCCTGCCGCTGGCCGAGTACACCTATCTGCAGCAGCCGGGCAGCGAGGAGCCGGCGCTGCGCCTGGCGGTGCTGTCGGTGATCCTGGCGTTCGCCGCCCTGCTGGCGGCCGAGCACGTCAACCGCGCCCTGGCGCGTCGGCTGGGCGTGGCGAAATGATCGTGATCGGCGCCCGGCTGCAACGCGGCGATTTCGCTCTCGACATCGACGTCGAGCTGCCCGGCAGCGGCGTCAGCGCCTTGTTCGGCGCCTCCGGAGCCGGCAAGTCGACCGTCATCGACATTGTCGCCGGCCTGGCGACGCCGCGGGCCGGTCGCATCGTCGTCAACGACGTCGTCTATTTCGATTCTGCCGCCGGCATCGACCTGCCGCCCGAGCGCCGCAGGGTCGGCTACGTGTTCCAGGATGCGCGGCTGTTCCCGCATGTCGACGTCGCCGCCAATCTGCACTTCGGCGAGAAACGCCGCGCCGCCGCCGATCGCATCGCCAGTTTCGATGAAGTGGTCGACCTTCTCGGCATCGGCCACCTGTTGCAGCGTCGGCCGGCGACCTTGTCCGGCGGCGAGAAGCAGCGGGTCGCGATCGGCCGGGCCTTGCTCTCGGCCCCGCGCCTGCTGCTGCTCGACGAACCGCTGGCCAGCCTCGACGCGCCGCGCAAGGCGGAGATCCTGCCCTACCTGCAGCGCCTGCGCGCCCGCTTCGCCCTGCCGATGCTCTATGTCAGCCACGCCTGGGACGAGGTGGCGCTGCTGGCCGACCATGTCGTGCGGCTGGAGGCGGGCCAGGTGACCGCCCAGGGCGCCCCGCAGGCGGCCTGACCACGCCCTCCATCGCCCCTGGCAGTCAGCAGCATCCCTCCCGGGCTATTTCTGGGGCGGAATGCGCAGCACCCAACCAGGCATGATCAGGTCGGGGTTTTTCACCGGTGGCGAGTTGGCCTTGACGATCTCGGTGTACTTTGCGCCTTGGCCTTTGCCGTAATGCGCTTCGGCGATAGCCCATAACGTGTCGCCCTTCTTTACCGTGTACATCACGGCCTCGGGCGCGGGCTGCTCCACTATCAACTGATTGTCGACCTGGGCGATACCGGCAATGTTGCCGACAGCGAGGGCGATCTTCTCGGCTTCCTCCGTGGTCTTCACCCTCCCGGTGATGGTCGCCTTGTCGCCTTCGACCTTGACGTCGAAATCCTCAACCTTGAAGCCGTGACTGCTCACGGCCTTTTTCAGGTCATCCGCCGAGGCGGCCCTTGCTTCCTTGATTCCGAACAGCGCGGCTCCGGCTTCCTTGATGAAGTTCAGCAATCCCATCGTATTCTCCTTTGATATTGGGAGGATGGCGTGGCGCGTGGCGTCAGGCCGATCTCTTTGCGAGCGCCTGGCGAATCAGGCCGACGACGGCGGTAACGATGGCGCCGCTGGCGCCGCCGCCGATGACCTGAGTCACGATGGTGCCGATGTCGAGGCCCCCGGCCGCCGCGCCGCCGCCTGACAGCAACGCTGTGATGATCTGTCCGCCGATGCCGCCGCCAATTCCGCCGGCAATCGTGTTGCCAATGGCTCCCAGGTCGATTTTCGAAGAGGCCTTGCCAACGGCATTGCCGCCGATCGCCCCCGAGATGACCTGGATGATAATGTTGATAAGCGCTTCGCTCATGTCCCCTCCTGCTTGTCGCCTGTTGAACGCGGGCGGGCTTTCGCCGGCACGGCGCCTGTTGAGCCGCAATGCGCAGGGTCCTGGGACCGATACGGGTCCTGATCGAACCCTGTACCCTGACACCCTTCACCATCGGCCGAACACAAGTCAACAAATCGGCGATTATTGATGTGGACGAAATCTCCTCGTCCATCGCGTCTTCGCTTGATCCTGGGTTCGCGTCCGGGGGAGCGGTCTCGGGTGGCCGCCGGCGCGAATTTGCCGCCTCTTGTGGCCAGTGGCCAAAAGACCCCGAGATATGGTATGGATTTCGTTCAATCCTGCCGCTATACCGGGCGCCCGAACGGAACTGGAACGGGCCGAAATTCGCCATGGCTGGTCATTCGCAATTCAAGAACATCATGCACCGCAAGGGCGCGCAGGACGCCCGGCGCGGCAAGGTCTTTACCAAGCTGATTCGCGAGCTGACGACGGCCGCCCGCATGGGCCTGCCCGACCCGGCCGCCAACCCGCGCCTGCGCGCCGCGGTCATCGCCGCCCGCGACGCCAACATGCCAAAGGACACGATCGAGCGCGCCATCAAGCGCGGCGCCGGCGGCGACGACGGCGCCAACTACGAGGAGGTGCGCTACGAGGGCTACGGCCCGGGCGGCGTGGCCCTGATCGTCGAGGCGCTGACCGACAACCGCAATCGCACCGCCTCCGACGTGCGCTCCGCCTTCTCCAAGCACGGCGGGGCGCTGGGCGAAACCAACTCCGTCTCCTTCATGTTCGAGCGCATCGGCCTGATCGTCTATCCGCTGGCGGCCGGCTCGGCCGACGCCGTGTTCGAGCAGGGGCTGGAAGCTGGCGCATCCGACGTGCAGAGCGGCGAGGACAGCCACGAGATCGTCTGCGCCGTCGAGGATTTCAACGCCGTGCGCGAGGCGCTCGAGAAGAGCCTGGGCGCGGCGCAGAGCGCCAGGCTGGTCTGGCGACCGGTGACGACCGCCGCCGTCGACCAGGCGCAGGCCGAGCAGCTCTTCAAGCTGATCGAGACGCTCGACGACAACGACGACGTGCAGACGGTGACGGCCAATTTCGAGATCTCCGACGCCGTGTTGGCGCGGCTGACGGCCTGAGCCCATGCGCCTGATCGGTCTCGATCCCGGCCTGCGCATCACCGGATGGGGCGTGATCGAATCCGAAGGCAATCGCCTGCGCCACGTCGCGCACGGCACGGTGAAATCCGACGAGGCCCTCAGCCTGGCCGAACGCCTCGAGCAGCTCTTCGCCGGCATCACCGAGGTGCTGCAGGCGCAGATGCCCGAGCATGCCGCGGTCGAGGAAACCTTCGTCAACAAGAACGCGTCCTCCACGCTCAAGCTCGGCTATGCCCGCGGCGTGGTGCTGCTGGCGCCGGCGCGGCTTGGCCTGCCGGTGCACGAGTACGGCGCCAACCAGGTCAAGAAGGCGGTGGTCGGCGTCGGCCACGCCGACAAGAGCCAGGTGACGATGATGGTGCGCCGCCTGCTGCCCGGCTGCTCGGCCTCGGCCGACGCCGCCGACGCACTGGCGGTGGCGATCTGCATGGCGCATTTCATCGGCACGCAGAAGGCCTGGGGCCGCCAGGCCGTCATTGCCGCGGGGGCGCGATGATCGCCCTGCTGCGCGGCCTGCTCGACAGCGTCGGCGACGACTGGGCGGTGATCGACGTCAACGGCGTCGGCTACCACGTCTTCGCTTCCGCCCGCACCCTGCGCGCCCTGCCGCCGCCGGGCCAGAGCGTGCGCCTGCATATCGAGACCCAGGTGCGCGAGGACCACATCCATCTCTTCGCCTTCGCCGAACAGAACGAGCGCGACTGGTTCCGCCTGCTGCTGACCGTGCAGGGCGTCGGCGCCAAGGTCGCGCTGGCCATTCTCTCGGCCCTGACGCCCGATCGTCTCGCCGCCGCCATAGCCGCGCAGGACCGCACCGCCCTGTCGCAGGCGCAGGGCGTCGGGCCCAAGCTGGCCGGCCGCCTGGCGTCCGAACTGAAGGACAAGGTCTCCGCCATGGCCTTCCCCGGCCAGGCGCTGAAAGCCAGGGCCATCGCCGATGCCGGCGCGCCCTCGATCAGCGAGGACGCCGTCTCGGCCCTGGTCAATCTCGGCTACAAGCGCGCCGAGGCGTTCGGCGCCGTGGCGCGGGCCACCCAGCGGCTGGGCGAGGGCGGCGACGTCGAGGCGCTGATCCGCGCCGGGCTGAAGGAGCTCGCGCCATGAGCCGCAAGCCGCGCGGCGGCGATCTGGATGAATCGCGCATGGTGGCGCCCGCTCGCGCCGCCGACGACGGCGCCGAGGCCTCGCTGCGGCCGCTGCAGCTGTCCGAGTTCGTCGGACAGCGCCAGGTGCGCGAGAACCTGCGCATCTTCATCGACGCGGCGAAGACGCGCGGCGAGGCGCTCGACCACGTGCTGTTCCACGGCCCGCCCGGCCTGGGCAAGACTACCCTGGCGCAGATCGTGGCGCGCGAACTGGGCGCGGGCTTCCGCGCCACCTCGGGACCGGTGATCCAGAAGGCCGGCGATCTCGCCGCGCTGCTGACCAATCTGGAGGCGCGCGACGTTCTGTTCATCGACGAGATCCATCGCCTCAACCCGGCGATCGAGGAAATCCTCTATCCGGCGATGGAGGATTTCCAGCTCGACATCATGATCGGCGAAGGGCCGGCGGCGCGCTCGATCCGCATCGACCTGCCGCCCTTCACCCTGGTCGGCGCCACGACGCGCTCGGGCCTGATGACGACGCCGTTGCGCGAGCGCTTCGGCATTCCCCTGCGCATGGTGTTCTACACCCCGGCCGAGCTCGAGCTGATCGTGCGCCGCGCCGCCTCGGTGCTCAACGTCGAGATGAGCGACGACGGCGCCGCCGAGATCGCGCGCCGCTCGCGCGGCACCCCGCGCGTCGCCAACCGCCTGCTGCGCCGCGTGCGCGACTTCGCCACCGTCGGCGGCGCCTCGCGCGTCGACGCGGCGGTCGCCGATGCCGGGCTGCAGCGGCTCGAGGTCGATCGCGCCGGTCTCGACGCCATGGATCGCCGCTATCTCTTCTGCATCGCCGAGAAGTACGGCGGCGGTCCGGTCGGCGTCGAAACCCTCTCCGCCGCGCTCAGCGAGCAGCGCGACGTGCTGGAGGACGTGATCGAGCCCTATCTGATGCAGCAGGGCTTCGTGCTGCGCACCCCGCGCGGGCGCATGCTGGCCGAGCTGGGCTACCGCCATATCGGCCTCGCCGTGCCGCGCGGCGCCCAGGCGCAGATCGACCTGCTGCGCTCGGACGATGCCGATGACCGCTGATGCAATTCTGCAACGGCTGCCGGAAATCGCGCGGTCGCCCTCGGGTCTGATCGCCGAGGGCCGCCACTGGTATGCGCTGCGCGTGTTCTACGAGGACACCGACGCGGCCGGCATCGTCTACTACGCCAACTACCTGCGCTTCGTCGAACGCGCCCGCACCGAGATGATGCGGCTGCTGGGCTACGAGCATTCGGCACTGCGCGAATCGACCGGCGTCAACTGGACCGTAAGGCATTGCGCCGTCGACTACCGGCGGCCCGCCCGTCTCGACGATCAGCTGCTGGTCGACAGCGTCATCACCGCTCTTGGCGGCGCTTCGCTCGACATCGCGCAGACCGTTCGCAAGGGCTCCGACATTCTCGTGATCGCCACGCTCAAGCTCGCCTGCATGCGGCCGGACGGCCGTCCGGCGCGGCTTCCCGCCGGCCTGCGCGAGAGTCTTTCGCGGGTCGCCGACGCCCCGTTAACGCCACAATCAACGCGCAAAAGCCAAGCGCAGTAGGAGTTTTCCGGACCATGGACCAGACCGTCAACGCGCAAGCACTTCCCGGATCGGTGCCGCCCATCGACATGTCCATCGTCGGCATGTTCATGCAGGCCGACTGGATCGTGAAGATCGTCATCATCGTGCTGATCCTGGCCTCGTTCTGGTCGTGGGCCATCATCTTCGACAAGCTGCTGCGCCTGCGCGGCCTGCGCGCCAAGGCCAACCAGTTCGAGGAGACCTTTTGGTCCGGCATCTCGCTCGAGGATCTCTACGATCGCGTCGGCACCAAGCCCGACGATCCGATGTCGACCGTGTTCTCCGGCGCCATGCGCGAATGGCGCCGCACCGTCTCCAAGGGCCTGGCGCTGACCGGCGCCGCGCGCGCGGGCCTGCAGCAGCGCATCGAGCAGGTCATGGGCGTCACAGTCAGCCGCGAGATGGAAGCACTCGAGAAGCGCATGATCTTCCTCGCCTCGGTCGGATCGACGGCGCCGTTCATCGGCCTGTTCGGCACGGTGTGGGGCATCATGAACTCCTTCCAGTCGATCGCAGTCAGCAAGAACACCTCGCTGGCCGTCGTCGCGCCTGGCATCGCCGAGGCGCTGTTCGCCACCGCGCTCGGCCTCGTCGCCGCCGTGCCGGCGGTGATCGCCTACAACAAGCTGTCGACCGAGATCTCGCGCTACGCCCAGCGCCTCGACGGGTTCGCCGCCGAGTTCATGACGATCCTTTCGCGCCAGCTCGAGGAGACTCGCTGATGGGCGCCGCGCTCAACGGCGGCAATGGCGGCGGCGGCCGCTACAAGGGCCGCTTCGCGCGCAGCCGCTACGTGCCGATGGCCGAGATTAACGTCACGCCATTCGTCGACGTCATGCTGGTGCTGCTGATCATCTTCATGGTCGCCGCCCCGCTGCTCAATGTCGGCGTCCAGGTCGATCTGCCCAAGACCGAGGCCAAGCCGCTGGCCGGCCAGGACGAGCCGCTGGTCGTCAGCGTCGACGCCAAGGGCGAGATCTACCTGCAGGAGACGAAGATCGGCCAGGAGGAGCTGGTGCCGCGCCTGCGCGCCATTTCCAACAACAAGGCCGATACCCGCATCTTCGTGCGCGGCGACAAGGGCATCTCCTACGGCCGCGTCATGGAAGTGCTGGGCCAGATCAACGGCGCCGGCTTCACCAAGGCGGCGCTGGTGATGGAGCAGTCGACGACGGCGTCGCCGCCGGCTAGCCCGGCACCCACCCGGGCGCCGTCGGGCGGGCCGAAGCGGTAGGGCGCATGCAGACCGGCAGCATCCTGTCCGGCATCTTCCATCTGGCGATCGCCCTGATGGTGGTGCTGGGGCTGCCGTCCTTTCTGGCCAAGCCGCCGGAACCGGAAGATTTGAATACCGTTGAGGTCGTGACGCTGGCGCCCAAGGCGACGGCGCCGGAGCTGACCAAGCCGCCGGTGCCCAAGCCGCCGGAACCGAAGAAGGAAGTGAAACCCGAGCCGACGCCCACGCCCACGCCGCCCCCACCGAAGGCCGAGGCCAGGCCCGAGCCGAAACC
>JBFWZG010000081.1:9740-15535 GCA_050185515.1 Reyranellaceae bacterium
GACAAGGTGCGGCCGTGCTGGAACTTCCCGGTCGGTGCGCCCAATCCCGAACGGCTGATCGTCGACATCGAGGTGTCGATGAATCCCAACGGCACGGTGCGCGAGGCGACCATCGTCGACCGTTCGCGCATGAACGATCCGTTCTATCGCTCGGCCGCCGAAGCCGCCTTGCGCGCCGCGCTCAATCCGGCGTGCCAGCCTTTCCCGTTGCCGCCGGAGAAGTACAGTACCTGGCGCAACTTCACCTTCGGGTTCGATCCCCGCGATCTGTGAGGCTAAAAATGAAAACAGCGATCCACACGGCCGGGCAAGGCCGCGCGAACCGCACGGCGCTGCCGGCTGTATTCCTCGTCCTGGCCGCCGCGTTATTCCTCGCTTCGGCGGCGAAGGCGCAGCTGCGCATCGACATCACGCGGCCAAATCCGGAACCGGTGCCGATCGCCATCACCGAGTTCATCGGCGAGCAGGCTGAGGCCAGCCGCGTCGGCGCCGACATCTCGCAGGTGATCTCGGCCAATCTCGAGCGCTCCGGCCTGTTCCGGCCGCTCGATCGCGCCGCCTTCGTCGAGAAGATCACCAACATCAACGTGCCGCCGCGCTTTGGCGACTGGCGCGTCATCAACGCCCAGGCGCTGGTGACGGGCGCCGCGCAGCTGCAGCCCGACGGCCGCCTGCGCGTCGAGTTCCGCCTGTGGGACGTCACGGTCGGCCAGCAGATGACCGGCCTGGCCTATTTCACCCAGCCGCAGAACTGGCGCCGCATCGCCCACATCATTTCGGATGCCATCTACAAGCGCATGACGGGCGAGGATGGCTATTTCGACACCCGGATCGTGTACGTCGCCGAAAGCGGCCCGGTCACCCAGCGCGTCAAGCGGCTGGCGATCATGGACCAGGACGGCTTCAACCACCGCTACCTGACCGACGGGCGCAGCCTGGTCCTGACGCCGCGCTTCTCGCCAACCCTGCAGGAGATCACCTATCTCTCTTACAGCGGCGACCAGCCGCGCGTGTACATCTACAACGTCGATACCGGCCGCCAGGAAGTGCTGGGCGAGTTCCCCGGCATGACCTTCGCGCCGCGCTTCTCGCCCGACGGCAATCGCGTCGCCATGAGCCTCGCCGCCGACGGCAACTCCGAGGTCTACACGATGGACGTGCGGACCAAGCGCGTGCAGCGTCTGACCAACCATCCCTCGATCGACACCTCGCCCAGCTTCTCGCCGGACGGCGCGCGCATCGTCTTCAACTCCGATCGCGGCGGCAGCCAACAGCTCTACATCATGAACGCCGACGGCAGCGATCCGCGGCGCATCAGCCAGGGGCAGGGGCGCTACGCCACGCCGGTCTGGTCGCCGCGCGGCGATCTGATCGCCTTCACCAAGATCTTCCAGGGCAAGTTCTACATCGGCGTCATGCGCTCGGACGGCACGGGCGAGCGCCTTCTGACCGAGAGCTTCCTGGACGAAGGCCCCACATGGGCGCCGAACGGTCGCGTGCTGATGTTCTTCCGCCAGTCGCCGCAGGGCGCCGGCGGTCGCGGCGGCGGCGTGCGTCTCTACAGCGTCGACCTCACCGGGTCCAACGAACGTCAGGTCGTCACGCCGACCGACGCTTCCGACCCGGCGTGGTCGCCGCTGATCCCCCAATGAAGGAGGTTCGCGACAACCGAAACCGGGCCTCGCTTGATTTGGGTTAGTAGAGTGGTATAGTCCGCGCGCTTCTTCGCTGATGACGCGCAGACTGTCGTCTAAGGCACTGACAGTGCTGATCAAAATTCGCTCAGTGATGGGCAAAACATTGGCGGAATGCAACCTCCGCATACAAGGAGAATGAGACGATGCGCGTAAAGATTCTTGGCCTGCTGGCGGCGGTGCTGCTGGTCGCGGCTTGCGAAACCACCCCGCCGCCTGCCTCGCAGACGGCGACCAATCCCGGCACCGTGACGGCGACGCCGGGCTCCCAGGCCGATTTCTCGCAGAACGTCGGTGACCGCGTGTTCTTCGAGTACGACAGCTTCCAGCTGACTCCGGAAGCGCGCCAGACGCTGACCCGTCAGGCTGCATGGCTGAAGCAGTACAGCAACTGGCGCATCACGGTCGAAGGCCATGCCGACGAGCGCGGCACGCGCGAGTACAACCTGGCGCTGGGCGAGCGTCGCGCCTCCTCGGTGCGCGCCTTCCTGATCTCGCAGGGCATTCCGGCCAATCGCGTCGCAACCATCAGCTACGGCAAGGAGCGCCCTGCCGTCGCCGGATCGACCGAACAGGCCTATGCGCAGAACCGTCGCGGTGTGACGGTACTGTCGAACTGACGGCGCTTTCGGCCTGACGGCCGGCTACGCCGCCGAAAACGGGGCGTCGGACGCAAGCGATCGCGGCACAGCGATGCAGGCGTCCGACGCCTTATTTTTGGCCGGATTTTTACGGTATATAATCGTTCATTGCGGTTTGCTTCTGCCCGATGGCGCGACCGTCAGGGCGTACAGCATGAGGGATTGATCATGGTCCATGGTTTTCAACAGGCTCTGGCGGGTTTCGCCGGCCTTACCGCCCTGGCGCTTGCCGGCATTTGCGCCGCCACGCCGGCGCGGGCGCAGACCGTGGAGGATCGCCTGCTGCGGCTGGAGCGCGAGATGCAGAACATCGAGCGCAAGGTCTACACCTCCGACATGCCGATGACGCTGACTGGTCGCTCGGGCGAATCGGTGCAGATCGCGCAGGCCGGCAACTACGCGGTGCAGGATCGCATGAACGGTCTGGAGCGACAGATGACCGTCCTTACCGGCCAGGTCGAGGAACTGGAGATCAGGCTGCAGCAGCTCACTGCCCGTATCGAGAAGATGACCACCGATTTCGAATTCCGCCTCAGCCAGCTCGAAGGCGGCGCGCCGGCGGCCGCGACCGGTGCGGCCGGGCAGGGGCCGTCGCAGGCCTCCGCAACGCCACCGCGCGGCCAGCCGCTTACGCTGCCGTCGACCGCGCCGCTCACGCAGCCGCAGAATCAGCCGACCGCTCCGCCATCGCAGCAGGGGGGCGTGCTGCGCCCGCCGCAGCCGGGCCAGACCTATACCCCGTCGGTTGCCCCGCCGCCGGCGCAGCCGCAGGCCACCCAACAAGCCGCCGCCGCACCGGCCGGCGGCACGGTCGAGCAGCAATACGACGCCGCCCAGCAGATGCTGCGCGCCGGCCAGTACGCCAGCGCCGAGCAGACCCTGCGCAACATCGTCGCCAAGAACCCGCGCCATCAGCTGGCGCCCAGCGCGCAGTACTGGCTGGGCGAGACCTTCTACGTGCGCCAGGATTACCAGCAGGCCTCGGTCGCCTTCGCCGACGGCTACAAGAACTATCCCAAGGGGAACAAGGCGCCCGATTCGCTGCTCAAGCTCGGCATGTCGCTGGCGGCGATGAACAAGAACGAAGACGCCTGCGCCGTCTACGACCGGCTGGCCAAGGAATACCCCGGCGCGCCCGAGATCGTGCGCCGCCGCGCCACCGAGGAAAAGCGGAAGAGCCGTTGCCGCTGACGGCCGCAGCCCGTCGTCACGCCGGCCGCGCGCCGGCTGGCGATGTCGCGCCCGCCGACCGCCCGCCGATCGCCGCCGCCGAATTCGCCGCTGCCATGGCGCGGCTCGGCCCTTTCGAGCCCAGCCCCGACCTTGCCGTCGCCGTGTCCGGCGGCCGCGACAGCCTGGCGCTGGCCCTGCTTGCCGATGACTGGGCGCGCGAGCGTGGCGGCAGCGTATTGGCGCTGATCGTCGATCACGGCCTGCGCGCCGGCTCGGCGGCGGAGGCGGCCCAGGTCGCCTCGATGTTGCGCGATCGCGGTATCGAGACGGAAATTCTGCAATGGCAGGCGACGCGTCCCGTCACCGGGATCAGCGAGGCAGCGCGCGCCGCCCGTTACGCATTGCTCGAACGGCGCTGCAGCGCGCGCGGCATACTGCATCTGCTGCTGGGCCATCAGGCTGACGACCAGGCGGAGACGATCCTGCTGCGGCTGGCCGATTCTTCCGGCCCGGAAGGTCTCGCCGGCATGGCTGCCATCGTCGAGCGTCCCCGTCTGCGCCTGCTGCGGCCGCTGCTCGGGTTTGCCCGCGCGCGACTGGCGGCGACGGTAAGCGCGCGTGGCCTGCGCTGGATCGACGATCCGTCGAACGAGCGGCTCGACTTCGCCCGCATCCGCGCCCGCCGCGCTCTCGCCGTCGAAACGGCGGCGGGGCTGCTGGAAAGCGGCGCGCATTTCGCGGCGCTGCGCGACGCGATCGAGCGGCGCCTGGCGGCGATCGCCGTCGATTGCGTCACGGCCGATCCGCGCGGCTTCGCCTGGCTGTCGACATCGCCGTTCCTTGCGCTGCCGCAGAGCCTCGCCTTGCGCCTGCTCGGGCGCCTGGCGGCAATCTATGGCGGTCGGCATTACCCGCCCCGCCGGGCCGGCCTGGTGCGGGCGCTGGCCGGTCTTGCCGTCGGCCGCAATGCGGTCGCCGGCGGCTGCCGCTTCCTGCCGCGCGGCGGGCGCATTCTGGTCTGCCGCGAAGCCGGAGCCGTCGCCGCCAGCGATGCCGGTTCAGGCCCGCTGCTATGGGACAACCGCTACGCCATAGACCTGCCGCAAGCTGGCCGACTGGGCGCGCTGGGCGAGGCGGGGAGGCAGATTGCCTTGCGCCACGGTACGGAGATGCTGCGCCTGATGCCGGCGCCGGTCGCGGCCGCCCTGCCTGCTCTTCATTGTGATGCGGTCCCGGTAGCCGTCTTTTTGCCCGGATTGGCGGGCCAGATGGCGGCAATTGGCGGCAGCGGCAGCGGTGGACGCGCCGTGGCCGCGCCTGCTAGCCTGATCTTTCGCCCGGCCGATTTCCGGCCGGCGCATAGCTTGGCGACGGCGCCCTGGGTCGGAAACCCCTAGAAAGGCGCTTGTTTTGACTGCCTGTAAGCCTATTTAGAATGAGTTGAAAGTGTCGAGAGAGCGAGGCCGGCCGTGAACATCTTTGGACGCAATCTTGCCCTCTGGGTGGTGATCGGCCTGCTGCTGCTGGCGCTGTTCCAGATGTTCAACACGTCGGGCAGAAGCACCGGCAGCACCACCATCGACTATTCGGAGTTCGTCGCCGCGGTCGAGCGCGGCCAGGTGGCCAACGTCACCATCCAGGGCTCGCAGATCACCGGCAACTACAGCGATTCCGGCTCCAACGCCGGCGGCTCCTTCGTTACCTACGCGCCCAACGATCCGACCCTGATCCCCTCGCTCAAGGGCAAGGTCAAGATCAAGGTCATGCCGCCCGACGAGGGCGTCGGCCCGGTGCTCGGCACCATCCTGAACTGGCTGCCGCTGCTGGTGCTGATCGGCGTCTATATCTTCTTCATGCGCCAGATGCAGGGCGGCGGGCGCGGCGCCATGGGTTTCGGCAAGTCCAAGGCCCGGCTGCTGACCGAGAAGGTCGGCCGCGTCACATTCGACGACGTCGCCGGCATCGACGAGGCCAAGAGCGAGCTCGAGGAGATCGTCGATTTCCTCAAGGACCCGCAGAAGTTCCAGCGGCTGGGCGGCAAGATCCCCAAGGGCTGCCTGCTGGTCGGCCCGCCCGGCACCGGCAAGACGCTGCTGGCCCGCGCCATCGCCGGCGAAGCCAACGTGCCGTTCTTCACCATTTCCGGCTCGGACTTCGTCGAGATGTTCGTCGGCGTCGGCGCGTCGCGCGTGCGCGACATGTTCGAGCAGGCGAAGAAGAACGCGCCCTGCATCATCTTCATCGACGAAATCGACGCCGTCGGCCGCCATCGCGGCGCCGGCCTGGG
>JBFWZG010000082.1:0-15333 GCA_050185515.1 Reyranellaceae bacterium
AGGAGCAGACGGAAACCCTGCTCGACGTCGCGGCGCTGGCGACCTGGGCCGGACGCGAGGGCGGACTGCCGGCCGACCGGGCGCGGGAGTTCGGCAACTGGGCCGACGCCCATCCGACGAAGGCCGCGCGGCTTTTCGATCGCGCCATCCTGCTGCGCGAGGCCATGCAGCGGCTGTTCGCCGCCATTGCCGACCAGCGACCGGTGCCGGATCTCGACGTGGCGCTGCTGAACGAGGCGCTGGCGGAGGCGCCGGCCCGCGACGGGCTGTCGCGCGTGCGCGGCACTTTCGGCTGGCTGGTGCCGCGCGGCGACTTCACCGCGCCGGCGCTGCTGGCGCCGGTGCTGTGGTCGGCCGCCGATCTGCTGCTTAAGGGCGATCCGGAGCGCATCCGCCAATGCGCCAACGACAAATGCCGCTGGCTGTTCGTCGACGTCAGCAAGAGCGGCGCGCGGCGCTGGTGCCAGATGAATTCCTGCGGCAACCGCGCCAAGGCGCAACGCCACTACCACCGCCGCAAGCGCGGCTAGAGGGCTCGCCGCTAGTTGCTGCGCGCGTTGAGCGGCTGCAGGCGCGTGACGTGGCCCATTTTTCGGCCAGGGCGGATCTCTGCCTTGCCGTAGAGATGAACCTTGGCGTTGGCCTCGCCGATCGCCTTGCGCCACAGATTGAAGTCTTCGCCGATCAGATTCTTCATCTCGGCGTTGGCCAGCCTCTCGACCGAACCCAGCGGCAGGCCACAAATGGCGCGGACGAGCTGTTCGAACTGGCTGGTCATGCAGGCGTCGATGGTCCAGTGGCCGGAGTTGTGCGGCCGCGGGGCGATCTCGTTGGCGAGGAAGCGCGCGTCCTTGGTGACGAACATCTCCACGCATAGCAGCCCGACCAGTTCCAGTTTCTCCGCAACGTGGCGGCCGATCGCCTCCGCCTGCTGGCGGCGCGGCTCCGGCAGGCGGGCGGGAATGATCGTGGTGTCGAGAATGCCGTTAACGTGGAAATTCTCGCCCGGCGTGAAGGCGACGCAGGTGCCGTCCATGCCGCGGGCGACGATCACCGAGCATTCCATTTCGAAATCGACCATGCGCTCGACTATGGCCTCGCGGGCGCTGATCTGGCTCCAGGCGGTGGCGAGACTAGCGGTGGTTTCCAGCCGCACCTGGCCCTTGCCGTCGTAGCCTTCGGTCACGGTCTTGACCAGGCAGGGCGTGCCGATATGGCGGACCGCGGCTTCCAGGCTGGCGGCGCTGCCGGCCCCGGCATAGGCCGTGGTCGGCACGCCGATGTCGTTGAGGAAGTTTTTTTCCTCGAGCCGGTTCTGCGCCACCCGCAGGGCGCGGCTGTTCGGCCGCACCGGTTTCAGCCGCTCGATGAACTCCACCGTCGCGGCCGGCACGTTCTCGAATTCGTAGGTGACGACGTCGACCTCGGCGGCGAAGCGCGTCAGCGCGTCCTCGTCGTCATAGGCTGCGACCGTGCTGGCCGCCGCGACCATGGCGGCCGGGCTGTCCTTCTCGGGACAGAAGATGTGGCAGCGATAGCCCAGCGGCGCTGCCGCCAGCGCGATCATGCGCCCGAGCTGCCCGCCCCCGAGAATGCCAATGGTGCCGCCGGGCGCCAGCGCGCCGTTGCCGTTGCCGCTCATTTGTGGCCCGCCGGATCGTCGGTCGGGCTTTCGGCGACGGCGCTCGTCTGCCGGTCGCGGAAAGCGCGCAGCGATCTGGCGACCTTCTTGTCGCCCAGCGCAATGACGGAAGCCGCGAGCAGGGCGGCGTTGATGGCGCCGGGCTTGCCGATCGCCACCGTGCCGACCGGCACGCCGCCGGGCATCTGAACGATCGACAGCAGGCTGTCCATGCCCTTCAGGCTCACGCTTTCGACCGGCACGCCGAACACCGGCAGCGTCGTCAGCGAGGCCACCATGCCCGGCAGATGCGCCGCGCCGCCGGCGCCGGCAACGATCACCTTGAGCCCGCGCCCGGCGGCTGCCTCGGCATAGGCGAACAGCCGTTTCGGTGTGCGATGCGCCGACACGATGCGCTTCTCGTACGCCACGCCAAGCCCGTCCAGCGTCGCCGCCGCATGGCGCATGGTGCTCCAGTCGGACTGGCTGCCCATGATCAGTCCGACCACCGGCGCGGTCTTTGCCATTGTTTCCCTCGTGCCGGCCGGGCGGCCGGAAAAGACGGCGATTATAGGGGTGGCCGGGCGCGGCGCAAGAAGGTGCGGCTCAGGCGATAATGTCGGGAATCAGCTTCTCGTGCAGGGCGATTATCTGATCTTTCAGCGCGAGCTTTCGCTTCTTCAGGCGTTGCACCTGGAGCTGGTCGAAGGGCTGTTCAGAGGTCAGCCGTGCGATTTCGGCATCGAGATCGCGGTGTTCGCGCTGCAGTTCGTCGAACCTCGCACGCAGCTCGTCTAGTTCGTCCATGTCCGGGCTGGGTGGCTAAAGGGTTGGTCGCGCAGGCGCTCGGGTTTAATGTCCGGCGGAGACTAGCAAACTTGCGGGCCAAGCGGTATCGGCTTCGGAAGGTCGTATGGCGATAAGGAAGATAGGCATTCTCACCTCCGGCGGCGACTGTGCCGGCCTCAACGCGGCGATCCGCGCCGTGGTCCACCGCGCCGCCGGGCATTACGGCTGGGAGGTGATCGGCATCCGCCAGGGCACGCACGGGCTGATGGCCCGGCCGCCACTGACCGAGCGCCTGGACATCGACGGCAGCGAGCCCTCCATCCTGCGCTGGGGCGGCACCATCCTGGGCACCACCAACCAGGGCAACCCGTTCGCATTCACCATGCCGGACGGCTCGGTCAAGGATCGTTCAGGCGAGGTCATCGAGGGCGCCCGCCTTCTCGGCATCGACGCCCTGATCGGCGTCGGCGGCGACGGCAGTTTCGCCATCCTGCGCAAACTCGCGCAGCAGGGCGGCATTCCCATGGTCGGCATCCCCAAGACGATCGACAACGATATCGGCATCACCGAGGCATCGGTCGGCTTCTCCACCGCCGTCGAGGTGGCGACCGACGCGCTCGACAAGCTGCAGCCGACCGCGGCCAGCCATTCCCGCGTCATGGTGCTGGAGGTGATGGGCCGCGACGCCGGTCATATCGCGCTGGCGGCCGGCATCGCCGGCGGCGCCGACATCATACTCATTCCCGAAATCATATGGTCGGTCGAAGCGCTGGCCCGCAAGGTCGAGCAGCTGCGACGTACGGGCCGCAATTTCGCGCTGGTGGTGGTGGCCGAAGCGGTCAAGCGCGAGGACGGCAGCCCGGCGCGCCAGGCGCACGTCTCCGGCGCCGTCACCTATGGCGGCATCGGCCATTACGTCGGCGACAGGATCGCCCAGGCGACCGGTGCCGAAACCCGCGTCACCGTGCTGGGCCATGTGCAACGCGGCGGCAGTCCCGGCGCGCGCGACCGCATTCTCGCTTCGGCCTTCGGCGTCCATGCCGTCGACCTGATCGCGCAGGGCCGCTTCGATCATATGGTTGTGTGGAGCGATCGTCAGGTGAAGGCGGTGCCGATCGCCGAGGCCATCGGCCAGTACCAGGCGGTCGACCCGCACGATGCGCTCGTCCATACCGCCCGCGGTCTCGGCATCTCGTTCGGCGATTGACATGCCGGCAGGCGCTGCGCCGCATCCGTTCTGGAACTTCTCGCTCGAGGTCTATGGCGGCGAGGGCGTGGCGCGCGCCTGCATCGACTTGCAGGATCGCCATGGCCTCGACGTCAACCTGCTGCTGTTCTGTTGCTGGATTGGCGCCTCGGGCCGCGGCCGGCTTGAGGCCGAGGAACTGCGGCGGCTCTCCGGCCGCATCGGCCCCTGGCAGCGCGACATCGTCATGCCGCTGCGCGCGGCGCGACGGCGGCTGGTGGCGGGCGAGAACCTGCCGATCCCCCCCGACGAGCCGGCCGCGGTGCTGCGCCGGCGGCTCGCCGACGCCGAGGTCGAGGCCGAGCACGTCGAGCAGCTGATGCTGGCTGAAAACTACGCCGCCCCCGGCAATCGCGATCGCCCGGCCAAGGAACGTCTGGCTGCCGCGCTGGCCAATCTCGGGCTCTACAGTTCCCAGCTCGGCATCAAGGTCGAGCGCCGTGATCGCGCCGCCGTCGCCACCATACTCGGCGCCTGCTTTCCCCTGCTCGCGGCGCACGAGATCGAGCACGCCCTCAATCTGGATCGCGCCTGATGCGCTCTGCCGTCGTCCTGATGTCGTCTTGCCTGCTTTCCGCCTGCGCCGCCGGCACCGGCGCGCCGGTGCCCGACGTGCGCCGCGACGTGCCGGTGGAGCGGGTGCGGGCCGAGCTGATGGCGGTGGCCGATCGCGAGCTCGAGGCCTTTGGCGGCCGGCGCGGGCGACAGACCGTGTTCTGGCGCGCCGATGGCTCGGTGGCGGTCGATCCGGTCGGTCAGTCGACCGAGGACGATCGCCGCGTCTATGAACGGCTGACGCTCTACTGGGCGTCCGTGGGCGAGGGTGGCTTCTCGTCCTATGCGGATTGCGCGGCGGGCTGGACACGACCGGGAGCGAAGAAATGCGCATGGCATCTGCCATGGTCGGCGGCGTTCGTTTCCTACCTGATGGTGCAAGCCGGCGTGCCGGCATCCGAATTCGTGCCCGACGCCAGTCACGTCAACTACCTGCAAGGCATCGTCGAACGCAGCCTGGCGGGCAATCCGGGCTATTTCGTCGCCCGCGACGTCGTCACCTACGCGCCGAGACGCGGCGATCTGGTCTGCGCCACCCGTGGCGTCGACGTCGCGCCGGACTGGCGCCTGCTGCAGGGCCAGAAATATCCCATGCATTGCGATCTGGTGACCGCCAATCTTGGCGATCGCATCGAGGCGATCGGCGGCAACGTGTTCAATGCCGTGTCGCGCAGCGTGATCGCTGCCGCCAACGGCCTGCTGGCGCGCGAAAGCGGCCGCAACTGGATCGTGGTGGTGGAGAACCGCTATCCCGAGACCCTGCCGGCGACGTCGATGAGGTAGAAGACCTCACCCGGGATTGACGAAGGGTGAGCGGCGCCGTCGCAGTCGGCTATTCGCCCCAGCGCTTGAGTCGCCCGCCCTCGAGATCGAACAGGTCGAGAACCCGCGCCACGGTATGGTCGATGACATCGTCGAGAGTTTGCGGCCGGCTGTAGAAGGCTGGCATGGCCGGCGCGATGACGGCCCCCATGTCGGATAGCGCCAGCATGTTGCGCAGATGCACGCTGTGCAACGGCGTCTCGCGCACCAGCAGCACCAGGCGGCGGCGCTCCTTCAGCACCACGTCGGCGGCGCGCGTCAGCAGCGAGGTCGTGACTCCCGATGCCAGTTCGCCCAGGCTGCGCATCGAACAGGGCGCGATCACCATGCCCTGGGTTCGGAACGAACCGCTCGAAAGCGGAGCCGCCATATCGGTCACGGCATGGACGCTGTCGGCCAGTGCCTGGACCTGGCGGACCTTCAAGTCTGTCTCGTGCGCCAGAGTGATTTCCGCCGTCCGGCTCATCACCAGATGGGTTTCCACCGGCAATGGGCGCAACGCCTGGAGCAATTTGACGCCATAGATCACGCCGGAGGCGCCGCTGATGCCGACAATCAGCCGTGGTTGCAGGGGCTTGCCGGTGCTGGTCGCTGTTTTTCCCATGGCGCTAATTTTGTTGCTTTTCCACCGATAGGGCAAAGAGGGGTGAAGTCAAGAGTGGCAATCCCCGAAGCGCGTGCCTACCCTATTATCGTTCGCTTGTCTGCAAGGGAGGTCTGGTATGGCAACCGTTGATCGGGTTGAAACTCTCAAGGCAAAGCATGCGGCTCTGGAAGCCGCGCTGCAGGAAGAAAACACCAGACCACATCCCGACGAAACGGCCATAGCCGCCCTCAAACGACAGAAGCTCAAGCTCAAGGACACGATCAAGGTTCTCGCCCGGCAATAGCCGGTCGCTCGCTTAGGCGGGCGGGCGCAAGGTGCCGAGCGTCTTCAGCGACTCGCCTGTCGCTCGCGCGAGAACCATTTCCGCGTCGGCCGTATTGACGTCGAGCAGGCGCATGATGTTCACCATGTGCGTCACGTAGATGCGGTTGGCGCCGGCGCGCGGCAGCGCCAGCAGATGCGCGCGCAACGCCGGCGTCAGATCAGGCCGGCCGGCGAAGCTGGAGTTCAGCAGATCGAACGGTTCGGCCGCGCCGAAGGCCAGTCGCGCGGTGTCGAGACAGCGGCACCAGCGACTGGACTGGACGCTCTGCCACCGCACCCCTTCGCGGCGCAGTCTTTCGCCGACGGCGATCGCCTGATCGCGACCCGCCCGCGACAGGTTGCGCTGGGTCGAACAGTCGTCGACCTGGAAGCTGCCGGGATCGCCGATGCCCGGTGCATTGGCATGGCGCATGAACAGCAGCAATCCGCCCTGGCGCATCAGTTCCAGCACGGTCTCCCGGCTCGACGCGGAGCCGCTGGACAGTCCGACTATGGCCGCCATGCCGCCGATCAGGCTGCGGCGGGAAAGGGATCTTGCCGGCATGGGTTCTCCCGGGATCGGTAAGCCGCGTTCATTACGACGCGCCGCGCCTGTCGGATCGCCGCCATCGGAATCGCTTGCCCGTGTCGTGAAAAGTATACTCGCTAGTGAATTCCATGGTCGGTCGGACTGGGCTAGCGATACCACAACATCACGGGGGAGATAGGCCGCATGGATCTTGCGATCGGCGACTTCGTCGCTCGCGGCGTGCTGGCGCCGCTGGCGCGCCCGCTGCGGACCGCCTCGGGCGAAATCCCGGCTGCGCCACTGGTCCTCATCGACATCCCCACGGTCGGGGGGCCGGTCGGCCATGCCTATCTGTTCGCCTACACGCCGGTCGTGCTCAAGGCGCTGCTGGCCCTGATCGGCGATCTGGCGCCGATGCTGCGCGGCAAGCCGGCAGCGCCGGCGACGCGCTATGCCGAGTTCGAACGCAGTTTCAGACTTCTGGGTCGCCAGGGGCTGCTTGGCATGGCCATCTCCGGCATCGACATGGCGCTATGGGACGCACAGGGAAAAGCGGCTGACAGGGCGGTCGCCGAGATGCTGGGTGGGCGCTGCGCACCGATTGCAGCCTACGATTCCTACGGCATGGTTGATCCGCAGGCCGATCGCCGCAGCCTGGAGGACTCCGTGGCGCGCGGATTCCAGGCCATCAAGATCAAGGCAGGCGACGGCGATCTCGCGCGCGACGTTGCGATGGTCGGCGGCGTACGCGAGATCATCGGTCCCTCGATCCGCCTGATGATCGACTACAACCAGTCTCAGACCGCCGCCGAGGCGATACGCCGTCTACGGCGCCTCGCGGTCTTCGATCTGCATTGGGTCGAGGAGCCGGTGCCGGCCGAGGACCTGATCGGCCATGCCCAGGTGCGGCGCGAAAGCGGCGTGGCGGTGCAGACAGGCGAAAACTGGTGGTTCGGCCACGACATGGCGCGCGCCATCGCCGCCGGAGCCTGCGATTTCGCCATGCCGGATCTGATGAAGATCGGCGGCGTCACAGGCTGGCTGCGTGCCATGGGTCAGGCTGAGGCGGCCGGCATTCCGGTTTCGAGCCATCTCTTCGTAGAGGCGAGCGCCCACGTGCTGGCGGTCACGCCAACAGCGCACTGGCTGGAGTTTCTCGACGTCGCAGGGGCCGTTCTGCAGCGGCCGGCGCTGGTCGAGAACGGCGCGGTCACGCCACGCGGTCCGGGACTCGGGATCGACTGGGACGAGACGGCGGTACGTCGCTATTCGGTCTGACCGGCCTCAGAGCGCTCTGGCGCGGTCGCGCAGGACGAATTTCTGTACCTTGCCGGTAGAGGTCTTGGGCAGTTCGCCGAACACCACCGTGCGCGGGCATTTGTAGGCCGCCATGTTCTTGCGGCAGAAGGCGATCAGGTCTTCGCCGCTGACGTGATGGCCGGTCTTCAGCGTGACGAAGGCGCAGGGCGTTTCGCCCCATTTCTCGTCCGGCCGGGCGACGACTGCCGCTTCCAGCACCGCCGGATGCTGATAGAGCACGCCTTCGACCTCGATGGTCGAAATGTTCTCGCCACCCGAAATGATGATGTCCTTGGAACGGTCGCGCAGTTCGATGTAGCCGTCCGGGTGCAGCACGCCAAGATCGCCGGAGTGGAACCAGCCGCCTTCGAAGCATTCCCTGGTGGCCGTCGGGTTCTTGAGATAGCCCTTCATGATGACGTGGCCCTTGAACATGACCTCGCCCATTGTCGTGGCGTCGGGGGGCACTTCCGTCATGGTCGCCGGATCCATCACCTTCAGGCCTTCCAGCACCGGCGAGCGCACGCCCTGGCGCGCCTTGAGCCGGGCCCGTTCGTCGGACGGCAGCGCGTCCCATTCCGAATGCCAGGCGCAGACCACGGCGGGGCCATAGGTTTCGGTCAGCCCGTAGACATGCGTGATCTCGAAGCCCTGCTTCTCGATCGCCTCCAGCACGGCGGCCGGGGGCGGGGCGGCGGCGGTCATGATCTTGACCGCATGCGGCAGCGGCTTGCGCTCCGCTTCCGTGGCGTTGATCAGGAAGCCCAGCACGATCGGCGCGCCGCACATATGCGTGACCTTGTGCGTGGCGATGGCGTCGAACATGGTGCGCGCCTCGACCCGGCGCAGGCAGATCGAGGTGCCGGCCATCGCCGCCAGCGTCCACGGGAAGCACCAGCCGTTGCAATGGAACATCGGCAAGGTCCACAGATAGGTCGGATGCTGCGGCATCGCCCAGTTCACCGCGTTGTTCAGCGCCGCCAGATGCGCGCCGCGATGGTGGAACACCACGCCCTTGGGATTGCCGGTCGTCCCGGACGTGTAGTTGAGCGAGATGGCGTTCCATTCGTCCGCCGGCACGCTCCAGTCGAATTCGGGATCGCCCTGGGCGATGAAGGCCTCGTAGTCCATCTCGCCCAGCAGTTCGCCGCCGCCGGCCAGGCTGTCGTCGATGTCGATGACCAGCGGCCTGTTCTTCACCTGGGTCAGCGCCTGCTTGATGGTCGGCGAGAACTCGCGGTCGGTGATGAGAACCTTGGTCTCGCTGTGATCGAGAATGAAGGCGATCATCGCCGCGTCGAGGCGGATGTTGAGCGCGTTAAGCACCGCGCCGACCATCGGCACGCCGAAATGCGCCTCGAAGATCTCCGGCACGTTGGGCGCCATCACGGCCACCGTGTCGCCGATGCCGATGCCGTGCTGCGACAGCGCCGAGGCCAGCTGGCGCGCGCGGGCGTAGGTCTGCTTCCAGCTGTAGCGGCGATCGCCGTGCACCACGGCGGGATGGTCGGGGAAGGTGGCAGCGGAGCGCTCGAGGAAGGTCAGCGGCGTCAGTGGGGCGTAATTGGCGGCGGTCTTGTCGAGACCGGTGTCGTACTGGCTGCGGCCATGCCGCTGCGCCGGCGCCGGCCGCGGCGTGGCCAGCCGCTTGACCGAGGGGCGGTCCTTCAGTGGCCGACGGCCCACCGGGAGGTTGAGCGCCATGGTCTTGCCGGCGGCAAGTTTCTTGTCCGGGCGCTTCTTTCCCGGCAGCTTCTTGGCCGGCGGCTTCGACGGTTCCTTGCGCTTGGCGGGCTTGTTGCCGGGCGGCGACTTGACCGGCGGCTTCTTCGTCGCCGCGGCCGTTCGCTTGGCCGACTTCTTCACGGACCTCTTCGCCGCGACGCCACGCTTCGCCGATTTGGCACCGGCGCCGCGCTTTTGCGTCTTGCTCGCCATTCTCGCCTCCGGATTTCCACTCCCTCAGGGTGGCGGATTGTCTCACAAAGCGCTTTTGCCAAACAACAGCCGCGCGGCCTATTCTGACGCCAAAGCAATCGATTGCGCCGCGTTCGGATGCCGCGAACCGGCGCGGGGAGGAAGGGAATGTCGTCCAAGGGCGCCTATCGCCGGCTGCACGAACGCTCGTTGCGCGATCCCGCGGGTTTCTGGACCGAAGCGGCCCAGGCGATCGACTGGATCGCACCCTGGACGCAGCTTCTGGATGACAGCAACCCGCCTTTCTATCGCTGGTTCGTCGGCGGCCGGCTCAATACCTGCTGGAACGCGCTCGACCGACACGTCGAGCGCGGCCGGGCCGAGCAGGCGGCCCTGATCTACGATTCGCCGGTCACGGGCGCCAAGCAGAGCTTCACCTATCGCCAGATGCGCGATCGCACCGCACAGATCGCCGGCGCCATGGCGCGGCTGGGGATCGGCAAGGGCGATCGGGTCATCATCTACATGCCGATGGTGCCGGAGACGGTGATGGCCATGCTGGCCTGCGCCCGTCTTGGAGCCATCCATTCGGTGGTGTTCGGCGGTTTTGCCTCGCATGAGCTCGCCACCCGCATCGACGACTTCAAGCCGTCGCTGATCCTGTCGGCGTCGTGCGGCATCGAGCCCAACCGCATCGTCGAGTACAAGCCGCTGCTCGACGGCGCCGTCGAGCTGGCGAAGCACAAGCCGAAGCACTGCGTCGTACTGCAGCGCCAGCAGGGGCCATGCGAACTGATCGCCGGCCGCGACATTGACTGGCAGGATTTCGTCAAGGACGCCGCGCCGCACGATTGCGTGCCGGTCGAGGCGACCGATCCGCTCTACATCATCTATACCTCGGGCACGACGGGCCAGCCCAAGGGCGTCGTGCGCGACAATGGCGGGCACGCCGTGGCGCTGCACTGGTCGATGAAAGGCCTGTACGGCATCGAACCCGGCGAGGTGTTCTGGGCCGCGTCCGACGTCGGCTGGGTGGTGGGCCATTCCTACATAGCCTACGCGCCGCTGATCTACGGCGCCACTTCGGTGCTGTACGAGGGCAAGCCGGTCGGCACGCCCGACGCCGGCGTCTACTGGCGCGTCATCGCCGAACACAAGGTCAAGGCGCTGTTCACCGCGCCTACGGCGTTTCGCGCCATCCGCAAGGAGGATCCCGACGGCAAGCTGGTGAAGCAGTACGATCTTTCGGCCTTCGAGCGGCTCTATCTCGCCGGCGAGCGCGGCGATCCGCCGACCATCGCCTGGGCCGAGGAGATCCTGAAGGTGCCGGTGATCGATCACTGGTGGCAGACCGAGACCGGCTGGGTGGTGTGCGGCAATTTCGCCGGCATCGAATTGCTGCCGGTCAAGCATGGCTCGCCGACGGTGCCGGCGCCGGGCTGGGATCTGCGGGTGCTCGATCCGGAAGGCCACGAGGTCAAGCCGGGCGAGATCGGCGCGCTGGTCGGCAAGCTGCCGCTGCCGCCCGGCACGTTTCCGACGCTATGGAACGCGCCCGACCGTTTCAAACAGGCGTATTTCGCCGACTATCCGGGCTACTACAAGACGGGCGACGCGGGCTATATCGACGAGGATGGCTATGTCTTCGTCATGACCCGCGTCGACGACGTCATCAACGTCGCCGGCCATCGCCTGTCGACCGGCGGCATCGAGGAAGTGCTGGCCGCCCATCCCGACGTCGCCGAATGCGCCGTGGTTGGCGCCGCCGACGACCTCAAGGGCCAGGTGCCGCTGGGTTTTCTGGTGCTGAAGGCCGGCGTCAACCGCCCGCACGAGGAGATCGTGCGCGAGGTGGTGAAGCTGGTGCGCGATCGCATCGGCCCGGTCGCCGCCTTCAAGACGGCGGTGGTGGTCAATCGGCTGCCCAAGACGCGCTCGGGCAAGATGCTGCGCGCCACCATGCAGAAGATCGCCGACAGCCAGGAGTTCAAGACTCCGGCGACCATCGACGATCCGGCCATTCTGGGCGAGATCAGAGAGGCGCTGCAGCCGGTGGGATACGCGAAGGGTTAGACGCGCCGGCGCTGCGTCGCGCTCGGGTCGAGGCCGACGGCACGAACGAAAAAGGGCGACCCGGCGGTCGCCCTTTTTTCATTCCTTGTCGTGCTCGACCGGCATGTCGAGGTCCGGCTGATCCGCCTGGGCGGGATCGACCTCGCTCATGCCAGCGTCGGGCTGCTCGGGGATTTCCTCGCCGGCGTCGAGCTCGGGCTGGTCGGCTTCCGAGGGATCGACCGTCGGCAGTGCGACGCCGGAAATGGACTGGCCGTTGCGCGCCGCCTTGCGGCGGGCGCGATCGACCGCCGCCTGCAGGTCGGCCATGCTGCACAGGCCCAGCGTCACCGGGTCCCGCGGCTTGAGGTTCTGCGCGTTCCAGTGCGTGCGGTCGCGGATGGCGTTGATCGTCGCCTTGGTCGTGCCGATCAGCTTGGCGATCTGCGCGTCGCTCAGCTCCGGATTGTTCTTCAGCAGCCAGGCGATGGCGTCGGGACGATCCTGACGCTTGGCCACCGGGGTGTAGCGCGGGCCCTTGGGCCGCGACACCGGCATCGGCCGGTCGTTCTTGGCCAGTTTCAGGCTGGCGTCGGTATCGGCCTCGCAGCGCTCGATCTCCTCGCGACTAAGCTGGCCGTTGGCGATCGGATCGGCGCCGACGATGCCGGTCGCCACTTCGCCGTCGGCGATGGCCTGAATCTCGAGCTCGTGCATGCCGCAGAATTCCGCGATCTGCCGGAAACTGAGCGTGGTGTTGTCGACCAGCCAGACGGCCGTCGCCTTGGGCATCAAAGGCAGTGTCATGGTCGTGCTCCTTCGCGCGGGTATGGCTGCGCACCGCGCGTGAAGCGCGGGGGTCCGCTACCCGGGAATGTTAAGGAATTCCGAGGTTTATATAGTGGACCGACCGTCCGGGGTCAAAGAAACAGACCGGGATTTTCCGCAATTTTGTTTCAAAAATCGCCGGAAATTCGCGCTTACGGGGGCAGTCCGGTCAGCCGACGCTGAGCATGATCTTGCCGATATGCTTTCCGGCCTCGAGCTCGGCATGGGCGGCATCGGCCTGGTGCAGCGGGAAAGTCTTGAAGTGGACCGGCGCCACTTTGCCGCTTTCCAGCAGCGGCCAGATCTTCTCGCGCAGGGCACTGGCCATCGCCGCCTTGGCCTCGACCGACTGCGGCCGCAGGGTCGAGCCGGTAATGGTCTTGCGGCCCATCATGAGCTTGGCGACGTTGAAGGTGGCCTGCGCGCCGCCCTGCACGGCGATCACCGACAGCCTTCCGTCCATCGCCAGGCAGTCGAGATTGCGCTCGATATAGGGGCCGGCCACCATGTCGAGCACCACGTCGACGCCCTTGCCGCCTGTCTTTTCGCGCACTACGGCGACGAAGTCCTCGGTCCGGTAGTTGATGACATGGCTGGCGCCGAGTTTCAGGCAGGCGTCCTTCTTGGCGTCGTCGCCGACCGTGGCGTAGACCGTGCAGCCGAAGGCGTGCGCCAGCTGGATCGCCGTCGTGCCGATGCCCGAGGCGCCACCATGCACCAGAATGCTTTCGCCTTTCTTGAGCCGCGCCCGGTCGAACACGTTGGTCCAGACGGTGAAATAGGTTTCCGGCAGCATCGCCGCCTGCATCAGCGTGAAGCCCTTGGGTATCGGCAGGCAGTGGCTGGCCGGGGTGGCGCAGTATTGCGCATAGCCGCCGCCGGGCGTCAACGCGCAGACCTCGTCGCCGATCTTCCACTGCGTCACATCCGATCCCAGCGCCACGATCCTGCCTGCGACTTCCAGCCCCGGCAGATCGGAGGCGCCGGGCGGCGGGTTGTAGAAGCCGCCGCGCTGAGCCAGGTCGGGCCGGTTGACGCCGGCGAAAGCCACCGCGATCAGCACCTCGTGCGGCCTGGGTGCGGGCACCGGCCGGTCGGTGACGGGTTTAAGCACGTCGGGCCCGCCCGGCCTGGTGATCTGGATCGCCGTCATGGTGGCGGGCAAATTGCTGGCGGACATGGCTTCTCTCCCGTGCGGCTGCGCTGCGGCAATCGCCGCCTTGATCCTCTAGCCGCCGCGGCCCACACTCGCAACCGCGAAAAACGGAGGCCCGGCATGCCGATCGATATCGACGATCTGGAACCCTTGCGCAGGAAGCCAAAACCCCAGGACCTCGACCGTCTGTCGCTCGAAGAACTGCACGAGTACATCGCCAACATGGAAGCCGAGATCAAGCGGGTGCGCGAGAAGATCGCGGCCAAGCAGTCGCATACTTCGGCCGCCGCCGCGCTGTTCAAGAAATAGCGGAACGGGAAACGACCGGCCCTGTCCCCATCCTCGAGGAGTTGTCATGAGCGTCAAAGGCAAGACGGTTCTGGTCACCGGCTCGACCAGCGGCATCGGCCTCGGCATCGCCGAAGCCTTCGCCGCCGAAGGCTGCAACCTGGTGCTGAACGGCTTCGGCGATGCCGCCGAGATCGAGAAGCTGCGCGCCGGAATGGAGGCGAAATGCAAGGTGGCGGTGACATATGACGGCGCCGACATGAGCAACCCCGACCAGATCGCCGCCATGATCGCCAGGGCCGAGAAGCGCTTCGGCGCCGTCGACGTGCTGGTCAACAACGCCGGCATCCAACACACCGCGCCGGTCGAGGAGTTTCCCGTCGACCGCTGGGACGCGGTAATCGCCATCAATCTCTGCTCGTCGTTCCACACCGTGCGCGCAGCATTGCCGATGATGAAGAAGAAGGGGTGGGGGCGCATCATCAACATCGCTTCGGCGCATGGTCTGGTCGCCTCGCCGAACAAGGTCGCCTATGTCGCCGCCAAGCACGGGGTCGTCGGCCTGACCAAGGTGGTCGGGCTTGAGACGGCCAATACGGGGGTGACCTGCAACGCCATCTGTCCCGGCTGGGTGCTGACGCCGCTGGTGCAGAAGCAGATCGAGGCCCGCGCCAAGGCCAACAACACCAGCGTTGACCACGAGAGCAAGGCGCTCGTGATGGAGAAACAGGCCAGCCACAAGTTCACCACGCCGCAACAGATCGCCGGTCTGGCGCTGTTCCTGTGCTCGGCCGCCGCCGACAACATCACGGGTTCCGCCTATTCGATCGACGGCGGCTGGACAGCGCAGTAGTCAGGTCTCGGCTGCCTGCTTCGCCCGCCTTCTGTACGCCGCGTTGAGCTCGGCACCGAAAATGAAGACCAGCGCGGCGCTGTAGAAGAACAGCAGGGTAATGACGACGCCGCCCAGCGTGCCGTAGGTCGAATCGTAGTTGCCCGCCAGTGCCAGGTAGATCGACAGGCCGGTCGAGACGGCGAGCCAGAACAGCAGGGTCACCGCCACGCCGGGGAGCAGGGTGCGCCAGGGCAGGCGGCGCGGCGGCATGTACTGGTGCAGCGCCATGAGGAAGCTGCCGAAAAGCACGCCGCCTATGACGTAGCGTCCGATGTCCCACAATATGCCGATGCCTGGGCCTACCGGGACGATGCGCTCGACGAACTGCCACGCCAGCGGGCCGAGCACGATCGACCCGGAGGCCAGCACCAGCACCGCTGCCGACAGTACCACGAAGAGCAGGCTCTGCAGGCGGCGTTTCCAGAT
>JBFWZG010000083.1:0-15236 GCA_050185515.1 Reyranellaceae bacterium
TCGTCCTGGTTCTGCCGGTCGGAAACAACGGCACTGGCGCCGACCCTGCGCAAGAGATCGGCGTTCTGGTCGGCGGCCGAAGCGTCCGGAGAAACGGCGAGCTGGACGATGCCGAGCCGCGCCAGCGCGAAAGTCGCGATCAGATGCAGCAGCGGATCTCGTGCCTGCAGCCCGACCCTATCGCCGGGCCTGATGCCGGCGTTATGAATCTTTCGCGTCATGCTCCAGACGGCGCGGTCCAAAGCGCCAAGCGTCAGCGAGCGATCGCCGTGGATGACGGCAACTGTCTGCGGCATGGCCGTGGCGCGCGCAGCCAGTAGATCCGCGACGTTCGTTTCCATCTCGCCTCCTACCGGTCGGCCTGGTCGTAGAACCAGGATAGAAGACGCCGCTCGACCAGCGCCAGCAATCCCGTGAACAGAATGCCCATCGCCATCAGCACCAGCGCCGGCACCAGCGATCCCGCAGTATCGTAGCTCTCCGAACGACGCAGCAGCAGGCCGCCCAGTCCCGAAAGCGCGGTGAATATCTCCGCCACCGCGGTGGCGATGATGGCGCGTCCGATGGCGAGGCGCAGACCCGTCAGTATCGACGGCAGGGAGGCTGGAAGCACGATCTTCAACGCGATTTGCGATCTGCTGGCCCCGAAGCTGTTTCCGACATCGACGAGCGTGGCGGGAACGCCTCGCACGCCCCGCCAGCAATTGATCACCACGGGCGTAACGCAGAAGACCGCGACCATCGCGACCTTCACCGTTACCCCAAGTCCGAACCAGAGAATGAACAAGGGCACGAAAGCTATGATGGGAGAGGCATCGAGAGCCATGAAATAGAAGCCCAGCATCGCTTCTGCACGGCGCGAGCGACCCAGAAGGATGCCGAGGGGGATGCCGATCGCCACGGCGATGGCGTAGCCCAGCAGAAGCGCAGGCAGGCTCTGGCCGATCGCGCGCAGCAACTGGCCGTTGGCGAAGTCACTGGCAAAGGCCGCCGCGACCGCCGACGGATAGGACGACATCAGCGGATTGCCGCCGCGGCCGACGATCTCCCACAGCGCCATGGCAATGGCGAAGGAAAGCAGGGGCAGGCGCCAGCGTTTTATCAGGGAGAGCATCGGCGGACTCAGTTCCGGGTCGCAGTGGCGGCTGGCCGCAGCATCTGGGCGGTCTTGAATCGGATGTCGGCGAAAGCCGCCGTGGATCGCAGCCGCTCAAGGTCGCCGCGCGGGCGCGGCAACTGCGTTTCGATGCTGCTCGCCAGGGTGCCAGACGGAGCCAGCACCAGAATTCTGTCGGCGAGCGCGGAGGCTTCGTCGACGTCGTGGGTGACGAAGATCACCGTTTTCCCGGATTCCTCGTGCAGGCGGTTCAGGTCTACCTGCAGGTCGCCGCGCGTGCAGGCGTCCAGCGCGCCGAAAGGTTCGTCCATCAGCAGGATGTCGGGGTTCGTTGCCAGCGCCCGCGCCAGCCCGACCCGCTGGCGCATGCCGCCGGACAGCTGATGCGGTCGCAGATCGCCGGCATCGCGCAATCCCACACGCTCGAGCATGCGGTCTGCCTGGCGGCGGCGTTCAGCGGCCGCCATGCCGGCGACTTCCAGTCCGAAGGAGACGTTGCTCCTCGCCGTTCGCCAGGGAAGCAGTTCCGCATGCTGGAATACCATGGCGCAGCGACGGTCGCGACCATGGGCGGGACGGCCGAACACTTCGATCGAGCCGGCGCTCGGGTCGGCCAGACCCATGAGGAGGCGAAGCAGCGTGGTCTTGCCGCACCCGCTCTGGCCGATTACGGCGACAAATTCGCCGGGTTCGACGTCGAAGGAAAGTGCGCTGAGCGCCTGCCTCAGCGACCCGTCGGGCAGAGGATAGTGCATCGCGAGGTTGCGCACCCGCAGGGCGGGCCGGGCGCTCGATCCCGCCATCGCGGTCATGGTCCGTCTCGCTCTTCTCAGCGCGGGCCGGCAAGCTTCAACGCGGCGTCACGGTATGTGCCATCGACCAGCGGCTCGACGGGTACGCGCGTTGCGAGTTCGGCGAGTTCGACCATGAGATCGCGGACCCAGACGATACGGTCGGCGGGGATCTCCATGTTGAGGGAGAGCAGTTTGCCGCCGACGACTTCGTCATAGATGGCAGCGTAGCGTTCACCCTCGGAGCCACCATCTATCTTCGACGAAAGGGCGATCGTCGCCTCGCGGTTGTCGGCGCAATAGCGCAGCCCTTCCATGTATCCAGCGAGGAAACGGACGACCGCGTCCGATCGTTCGCGCAAAGTCGCCTGGCGGGCGACGACGAAGAACCGTGGAAACTCCGGCACGATGTCGCGGGAATGGATCATGACCTTGACGCCAAGTTCCTCGGCCATCGGCATGAACTCGCTGGAGGCCGGCACAGCGTCCAGTCGGCCGGCTGCCAGCGCCTTGATTCGGCTGGCGCTGCCGCCGGCGTTCATGAACTGGACCTTGCTGGCGTCGACGCCGCGGGCGCGAAGCATCGCCAGCGCCATTACATGAGGCGTCGAACCCGGCGCGGAGATGCCGAATTTCTTGTCGGCAAGCTGCGCCCAGTCGCCGATCTCCGGTCTGACGTAGAGTGCATAGGGGTAACCGATGATGGTGGACCCTATGAACCGCAGTTCGGCGCCTTTCTCGACGGCTTGCAGAGTTTCGACCGCCTGCAGGTCCGCGCTATCGAGCTCTCCGGCCAGAAGCGCCCGAGCCACGTCCTTGCCGCCCTTGAACTCGAGAAACTCGACGGCGATGCCGCGGCGTTCGAAGAAGCCCTGGTGTTGCGCCATGAAGACAAAGCCGGAATCGCCCTTCGCCTGGACGATGCCATGTCGCCATTTTTCGGCGGCGCGCGGCGCGGCCGGACGCAGAATGGCGGCCAGGCCAAGCGTCATCCCGCCTGCGAGAACGCCGCGACGCGATATAGGGCTGCGATTGAATGCGTGCGATCCCATGCCATCTCCCCGAATGATGTTGGTTGTGTAATTCACATTCGTCCGTCGACGCAACAGACGGCAGCAGTCGATCGCCTCCAATTGTCGATGGCGTCTTGCAACTTTCTCCGACATGCGACAATTACTGCGTGACCGAACCTCTCGTGGCGCGACCGGCCGACATCGGACTATCGTTCCTGCCAACGCATCCGGGCGCAGGCGCATGAGAATCGTCGACAAGCGGACATTCCTGGGGGCGAACTGCCTTCTTCCCGTACCGGCGATCGGCCTCGTCGTAGACCCGGGCAGCGACATGGCCGAGATCGATCAACTGCGCTTCGGTCAGGCGGTGCGCGACGTCAACTTTGCGATTGAAGCACTGGACAACGCATTCACGCCGGCAAGGATGACGCCGTTATCGTTCGGACGGTCGAGCGGTTCCGGCATTGGCGACTTCGTCGCGGAGCTGGCTCTGGTGCTTCAACGCCAGTTCGTCTGCAGCGCACAGCAATCGCGAGTGGTGCACAGGGCGCCGACCGGTCTCACTACCATCGCCTATGAGTGCCGCCATCCACGCCTTGGCTTGCTGGCCGGCAGTTGCGCCGTCGGCATCTGCACTGCGATCTTTTCGGCCGCCCTCGGCGCAGAGCGGTCGCTTGTTGCAATGATCGAGGAGTTCAAGAACGCCGCATCAGGCGTCGTCCCGGCCCTCGAAACGCGTCTGCTGCTCCTCGAGGCCGACCGGAGGGGGATTCCGTGGTTCCGCTTGGCGGAGAACATTCCCGTGGTCCAGCTCGGCGAGGGAAACAAACGACGGCGTTTTCGCAACTCGCTGACCGACGAAACCGGCGACACGGCCTATCGGCTTGCCTCCTTCAAGCCGCTCGGCGCGCATCTGATGCATGAACTGGGGCTGCCCGTCCCGCTCCAGGGCATTGTGGAAACGGAGGAGCAGGCCGTTACACTTGGGCGCAAGCTGGGCTTTCCTGTCGTCGTGAAGCCGGTGGGTATGGACATGGGGGTTGGCGTCCGTGTCGGCATAGCCAACGAAGCCGAACTGCGAGCGGCCTATCGCGACAGCAGGGCGCATGGCCAGATTCAGGTCGAACAGCATCTGGCCGGCTTCGACTATCGGTTCACCTTCATTCGCGGTCGCCTGATAGGCGTGGTGCGGACGAGCCCGCCGGTCATTGAAGGCGACGGAAGGTCGACCATACGGCAACTGATCGAGGCGGAGGCGGCCAGCGTCGCGACCGAGGTGCGGAAAAAAGTCATCGTCGACGAAGAAGTGCTGGGGCGAGTTGCGGCGTCGGGATATGCGATGGACGACGTGCTGCCGGCAGGGGATCGCATCGTCCTGCGGCTGTGGTGGCGCAACAAGCCGGATCACACACTGGCCAACGTTACGGCAGAGACTCATCCCGAGAATATCGATGCGGCATTTCTTGCCGTGCAGGCGGTTGGACTCGACGTCGCCGGCGTTGACTACATCACGACGGACATTTCCCGCCCGTACCACGAAACGGGCGGCGCCTTCACCGAAGTCAATCCGATGCCGGCCATGGCCGGCGTGCAGCGCGCCGGCATTTCTGCCTATCCTATGCTGCTCCAAGCGCTTTTTCCTGATGGCGATACAGGCCGGATCGATACTGTTGTCGTCCTCGGCGCACATGGTGCCGAACCGGTCGCCGCCAGCATCGAGAGAGTTCTGTCGCAGACAGGCCATCAGGTCGGCGTCGCGACGCGGGAAAGATTCGACGTTGCCGGACAAAAGATCCGGCGTCACACCGATTCGGATGCGGAGCGGGGTCGAACGATCCTGCGGCACCCGCGCGCCACTGCGTCCGTATTGCAGACGACGCAGGAAGCGATCGCCAACGAGGGGCTTGCTCTCGAGCGCTGCAGCGTCGGCGTATTGCTAATGCCCGATCCAGTCCTGCCCGAAACGCACGAAGGTTCGTACGAAGCCGCCGTTGCGGCCGCCAAGCTGCTGTGCGAGGTCGCCGACCGCATCATCGTGATGGATGTCCAGGATCCCAGAGCGCCGGATGTGGTTTCCGTGACGTCGGAGGGCCGGGTCATCTGGACGGATTTCGCGTCGGACAGGCCGGGTCCGTCACCGCGCCGGCCGGGCGATACGCTTTTCGTGGCAAGATTGGACGGCAGAAAATGTTCGATAATTGTAGACGACGGCCAAGGATTGCGCGCGCTTGCGACGATCGAACGCCCAGCGATCGGCGATGTGGCGGCGGATCCAAGGACCTGTCGCGTCTGGCTTATGGCGCTCGCTGCCGCTGTCGGGCTTGGCGTTGCGCCGACGGCGGCCGCCGCAGCCGTCATGGGATAACATTCGACGGCGGGCTGAATGGAGAATGCCGGCGCGATCAGGTTGAGGCGCGGGCCGCGGCGACGGGATTGTCGCGGCAGATCCATGTGTTGATCGCGAAGCGCGAATGGGCGAACTGTCCGGATGGACAGGCGATCGGCAGTACTTCGTGCGGTGCGAAAGAGGGAAAGCAGACAAGCGTGTCGCAGACGGGCTCGATGTCGGCCCAGCTTGCGGCGCCGCCCAGCACCGGGTAGATGCGCAGCTCGCCGCCGCTGAATCGTTTGGGTGTTTCGAAGAAGTAGTAGACGGCGCTGATCATCCGCTGCGTGGGCGGCAGACCGCCCGTGCCCGTAAACGTGTCTATGTGCCGAGCGAAGAACGCCCCGTCGTTGTGAGCAACCAGTTCCATTTCGTAGACCGTCGGATCGAACGGCGACAGCTTCAGGGCGGCGGTTATTGCCGGCAGCAGATTCTCGAGGCGGCGACGAAACTCTGCATGCACGGCGTAGATGAAGTCGTCGGGCCTGGCTAGACTCCGCGAGCGCCTGAACTGGGCATCGACCAATGCCTGCTTGCCGTCACCCACCGATGCATCGGAAAAGGCGGCTTCGTTGCCCACGCAATACGCCAGCAATTGCTCGACGCCTCGCTGCCCAAGAAAGCCGGGCACGAGATGATGCGGTGCGGCCACAAGCGAAGCCTGCGCTTTTGGACACGTGGCTGAGTCGGCATCGCGTTGGGTCAATACGAGTGTCCCGTTCGCTGGCGATAGCGACCCTACGGCCGATCGCTTTGTCTTTCCAGCGGCATCATTCGCGTTCAGGATTGCGCAAGACTGGAGACCGAGAGCGAGTGGGAATGAGTATCGACGATCAGACCGTTATCGAGCGTGCCGCCGCGCCACCGGAACTCAACGTCACCGAAGACGAGATCGTCCTGCTCGATATCGACGGAAGTCAGTACTACACGGTGACCGGGGCGGTCGGCGTGCGGATCTGGCAGATGCTGGCGATTCCTCGGTCGCCCGCGTCTCTGGTCGACAGACTTTTGGAAGAGTTTGATGTCGACCGGCGGCGTTGCGAAGAGGAAACCCGAATCTTTCTCCACGAACTGATTGCCAAAGGACTTGTCAGACAGGTCAAACGAACTGAGGCCGCAGGGAAATAGCAGTTGCGTAATGCAATTGTACATTCGAGTTGGTCTACAGAGAGTCGAATAGGCGTACCGGTCCTGGGTTTTTTGAATTATCATTTTTTTAATGTCATGGAGACCGCCGATGGACAGCAGACGCAAGGTTTGGCAGAAGCCATCGTTGAACGAGATTTCCGTTAATGACGTTCTGGCGCAGGGACCTGCGGGAAATCTTTCATTAGGGCCGCCGGGTTGGGCAAGTCCGGGCCCGTTGATCACTGGTGCCAAATCGCCTCTTGATTCTACAAGCATTAACCAGTTCGGACCGTTCAGTCCGCCGATCGATTTTTCTCCGGCGACCTCTGCCGAGGGACCGCCCCTCCCGGTTTCTGACGCTCGGCTCAAAGAAGACGTCACCATGGTCGGTCGGACGGTACATGGTCTTCCTCTCTACTCCTTTCGCTATCGTGGGCAGACCGCCCTGTACGAGGGGGTCATGGCTCAGGACGTAATCGCCGTCAGGCCGGATGCGGTGGTTGTGGCCTCGGATGGGTTCTACCGGGTCGACTATGCCAGGCTCGGTATCGAGTGCCGGCGCATTGGCTAGTTGCAGAGGGGCCGGGCATCGACGTGTCATTGCAAATCGAGTTGCGTAACCTGAACAGCTTGTCGAGCTTTGATGTAATTTGGTGGAGGTCGAGAGATGACGACGAGGCGGAAACTCTGGCGGACGCCGGTTGTGCGTGCGAAATCAGTGAGCGAGGCGCTGGGGTCTGGCGAGACGGCAGGCCCAATGGCACCGGGCCTAGTGGTGGGTCCGCCGCCCAAGTTCGGGTCGGCATTTGCTGATTCGGTGAAGGGACCTCCTCCGGGGCCGTTCGGAGCTGGCTTCGGTCCGGCCGGTCCTCCTCCGGGCCCAATAGGCGTTTTTGCCTGGACGCATCCCATTGCGATCGGCGTCAGTCCGAACTCGATTGCATCGCTTGATGGGCCACCCGTGCCATCCGATATCCGGCTGAAGGAAGACATCGCTCCGGTCGGCGAGAGCGCGGCCGGCTTCCCGCTCTACACGTTCCGCTACCGTGGGCAGCAGGGTATCTATCAGGGGGTGATGGCTCAGGACGTCGTCAAGACGCGCCCGGACGCGGTAATCGTCGACAAAGACGGATTTTATATGGTCGATTACGGCAAGCTGGGTATCGAGTTCCAACGTATTCAGTAGGGCGTTGATCGCGCTCCATCAAGGGGCGTCGGACATGTCGCTCAATGTCGCCGATGCCATATCGCACTGGGCGAGCCGGAAACCTGATGGAGCGGCGGTCGTCGAAGACGGCCGCCGCATTTCTTTCGCGGCATTCGACGGGGCCGTGTGGCGGGCCTGCGCTGAGTGGCGTCAGGCGGGCATTTCGCCTGGCCGAAACGTCGGCATCAGCCTTCCCAACTCGGTTCTGTACCTCGTTGCGTTCTACGGGCTCGCCCGTCTTGGAGCGACGGTTCTGCCGCTGCCCATCGACGAGCCCGCGGACTACCGGGCGGAGCTGATCAGGCGGTTCGGCGCGATGGCCGTCATCGGCGACGCGGCGGGAACCGCGGTGCCGTCCCTGCAGCCCGCTCGACGTTGGCTGGATGCTCCGCCGGTACGACCGGATCCGGACTTGCGCGTCGACGGCGGCGATCGGAGACTGAAAATCGCCTTCTCCTCCGGCACGACAGGGCGGCCGAAGGCGGTGCTGCGGACTCACTGGGCGTCGCTGGAGATCGACCGGCATCGCCGGCAGGCGGTGCCGCAGTTTCCCGAAGACGTATTCGTGGCGCTACTCGATATGGGAACGTCATATGGTTTGCGCCCGTGCCTGCGGACGCTCGATGTGGGTGGTACGGTCGTCATCGCGCAAAAGGGAATCGGCGCTGCGGATTTCGTGTCGCTGGTCGAGAGTTCGGCGGCCACGCAACTGGCGCTGACGCCATTCCATGCCATGGCGATGATGGCCGAGGTGCGCCGACCGTCGCCGATGCTTCGCAGTGTCCGGGAACTGGTGATCAGCACGGCGAACTGCCCCCATGGCTTGCGCCAGGAAATCCGGCGCCGGTTGACCCCGGGGCTAATAGTCTCCTATGGGTCAAACGAGGTGAACGTCCTGGCGGTCGCTGACGGGCAATTGCAGGATGCGTTTCCCGATTGCGTTGGTCGCTGCGTCCCCGGTATCGAGGTCGAGGCGGTTGACGACAACGAATGCCCCGTTCCTCCGGGCACCATGGGCGTATTGCGGTTCAGGGCACCGTGGTTTCCCTCTGGCTACGTGGATGACGAAGCGGCGTCGCGCAAGGCGTTCCGCGCCGGGTGGTTCTATCCGGGCGACACCGGGGTGCTTGGGCCGGACAAGGTGATCCACCTGAAGGGCCGGGTCGACGACGTGATCAACTTCGACGGCGTGAAGATTGCGCCGTTGGACATCGAGGCCGTATTGCTTGCGCACCCCGCCGTGGTCGAAGCGGCCGCTTTCCCCATGCCATCGAGAATCCACCAGCAGGTTCCGGTTGCGGCGGTAACGGTCAGAACGGCGACGTCGACGGAAGAGCTGCTTGCGTTCGCACGCGAGCGGCTGGGAACGCGCGGGCCGGCGCAGGTCATAGTCCTTCCTACCCTGCCCAAGAACAAGATGGGAAAGGTTCTGAAGAGCGAACTTGTGCGGCTTCTGGCGCCGGCGATGCCGGCGCCGGGGGCATCCGCGCCGCGCGGCAGCACCAGCGGGATCGGCCCGAATAGCGACAGCAAGCCGAGCGACCGAGGTTGATCTTCGAATGATCGAACAACCGATGACCAACGTGGCCGACGTGATCACGCGCCATTCCGTTGCGCGGCCATGGGCGGTCGCGATGATCGAGGACGGCAGGGTCATTCACTATCGGTCATTCGAGCGTCTGATATGGGCGGCCGCCTGGCATTTTCGCCGCTCGGGCATTGCGCCAGGCGACGTTGTCGGATTGGCAGTGCCCGATTCGGCGCTTCATTTGGTGGCAGTATATGCTTTGGCCCGCATCGGCGCGCCGAGCATCGCATTGCCGCAAAGCGACCCGGCGCCGCTGCGCGAAACCCTTGCGCGACGCTTCGGCGTCAAATGGGTCGTAGCGCCGCTGGATGGGGCCGGGCCGCCCGGTGTGCCGACAGTGATGCTGACGTCGTCAACGCTCAAGGATGCTCCTGCAGCGATTCCGACCGAACTCAGAGCCGTGGGCGGCGATACGCCGTGGAACATAAGGCGGACTTCAGGGACCACCGGAGATCCCAAGGGCATTGCCAGAACCCATAATGCTGCTTTGGCGATCTGGCAGGCGCACGCAGCGGACTATCTCGCGCCGGGCAATCGCGCCCTCTGCGTGGTGGAACTGTCCACGGCAACCGGATTGATGGCTGCAGAGCGGTCCTTCTATCGCGGCGGAACGCTGGTGATTGCGCCCGCCATCAGAAGCGCTGCGGACTTGCTGAACACAATCGACCTGTACGCCATTACGCATCTTTACCTCACTCCCAACTTCCTCAACGCACTATTGCCTGTCCTTCCAGTCGACCACTGCCGCTGTCCGGGATTGCTGGAACTGCTGGTCGTTGGTATGGCAATGCCTGAAGTGCTGCGGTCGGAAGTACGCCGTCGCGTTACGCCGAATCTGACCGTTCAGTATGGGGCCAACGAAATCGGCGCCCTGACCGTCGCCGATCGAGGGATGCAGGAAATGTTTCCTGAAACGGTCGGCAAGATCCGGCCCGGCGTCGAGGTTCAGGTTGTCGACGACGATGATTTGCCGCTCCCGCCAGGGCAGGTGGGAATAGTCCGCGCTCGGGCGCCATGGATGGCCAGTGGTTATTTGAATCCCGAAAGTACCCCCCGTCCGAACTTCCGCGACGGTTGGTTGTATCCTGGAGATACCGGGATGCTGAATGGCGAGGGGATGCTGTTCCTCAAAGGGCGCGTCGATGACATGATGAACTTCGACGGCATCAAGATCTTCCCGGCGGATATCGAGGAGGCGCTGATGGCGCATCCGGCGGTAGTCGACGCCGTTGCGTTTCCCGTGGCCTCGCGGGCGCACCAGCACTTGCCCGCCGCTTCCGTCGTTGTGCGAGAGACGGTCTTGCCGGACGCGCTGCTGGCTCATTGTCGCCGGCTTCTGGGTATTCGTTCACCGGTTGTGATCAGCATCGAGACCAGCTTTCCACGCAATGCGACCGGCAAGGTTCTCAGGCAACAGCTGGCGGCGAAGCTGTTGCCGAGCGTGCCGGCATCGATGCGCTGATGCGGGATGTTGTTCAGAGTCGAGACAGGGTCAATGAAAGACCAGGAAATGACGAACGTCGCCGATGTCCTCACGCGCCATGCGGCCGACCGGCCATGGGCGGTTGCGATCATTGAGGATGGCACGGTCATCCACTACCGATTGCTCGAGCGTCTTGTATGGGCGGCCGCCTGGCACTTTCGTCGGTCGGGCATCGCGCCCGGCGACGTGGTCGGTCTGGCGCTGCCGCATTCGGCCATTCATCTGGTTGCGGTCTACGCTCTCGCACGCATCGGGGCCGCAAGTACCGCCTTGCCGCAAGGCGATCCGGAGACGTTGCGCGCCAGCCTGGCGCGGCGTTTCGGAATCAAATGCGTCGTGGCTCTGGCCGATGGCGCCGGGCCCTCCGGCGTACCGACCGTCGTGCTGACCCCTGTCGCCCTACAACAGGCGCCGAACGCGATTCCCGCCGAACTTCGGGCCGTGGGCGGCGACGCGCCGTGGAGTATCCGGCGAACGTCAGGCACCACTGGCGAGGCAAAGGGCGTCGCACGTACGCATCGAAATGCCGGTGCGAATTTCGCGGCGCATGCCGTGATCCATCCGCGGGTCGGCGACCGCCTGCTGGCCGTGCTCGACCTTGCGATGGCGTATGGACAGGGAGTCTGCGAACGAACCTTGTATGGTGGCGGTACCGTGGTGATTTCTCCGATGACGATTAGTCCATCGGCGTTCCTCGAGGCCATTGACCGCTTCGCCATCACGCATGTTTCCCTGACCGGCAATTTCTTCAGCGCTCTCCTGCCGTTTCTGCCGACCGATGCATGTCGATGCCCGGGCCTGGTGGAGGTGACGACATCTGGCATGGCCATGCCGGAGCAGCTGCGGGCGGAGATACGTCGCCGATTCAGTCCTCACCTCGTGATATGGTACGGCGCCAATGAAGCGCAAACGCTGACCGCCGCCGATGCGGCGATGCAACGAGAGTTTCCCGAAACGGTCGGCCGGGCCTTGCCGGAGGTCGAGATTCAGATCGTCGATGACGATGACCGCCCCGTCGAACCGGGCGAGCCCGGTCTCGTTCGCGCCCGCACGCCGTGGATGCCGAAAGGCTACTTCAACGCTCCCGATTCGCGCGGCCGGACCTTCCGCAATGGCTGGATGTATCCAGGAGATATCGGGGTGCTCTCGCCGGAAGGTATGCTGTTTCTGCGCGGCCGCGCCGATGACATGATGAACTACGACGGCATCAAGATCATGCCGGCGGACATCGAGGAGGTCTTGCTTGCGCATCCGGCCGTGGCTGAGGCGGTGGCATTTCCCGTCGCGTCGAGCCTGCACCAGCACTTGCCGGCGGCGGCGGTGGTGCTGCGCCACCCGGTCGCGAGCGACGAATTGCTGGCTTATTGCCGGCAGCGTCTCGGAGTCCGAACGCCGTTGGCGATCGGCGTCGAGGCCGACTTTCCGCGAAATGCGGCCGGCAAGGTCATGCGGCAGGAGCTCGCAGCGAAACTGGCGGCGGTCATGCCGCCCTCGCTGCGCTGAATTTCGAGAAGGCGAAGCATCAGCTACATGATGAGCCATGAGATCACCAACGTCGCCGACTTGATCGGGCGGCACGCCGCAGAGCGACCCTGGGCGTCGGCGATCATCGAGAACGATTCGGTGATCCACTATCGCACACTTGATCGGCTCGTCTGGGCGGCGGCATGGCATCTGCATCGCGCGGGCTTGCGGCCCAACGACGTCGTCGGTGTCTCCTTGCCCCAGTCGGCGCTGTGCCTCGTCGCGCTTCTCGCCCTGGCCCGCATCGGCGCCGTAAGCACGACGCTGCCTTCGGACGAGCCGGCTTCGGTGAGCGAGAACTATATCAGGCGCTTTGGAGTCAAGTTCGTGGTCGGTACGGGCGGCGGCGCGTCGTTTGGCGGCGTTTCGGCAGTGGCGTTCACGGCCGAACTTCTTAAGGATGCGCCGCCCAGTATCGCCATGGCTCTGCGCGCTCCCGGAGGCGATGCGCCCTGGAACATCCGGCGGACCTCCGGCACGACCAGCGAGGCCAAGGGCATTGCCGCTACCCATCGGGCGGTGCTGGCGCGTTGCGCCGCGCATCGGCCATTCTTCTATGGCCCGGACGATCGGGTGCTCTCGGCAGTCAGCATCGACATGGCTTTCGGGCTGAGCGCCTGCGAACGGACGTTCTACGGCGGCGGTTGCGTTGTGTTGCCGCCGCCTGCAATGGACGCGCAGGGCTTTCTCGGGCTCATCGACCGCTACGGCGTCACCCATGTGTCCCTGACGCCGAACTATCTCAATGCCTTGCTGCCGCACCTGCCGAACGGCGCCTGCCGCTCGCCGCTCCTTCGACAGATTGCGACCACCGGCATGGCTGTTCCCGAGGCGGTTCGCGCCGAGATTCGCCGGCGATTCAACAGGCAGCTTCTGGTTCTCTATGCCACCAACGAAACCGCGTTCCTGACCGGCGCCGACGCGGCGCTGCAGGAAGCCTACCCGGAGACTGTCGGTAGCGCTTTGCCTGGCGTCGAACTCGAGATAGTCGATGACGACGATCGGCCCGTCAGGGCCGGCGAGACCGGCCACATTCGCGCCCGTACGCCGTGGATGCCTGATGGCTACGTCAACGCCGACGCCGAAGCCGGACGCAGGTTCCGCAACGGCTGGATCTATCCCGGCGACCTTGGCGCGCTGTCGCCCGAGGGAATGCTGTTCATTCGAGGCCGGGCCGACGACATGATGAACTACGACGGGATCAAGATCATGCCGGCGGATATCGAGGCGGCGCTGCTGGCGCATTCCGCCGTGGCCGAAGCTGTGGCGTTTCCCGTTGCATCCGGCCGGCATCAGCATCTGCCGGTCGCGGCAGTCGTGCTGCGCGCGCCGGTCGGAGGCGACCAGCTGATCGCTCATTGCCGAAAACTGCTGGGCGGGCGCGCACCGCTGGCGGTCAGCATCGAGACCTCGCTGCCCCGTAATGCGATGGGCAAGGTCGCGCGTCAGGCTCTGGCGGCGAAGATCGCCGCACATCTTCCCGACGCGCAGAAGTAGGGCGTCGTCATGCGGACGGCGTTCTGCGCCTTGTTAAGCGGCGGGCCGGCCGCTAAAGGATTGCGGCCCGACCGCAGGCGGCGCGATCGCATTCCGGTAAGCAATGGAGGTTCATCAGTATGGCCGAGAAACTGACTATCGGAATCATTTACGGCTCCGACACCGCCCACCTGCCGGAGCGCAGCGAAGAGTTCGCCGGCCTCAGTCTCGACATGCGGGGCCATAACGATGCGCCTCGCCTGATCGACGCCAGGGCGGCCGACGTCGTGCCGCTGCTCATGACGCCGGAATACCTGTCGCGCAGCTGGCGTTACGACTTCAGCCGTTTCGACGTCATCTTCAACAGTCTCGCGGACCCCGATCTGAACGCCACGACCCTGCTGGTCGCCATATCGGCCCTGGCAGGCGTGTCGACGCCCATCGTGAACGATCCTCGCAACGTGATCAGAACCAGGCGCGACATCGTCGCCGGCATGCTGCAGGGGCTGGAAGGGCTCGTGGTCCCGAAGACGGCGCGGCTGATGCCGGGCGAGACCGCATCGTCGGTCGTCGCGGATCGGTCGATGTCCTATCCGATTCTCCTGCGCGGCGCCGGAAGCCACACCGGCGTCGGTCTGGTGAAGGTCGCGAATGCCGCCGAGCTGGATGCCGCGATCGATTCCGGCGCAGTCGCCCCGCCTGCTTATCTGACCGAATACGTCGACTGCCGCGGCGCCGATGGACTGCATCGCAAGATGCGGCTGATGGTGTGCGGCGCAACGGTCGTCATGCGCCATCACCTGTTCTCGGACCATTGGATGGTGAACGCCGCCTCGCAGAAATTCATGGAGGACCGGCCCGACCTTCTGGAATTCGAACGGCAGGCTGCGGCGGACCCGCTGACACTGCTGCCCCAGCGTGGCGCGCAACTGATGACGACGATCAAGAACCGCATCGGCCTCGACTATTTCGGCATTGATTGCGCCACACTTCCCGACGGGCGGCTGGTGGTCTTCGAGGTCAATGCGGTGATGAACATGTTGCCGCCCAGTCGCCACGCCATTCGTGGGCCTTTCACCCTGGCCGCGATCGGCCGCGTCGCCGAGGATTTGAACACCCTGCTGAGGTCGCGCGCCGGCTCTGCGAAGCGGAAATCGCGTCCCGCGACGGCAGGCGGCCGGCGGGGCCGGAATGCGACTTCGTCGCAATGACATTCATTCTTCGTATTGGTCTCTTTTAGAGACTGATTGGAATCAAGTCCGTCCTTATTCAAAAGGATATTCGTTTCACTTAGTGACTGTTGCGGCGGGGCAACGCGTTGTAAATCAAAGATAATTCTGTGGCTAAGTCCCTCGTATCGCTTGCTCATCGAGCTGTCTTCTCGGTAATTTGGTAATTGATGCAGTGGGGGCATATCAGCCCTCTGCCATATTTTGTGCTCGGGGGACTTCCAGGATGTCGGTCAAAACTCGCTTTCTGAATTCGGTTTCGGGTGTCGCTCTGACGGCGGCGCTGATGGCGGT
>JBFWZG010000084.1:0-15205 GCA_050185515.1 Reyranellaceae bacterium
CCGACGTTCATCGCCTTGCTGACGCGCTCGACACCGATGCCGAAATAGCCTTTCATGCCGCCCTCCCGGACCCGCTTTATCGTTCCCGCCCCGCCATGACAAGCCACAGCGACCGACCCCATGGCGATGCCCGCGACGCGGCGGTGCAGGCGCAGTACGAGGCACTGCCCTATCCGGCCCGCGATCCGCGCGACGAGAAGAAGCGGCTGGTGGTCGGTTCGCCCAGCCAGGCGATCGAGATCGACCACTACCTGTTCGCCGGCCGGCGCGACTGGTCGCGACCGTTCCGCGCCCTGATCGCCGGCGGCGGCACCGGCGATGCCTGCATAATGCTGGCCCAGCAGCTGGCCGATCTCGGCTGCCCGGCCGAACTGCACTACCTCGATCTTTCGCAGGCGGCGCGGGCGGTGGCGGAGGCGCGCGCCGCCATACGCGGCCTGAGCGGCATCACCTTCCATACCGGCTCGCTGCTCGACGTCGCCGCCAGCGTCGGCGGACGCTTCGACTACATCGACTGCACCGGCGTGCTGCACCATCTTGCCGATCCCGAGGCCGGGCTGCGGGCGCTGGCGGGCGTGCTGGCGGAGGAGGGTGGCCTCGGCATCATGGTTTACGGGCGGCACGGGCGCACCGGCGTCTACGAAATGCAGGACGCGCTGCGCCTTCTGGCCCCGCCGGAACTGGACGTGGCCGAGCGGGTCCGGCTCGCCCGCCGCCTGCTCGAGGCGCTGCCGCCGACCAACTGGTTCAAGCGCAACCCGTTCCTGTCCGATCACCTGCGGGGCGGCGACGCCGGTCTGTTCGACCTGCTGCTGCATGCCCGCGATCGCGCCTACGACGTGCCGCAACTGGCCGCACTTGTCGCCTCGGCCGGGCTGCGGATCGCGGCCTTCATCGAGCCGGTGCGCTACGACCCGGACACGTACGTCGCCGATCCGGCGCTGCGACGGCGCGCCGCCGAACTGCCCTGGCTGGAACGGGCGGCCCTGGCCGAGCAGTTGGCCGGCAATCTGACGACCCATACCGTCTACCTGACCTGGCCCGGCCGGTTGCCCGCCTGCATCGCCCGCGCCGATGGCCCGCGGGCCGTGCCGGTGCTGCGCGAACTGGACGGCGCCACCCTGGCGGCCTCGGTGCGCAAGGCCGGCGCCCTGAGCGGCGATCTCGACGGGGTGAAATGGCGCGCCGCGCTGCCGCCGCTGGCCGGCGCCATCCTGACGCGCTGCGACGGCAGGCGCTCGCTGGGCGACATTCACGACGAATTGCGGAAGCTGGATTCCTCGCTCGACTGGGAGCGTTTCAAGCGCCAGTTCGATCAGGTCTTTGCCGTCTTCAATTCCGCCAACCGCATGCTGTTGCGTACCGCCTGAAATCACTCACATGAACAATTCGCCGCTTGCCGTCGCCGTGGCCGCGACCATCGCCTGGGCCGTGCTGCTGGTCGCCACGCGCCTGGTGCTGATCCGCTTCGAGATCAACGCCTGGGGCTTCACCCTGGTGCAACTGCTGACCGGGGGTCTCGCCATGATGGCGTTCGGCCGCCGGGCGACGATCGCCTGGGCTTCGCTGCTGTCGCCGTCGATCTGGGCCTATGGCGCGCTGCGGGTCGTCAGCGCCGGCGCCTCCTCCGCCGCCCTGCTCTACGTGACGGTGATGCAGGACACGCTGCTGGCGTCGATGAACGTGCCGCTGGCGGCGCTGGTGCTTGTGCTGGTCACGCGCCGGCCGCTGCCGGGCGGGCAGGTGCTGGCGCACGGCATTATGATCGCCGGCATCGCCACCATGGCCTTCTCCCTGCCCGGCGGGCTGCTCAACCCGGCGGTGCTGCTGGAAGTGATCGCCGAATGTGCCGTGGTCGCCTCGACCCTGCTGATCGAGCGCCATCCGGAGAACCGGCGCGACGACGTGAAGGCGCGCTGCCTGTTCACCGGCACGGTGCTGATGGTTACGGCGGCCATGTTCATCGCCGCCTGGGCCCTGTCGGGGGCGCTCGGCATCAGCGTCGGCAGCAACGCGCTGGCCTTCGGCGATTTCGGCCAGCTCTTCGCCTCCACCGAACTGCTGATCGCCGGCGCCCTGGCGGGCGTTCTGCTGCGCGGGCCGACCATGTATCTGGCGCTGCTGGCGGTGCGGCTGGCGGGCACCCAGACCTATCTGGCGACGCTGGCGCTGCTGCCCTTCGCCTGCCTGGTGTTCGAGGCCGGCTGCGCTTTGGCCGGCTGGCTGCCCTGGCCGACATTGGGGCCGGCCGAAATCGTTTCCGGCCTGCTGGTGATCGGCGGCTCGCTGCTGCTCGTGCGGCTGCGCTCGCGTTAAGAACCGGGAACGCCGGCCGGAGGGACAGGCTGGGCGCCCTTCGCGACAGCCCGGGGATGCTGCGGTGCGGGACGTTGACTCGGCATGGGCCGGCCCGCATAAAAGGCCGACCCACGGCAATTTTCCGCAGACAAGGAAACGAGATGGCGAAGAAGGTCTATTCCGACGCCAAGGCGGCGCTCGACGGGCTGGTGTTCGACGGCATGATGGTGATGGCCGGCGGCTTCGGCCTGTGCGGCATTCCCGAGAAGCTGATCGATGCGCTGCGCAACACCGGGGTCAAGAATCTGACCTGCGTCTCCAACAATGCCGGCGTCGACGGATTCGGCCTCGGCCTGCTGCTGGAAACGCGCCAGATCAAGAAGATGATCTCGTCCTATGTCGGCGAGAACAAGATCTTCGCCCAGCAGTATCTCGCGGGCGAACTGGAGCTGGAGTTCAACCCGCAGGGCACGCTGGCCGAGCGCATCCGCGCCGGCGGCGCCGGCATACCCGCCTTCTTCACCAAGACCGGCGTCGGCACGCTGGTGGCGGAAGGCAAGGACGTGCGCGAGTTCGACGGCGAAAAATACGTCATGGAGCGCGGGCTGGTCGCCGACCTGTCGCTGGTCAAGGCGTGGAAGGGCGACAAGGCCGGCAATCTCGTGTTCCGCAAGGCCGCGCGCAACTTCAACCCGATGATGGCGACCGCCGGCAAGAAGACCGTGGCCGAGGTCGAGATCCTGGTCGAGCCCGGCGAGATCGATCCCGACCACATCCACACCCCGGGCATCTACGTCGATCGCATCATTCTCGGCACGCCGTACGAGAAGCGCATCGAGAAGCGCACCACGCGCAAGATCTGAACCGATCAGCAGAGGAGGACATCGTCATGGCCTGGACCCGCGAACAGATGGCCGCCCGCGCCGCCAAGGAGCTGCAGGACGGTTTCTACGTCAATCTCGGCATCGGCATTCCGACCCTGGTGTCGAACTACATTCCCGAAGGCATGCATGTCGTGCTGCAAAGCGAGAACGGCATGCTGGGCATGGGCCCGTACCCGCTCGACAACGAGGTCGATCCCGACATCATCAACGCCGGCAAGGAGACCGTCAGCGAGTTGCCGGACACGTCGTATTTCAGCAGCGCCGACAGCTTCGCCATGATTCGCGGCGGGCATATCGACCTGTCGATCCTGGGCGCCATGGAAGTGGCGGAGAACGGCGACCTGGCCAACTGGATGATCCCCGGCAAGATGGTCAAGGGCATGGGCGGGGCGATGGACCTGGTCGCCGGCGTCAAGAAGGTCATCGTGGTGATGGAACACACGTCGAAGGACGGCGCCTCCAAGTTGCTGAAATCCTGCTCCCTGCCGCTGACCGGCGCCAATGTGGTCGACATGGTCGTGAGCGAGCTGGGCGTCTTCACCATCGACAAGAAGGGCAAGCCTGGCGTGACGCTGATCGAACTGGCCGACGGGGTCAGCGTCGATCAGGTCAAAAAGTCGACCGAAGCGTCGCTGACGGTGAAGCCCGGCCTGGCCTGAACCAAGCCCCGGCTGCGACGTTGCGTCCGATGGGACAAGATGGCGTCGTGCGGCCATAGCCAAAGACACCTAGATTGAGGCTTGAGTTGGCGGACAGGTGAGCCGCCGCATCCGCATGGCCGCCGGCCGCAATCCGGCGACGACGGAGGAAGCCGATGGAGCAGGACCTCGCTCTCAACCTGGCGCGTTTCCAGTTCGCCTTCACCGTCGTATGGCACTTCCTGTTTCCCGCTTTCACCATCGGCCTGGCGAGCTATCTCGCCGTCCTCGAAGGCCTGTGGCTGCTGACGAGGCGCGAGCACTACCTCGATCTCTTCAAGTACTGGCTGAAGATATTCGCCGTCGCCTTCGCCATGGGCGTGGTGTCGGGCATCGTCATGTCCTACCAGTTCGGCACCAACTGGTCGGTATTCTCCGACCGCACGGCGCCGGTGCTGGGCCCGCTGCTGGGCTACGAGGTGCTGACGGCGTTCTTCCTCGAGGCCGGCTTCCTCGGTGTCATGCTGTTCGGGTTGAACCGCGTCGGCCCGAAGCTGCATTTTCTCGCCACCTGCCTGGTGGCGATCGGCACGCTGATCTCGGCGTTCTGGATCCTGGCGGCGAACTCCTGGATGCAGACGCCGGCCGGCCATATCGTCACCGCCGACGGCTTCTTCCATCCCGACGACTGGCTGGAGATCATCTTCAACCCGTCCTTTCCCTATCGTTTCGTGCACACGGTGATCGCCGCCTACCTGACCACGGCGATGATCGTCGGCGCGGTCGGCGCCTGGCATTTGCTGCGCGGACCGGCGACCCAGCATGCGCGCACCATGTTCTCGATGGCGATGTGGATGGCCGCTCTGGTGGCGCCGGCGCAGCTGGTGGTCGGCGACATGCACGGGCTCAACACGCTGCAGCACCAGCCGGCCAAGGTGGCGGCGATGGAAGGCCATTTCGAAACCCGCGCCGGCCAGCCGCTGATCCTGTTCGGCTGGCCCGACATGAAGGCCGAGGAGACACGGCACGCCATCGAGATTCCGAAGCTCGGCAGCCTGATCCTGGCGCATGATCCGGACGCGACGATCCGCGGGCTGAAGGATTTTCCGCGCGAGGACCGGCCGACCAACGTGCCGCTGGTGTTCTGGTCGTTCCGCATCATGGTCGGGCTCGGCCTGCTGATGATCGCGCTTGGCGTCGCCGGCCTGGCGCTGCGCTGGGTCGGCAAGCTCTACACGATGCGGCCGTTCCTCGCCTGGGCGGTGGCGATGGCGCCGTCCGGACCGATCGCCGCCACCGCCGGCTGGATCGTGACCGAGGCCGGTCGCCAGCCCTTCACGGTCTATGGCCTGATGCGCACGGCCGACAGCGTCTCGCCCATCGCTGCACCTGCGGTGGCGACATCGCTGGTGGCCTTCATCGTGGTCTACTTCGTCGTGTTCGGCGCCGGCATCTGGTACCTGGTGCGCCTGTTCGCCCGCCCGCCGCATCCGCACGAGGAAGGGCCGAAGCGCGGCGAGCCGACACGCGCGGCGGGCATCACGCCAGCCCCGGCCATGGTCGGCGATGCGCCCGGCCCGGTCGGCGGCAGGAGGGCCACGCCATGATCGATCTCACTCTGATCTGGGCGCTGCTGATCGCCACCGCGGTGTTCCTTTACGTGGCGCTGGACGGCTTCGACCTCGGCGTCGGCATTCTCTTTCCCTTCATGCCCGAGCGCGCCGATCGCGACGTCATGGTCAATACCGTGGCGCCGGTATGGGACGGCAACGAGACCTGGCTGGTGCTGGGCGGCGGCGGGCTGTTCGCCGTCTTTCCGCTGGCCTACGCCACCATCCTGCCGGCGCTCTACATGCCGCTGATCCTGATGCTGCTGGCGCTGGTGTTCCGTGGCGTCGCCTTCGAGTTCCGCTTCAAGGCCGATACCGACCGCGGCAGGATCCTGTGGGACGTTGCCTTCGCCGGCGGCAGCTACGTGGCGACGCTGACCCAGGGCATTGCGCTGGGCGCGCTGGTGCAGGGCATCGAGGTCGCCAATCGCGCCTATGCCGGCGGCTGGTGGGACTGGCTGACGCCGTTCTCGCTGCTGACCGGCGTGGCGCTGGTCGCGGGCTACGGTCTGCTGGGCGCGGGCTGGCTGATCTGGAAGACCGAGGGCGCGTTGCAGGCCCGGGTGCGCGGCTTCACCAGAGTGCTTGCCGTGGCAACGCTGGGGTTCATCGCGCTGATCAGCCTGATCATGCCGTTCCTGCAGGAGGGCTTCTACCAGCGCTGGCTGACCCTGCCCAACATGCTCTATGCGGCGCCGGTGCCTGTGCTGGTGGTGCTGCTGGCCTGGCGCATGTTCGCCACGCTGGCGCGCGACAACCACGCCACGCCGTTCCTCTGTGCTCTGGGCCTGTTCGCGCTGTCCTATCTCGGGCTCGGCATCAGCCTCTATCCCATGATCGTGCCGCCTTCGATCACCATCTGGGACGCCGCCACCGTGCGCAGCAGCCAGATCTTCCTGCTGGTCGGCGCCGCGGTGCTGGTGCCGGTGATCCTGGCCTATACCGGCTACGTCTACTGGCTGTTCCGCGGCAAGGTCACGCGCGACAGCGGCTATCACTGAGGGCGCTGCGATGCGCGAGGGCTGGCGCCGGCTGCTCTGGTTCGTCGGTCTGTGGGCGGCCGGCGTCGCCGCGGTCGCGGCGGTGGCCTACGCGATAAGGCTGGCCATTCTCTGACGCATGCAGGCGCGCGGCGCTGGCGTTGCAGCGCGCCGGGCAGTAGGGTGCGGAACCGCGCCATGCCCGCCCGCTTCAAGGAAAGATTCGACGCCCTCTCCCCCAATATGCGCGGGGCGCTGTGGCTGATCGCGGGCAGCATCTGCTTCACCGGCGTCGGCGTGCTCATCAAGCTGCTCGGGCGCGAGCTCGACAGCATCCAGATCGCCTTCTTCCGCTGCGTCTTCGGCACGCTCTTCGTGCTGCCTCTCATCGGCCGGCAGAAATTCGCCGCCCTGCGGTCGAAGCGCCATGCCGGGCATTTCTGGCGCGCCGCGCTGGGCACCGTGTCGATGGTGATCGGTTTCTACGCGCTGACGCATCTGACGCTGGCGGCGGTGACCTCGATTTCCTTCACCACGCCGCTGTTCGTCATCGTCGTCGCCGTGCTGTTCCTGGGCGAGAAGGTGCGCTGGCGACGCTGGACCGCCACGGCCGTGGGCTTCATCGGCGTGCTGGTGATGATGCGGCCGGGGCAGGGCGATCTCGATCCGGTGCTGCTTGTGGCGCTGTTCGGCGCGGCACTGACGGCGGTCGCGGTGTGCCTGGTGAAAAGCCTCACCGGCAGCGAGAGCAGCCGCGCCATGCTGGTGCTGTTCACCTTGTGGTCGACCGCGTTCCTGCTCGGCCCGGCCATCTATGTCTGGCGCGATCCCTCGCTGTGGGCGTGGATCATGGCGGCGACGATGGGTCTGCTGGCGACCATCGGCCAGTTCTTCGTCATCCGCGCCTATACCGAGGGCGAGGCCACGGTGATCTCGCCCTTCGACTATCTGCGACTGCCGCTGTCGGTGGCGGCCGGCGCCTGGATCTTCGCCGAGGCGCCGAGCTGGTGGACCCTGGCCGGCGCGCTGATCATCGTCGCCTCGACGCTGTACATCGCCCGCCGCGAGGCGCAGCTCGGCAAGCCGGTCATTCCGGAAGTAAAATCGGAAAAGGCCCGTCCCTAGAGAATGCGATCCCGCGCTAGGCCGAAGGCGAGGACGCTGGCGTTTCGTTCGCCGGTTCGTCGCGCAGCCGCGCCAGCATCGCGCGGGCGCGATCGCGATGGGCGTCCTTGATGTGGCCGGAAACCGTCTGCGCCGCCAGCAGCAGCACGGTCGCGTCGTCGGTGAAGCCCAGCCCGGCGATGAAATCGGGAATGAAGTCGGTCGGCACGATGAAATACGCCAGCGCGCCCAGCAGCACGCCGCGCACCCGCATCGGCGTCGCCGGATCGCGGGCGGCGTAGTACGCCGACACCGCTTCGTCGGCGAAGGGAATGCGGGCGGCCACGTTTCCCAGCTTGCGCCAGAAACCGCGCTCCACAGTGGTCTCGTCGCGCCGCATCTTCTGCGGGTCGACGGCGGGCAGGGTCTCGCTCATGGCCTCAATATGGGCCCGGTTTCCCGTCGCTCAATAGGGCTATTCCGGGTTTGCCCGGTCTGGTAAAACCCGGGCCGAAATCCATCCAAGGAAACGCCAAGAGGGGAAAAACCATGGACGTTAAAGGACTTGCCGCCATCGTCACCGGCGGCGCCTCGGGCCTGGGCGGCGCGACCGCCTCAGCTTTGGCCGCCAAGGGCGCCAAGGTCGCGATCTTCGACCGCAACGCGGAACTGGGCGAGAAGAAAGCCAAGGAGCTGGGCGGCATCTTCTGCAACGTCGACGTCGGCGATGCCGCCTCCGCCGAGGCCGGCGTGAAGACGGTGAAGGAGAAGCTGGGCACGCCGCGCGTGCTGGTGAACTGCGCCGGCATCGGCACGGCGGGCCGCACCGTGTCCAAGACCGGGCCTCTCAATCTCGACGCCTTCGCGACCACCATCAAGGTCAACCTGATCGGTACGTTCAACCTGATCCGCCTGATGGCCTGGGAAGCCTCGCAGGGCGAGCCGCTGGCCGGCGGCGAGCGCGGCGTGATCATCAACACCGCCTCGGTGGCCGCGTTCGACGGGCAGATCGGCCAGGCGGCCTATTCGGCGTCCAAGGGCGGCGTCGTCGGCATGACCCTGCCGATCGCGCGCGATCTGTCGTCGCTGGGCATCCGCGTCTGCACCATCGCCCCGGGCCTGTTCAACACGCCGATGATGGCGTCGCTGCCGGACGAGGCGAAGAAGAGCCTCGGCGCGCAGGTGCCGTTCCCCTCGCGGCTCGGCGATCCCAGCGAGTACGCCATGCTGGCCATGGCCATCGTCGAGAATCCGATGCTGAACGGCGAGACCATCCGCCTCGACGGCGCCATCCGCATGGCGCCGAAATAACCCGCCGCTTCTGTCGAACGCGAAAGGCCCGCTTCGGCGGGCCTTTATCGTTTCAGGCCTTCGCGGCCTGGTCGATGAACTTCGCCAACGCGATGTCCTTCTCGGAAACGCCGCCGGCATCGTGCGTCGACAAGGTGACGTCGACCCGGTTCCAGACGTTGAACCATTCGGGATGATGGTCGGCCTTCTCCGCCGCCAGCGCCACCCTGGTCATGAAGGCGAAGGCGGCGTTGAAATCGGCGAACCTGAACGACTTGGCGATGGCGTCGCGCCCGTCGACCGGTTTCCAGCCCTTGAGTCCGGCCAGGGCCGATTTGCGCTGCGCCGGCGTCAGTTTCTTGACCATCGCGTTGCCTCCTCGTTCGATCGTGGGACGATGGGGACGCTCTTGGCGTCGGCCCGCCGCCAGCCTATGTATGCTGCATGCCATCCTACAGCACGCCGCCCTCGCTTTCCGACTGCGAAGACATCGCCCGCAAGGCATATGCCGATCTGCCCGAGCAGTTCCGCCGCTTCGTCGGCGACGTGGTGATCCGCGTCGTCGATTTCCCCGACGAGGAGACCGAGCGCGAGATGGGGCTGGAGTCGCCGTTCGACCTGCTGGGCCTCTATCGCGGCGTCGAGCTGGGCAGCAAGAGCGTCGCCTGGACGCCCTCAGACGTCGACATGATCTTCCTCTATCGCCGGCCGCTGCTCGATTACTGGTGCGATACGGGCGAGGATTTCGAGCATCTGATCCGCCACGTGCTGATCCACGAGATCGGCCATCATTTCGGCCTCAGCGACGACGACATGGAGGCGCTGGAGGCGCAGGCCGAGGCGGAGGAAGCGGGCGAGTTACGCTCTTAGCGCCCGGTAGCGGGCGGCCAGCGCCTGCCATGGCGCAAGATTCCAGTGCGAGCGCGCCAGGCCGGAAGGCGAGGGCAGGACATGGATCTCGCTGTCGCCCAGCGTCTGAGCCTGCAGGCCGAAGCCGATGCGCCGGTCGCCGAGGAAGGTCGCGCCGGCGTTCTTGCTGGTGAAGGCGATCAACAGCGGCTTGTGGCGCTTCATCTTGCGCGCGAAGGAAACCACGTCGAAGGCGGCCGCCGACAATTCGCTGTCGACGCCGACTTCGGTCTTGTTGAGATCGGTGTAGCCGATGCCGTGCTCGACCATGCGCGGGAACTGCGCCGGGTCGAAGTCGGCCGGAAACAGGCCGAGCTTCTTCACCGTCGGCCAGAAGGCGTTGCCGGGATTGGCGTAGGGATAGCCGCGCGCCTGCGAGATGCGGCTGACGGCGGTGCCGCAGAACACCAGGGTCAGGCCCGGCCGCAGCACGTCGGGCAGGATCATCTCAGGCGGATGCCAGCTCCACCGCCCGCGCCAGCGGCACCGGCGCCTCGTCGAGCAGATGGTCGACGATGGCGTCCTCCCAGTCCGGGTCCGATGGCGACATCGGATCCTGCGCCTTCAGCCGGTGCTCGGCGACCAGCCTCGCCATCAGCAGGCGCCGTGCATCGCCGCCGCGCGCGCCGATCGTGGCGCCTTCGGCCGCCATCAGCGCCGCCGATACGGCGTGGTAGAGCGCGCTGGAGGCTGACCGGCTGAGTTTTTCCTTCTTCGGGTCGGCGGCGACCTCGCGAGCGAAGCGGCCGGCGCGATCGACGAGACCGGCGAACTCGCCGCGCATCTGTCCCGGCAATCCGTCGGCGCTCTTCAGCATGTCGTCCAGCGCGCTGCCCAGCGCCTTCTCGCCGCCGCTCTTGCCGACGGCGCGAGTGATGACGTCGAGGGCGTTGATGTTGGAGGTGCCCTCCCACAAGGTGCCGACCTGGGCGTCGCGATAGAGCCTCGCGGCGACGAACTCCTCGATGTAGCCGACGCCGCCGCGCACTTCCAGGGCATGGGAGGCGACGCGGATATTGTCGCGGCAGGCGCGGAACTTGAAGAGCGGCGTTAGGATGCGCAGCAGGATCTCGGCCTTGGCATCGCCCGCATTAGCCTCGCCCATGATCTTCGACGAATAGAGCGACATCGACAGCGCCTGCTCGGTCGGCAGCAGGATCTTCATCAGCTGCCGGCGCAGCAAAGGGAAGCGCTTGATCGGCCCGCCGAAGGCGTTGCGGTAGCCGGCCACGACCAGCGATTCGTTCAGGCAGCGGCGCATCATCGCGGCGGCGCGCACCCCGTGGCTGAGCCGCGAGAGATTGACCTGCTGCATCATCTGCTTGAAGCCGTTATGCACGTCGCCGATCAGATAGGCCGTGGCGCCCTCGAACTTGATCTCGCCGGAGGCCATCGACTTGGTGCCGAGCTTGTCCTTCAGCCGCACGATGCGATAGGCGTTGCGGCTGCCGTCCTCCAGCCGGCGTGGCGTGGCGAACAGCGCCAGGCCCCTGGTGCCCGAAGGCGCGCCTTCGGGCCGCGCCAGCATTACCGCCACGTCGGCGTCGGCATGGCTGCAGAACCACTTGTCGCCGGTGATCGACCAGCGCTCGATGCCGTCGGAGCCCATGCCCAGCGGCGTCGCGATGGTGTCGACCGCGCCGACATCGGAGCCGGCGCCCTTCTCGGTCATGAACTGCGTCCCCTTCCACATCGTCGCCATGTCCTGCGACAGCAGCCGGGGCAGCAGGTAGTTCTTCACTGCTTCGCTGCCGTAACGCTTGATGACGAAGTTGGAGGTGTCGGAGACGGAGATCGGGCACATCAGGCCGAACTCGCCCTGCACGAACAGATAGGTGATCAGGTATTTGCCGATCGGCGGCATCGGCTCGGGCCAGCCCAGCACGCCGCCGCGATGGGTCATGGCATGCATGCCGAACTCGCCGAAGGCGATCTGCTCCATCTCGCGGTAGGCGGGATGGTATTCGATCCAGTCTTCGTCGCGGCCGAAACGGTCGCGCTGGTGCAGGACCGGACCGTTGCGGTCGGCGATGGCGGCCAGCTCGTCGAGCCTGCCGCCGGCCAGTTCGCCCAGCCGGTCGAAATGCGGATCGAGATGGGCGCGCAGCTTCTCAGGCATGTAGAGCGGCAGCAGATCCTGAAGCGAGCGATCGACGCGGTAAAAGTTCATGCCGCGGCAATCCGGCGCGACATGATCGGAGCCGGCGCGCGGCGCCTCCCGGCTGGACGCCAGCTTCAGATTTGCCTGTGTCATCTTGGTTCCTCCTACCAGCCTTCGCGCAGCAGCTTGTCGACATAGGCCGGCACGATCTCGCTGGCCGGCCCGTAATGGCGCTCGGCGAACAGCGAATGACCGTCCGACGGTTCCATGTTCAGTTCCACCGTATGCCCGATTCCGGCCATGCGCACATGCTGCACGAAGCCGGCGGCGGGATAGACCGTGCCCGAGGTGCCGATCGACATGAACAGGCCGCAGCGGTCGAGTGCACTGATGATCTCGTCCATGTGCAGCGGAATCTCGCCGAACCAGACGACGTGCGGCCGCAGCCCGCCCCTGCCGCCGCAGCCGGCGCAGACGCTTTCCGGGCTGAGCTCCATCTCCGAATCGACGATCGCCTCGCAGTGCATGCAGCGGATCTTGCCGGCCTGGCCGTGCATGTGCATGACGTTGCGCGAACCGCCACCCTCGTGCAGCAGGTCGATGTTCTGCGTCACCACCAGCACCTCGCCGGGCCATTCCCGCTCCAGCCTGGCGAGCGCCTCATGGGCGGCGTTGGGGCGGATATTGGCGCTGCGGAAATCGCGCCGCCGCTCGTTGTAGAAGTCGAGCACCTTCTTCGGGTTGCGCCGAAACGCCTCGATGGTGGCGACTTCCTCGATGTCGTACTTGCTCCACAACCCGTCCTTGTCGCGGAAGGTGTCGATGCCGGACTCCTTGGAGATGCCGGCGCCGGTCAGCACCACGATGGTGTCGAGCGAGGTGGAGAGTTTCGGCGGTGCCATAGGTTCGACGGCGTTTCCTGCGTTGCTTTTGCCGCTATCATAGAGCTTTCGGGCGCGGGAGAAAGGGCGTGGAGCGGAAGATCGGCGTGCTGTTCGTCTGCACCGGCAATATCTGCCGTTCGCCCACGGCCGAGGGCGTGATGCGCCACCAGGCGAAACTGGCCGGGCTGGACGGACGGTTGCGCATCGATTCGGCGGGCACGCATGGCTACCACATAGGCGAGCCGCCCGACCGTCGCAGCATCGCCGCCGCCAGACGCCGCGGCGTCGATCTCTCCGCCTTGCGCGCCCGCAAGGTGGCGCGGCAGGATTTCGAGGCTTTCGATTACGTGCTGGCGCTGGATCGCGGGCATTTCGATCTGCTTCGGGCGGACTGTCCGCCATCGCATGTCGAGCGCCTGTCGCTGTTTCTCAGTCATCTGGGGGAGACGGGGCTCGACGACGTGCCCGACCCCTATTATGGCGGCGCGCGCGATTTCGAACACGCGCTGGACCTGATCGAACGCGGCTGCGCCGCCCTGCTGGCGCATATCAGGCGCGAGCATTTCCCCGATCATGACTGAGCTGCGGGCGCGGCTGCGGGTGGTTCTGGGCCGCGAGGTCAATGCCCTGCAGCCGGTGGGCGGCGGGCATGGCGCGACGGTTTGGCGTTGCGAGCTTGCTGGCGGCGGCACAATGGCCGTGAAGAGCGCGGCGCGGCTTCTGGCCAGCGAAGGCAGGATGCTGCGCGATCTGGCCGGCAGGTCGTCGCTGCCGTTTCCTGCCGTGCATCATAGCGACGACACGCTGCTGGTCGGCGACTGGATCGAGCATGACGGCTCGTCGCTGAATGCGCTCGGGCAGGAGCAGCTCGCCGAGGCGCTCGCCGCGCTGCATGCGCACACGGCGGAGGATTACGGCTATGGCTACGACGTGATGATCGGCGGCATGCCGCAGATCAACGAGTGCCAGCCCGACTGGCGCACGCTGTTCCTGGAAAAGCGCCTGCTGAGCGGCGCGTTTCTTGCCCATCGCGTCGGCAATCTGCCGCTGGAAACGCTGCGTCTCGTCGAGCGCTTCGTTGCCACGCGCGGCGATTTGATCCCCGAACCGAAACGTCCGGCGCTGCTGCATGGCGATCTGTGGCAGGGCAACGTGCTGACGCGGCAGGGCCGGCCGGTCGTGTTCATCGATCCGGCGATCTATTACGGCCATCCCGAAATGGACCTCGCCTTCAGCGAGATGTTCGGCGGCTTCGGCCCGCGTTTCCTCGCCCGCTACGCCGAAATCGCCGGCCTCGACAAGGGCTACGGGGATCGCCGCGACATCTGGAACCTGTGGCCGCTACTGGTGCACGCGTATCTGTTCGGCGGGTCCTATGCCGAGAAGATCAACCGCATTGTCTTGCGCTGCGTCTAAGGTCAGAGTCCTCGGATGCGTCTGAGAGTACCTGCGGCCATCGGCCCGCATGAAGGCCGTGAATTGGAGTTGCTTCTGGCTGGACTCAAGCCGGTCGCGATGTTCGTGGAATACGATCCGTCAGCGCAGTTCGAACATTACGTTCGCATAAGGCAACTGAATCGACGCTTGCGGCGATACAGGCTGGCTGGCCGCGTGCTGGACGTTACGTACTATTTCCCCGATCGCCACGAAGCCCAGTTCCGTCAGCTGGACCTCATCTATCGCTACTGGACTAGAGGCGATCTGCATTTCTCCGATCTCCAGGAACGCAGGGTCGGGCGGCTGCTCGGGTACACTGAACGGGACATAGGCGTCTACTTGCAGTGGGTCCGCCTGCGCCAGCGATTGCGCAAGAACGCGTTGTCTACAAAAAGGTCCGCTATCTGAGGCCCTTGCCCCAGCATTGAAAGCAAATGGTGGAACTGTAGACGCCTCCATGAAATGCACCGCAATTCAAGCACCGGAACGTAGGCGATTTTTCTATCTCTCGGACCTTTTCGAGGTCGTGCTCGGTCTCACCTCCTGGGGTCATAACGCCATCAACAGTTAGAGCGCGCGCAGTTTGATAGGCCTTTATGCGCTCGAACAGATAAGACCGCGCATGACCATCGATCGGTTCTTTGAACCGATCGTAGAAGCCCACTTCTTCGAGAGCTCTTTTCGTCCTTATGACGTCTTGTATTTCTACTGGCTCGCGATCCGCGAGTTTCTGCCGCAGGCCAATTTTTCCGATCATATTATCCTCTCTATGTATTGACGCGATAATATATTCATTCTCCGTATTTTTCAAGACGATTAGGTGTTGCGCTTATGTAATGGATTCAATCGATTAGGCGAATGGGGGCTTGAAGGCTAATCGACGAATATGCGCAACGGATATTCCGCCTCGGCGCGATACAGCGAGCCTTCCGGCCGCGTTACCGAGGAGAACAGCGTGAAGTGTTCGACGTCGAAGGGCTCGGGCCGCCACAGGCTGTGCGAGGCCATGAACTGCGCCAGATGGTGCCCCGCCTCCTGCCGGCCGCCGAAGCGCGCCAGGGTGACGTGCG
>JBFWZG010000085.1:0-14996 GCA_050185515.1 Reyranellaceae bacterium
GCGCCCTGCGGCGTGATATCGTCGACCAGCACCTCGATGGTGCGGCCGACCTTCGCAGCCAGCCGCCGGGCGCTGATCGCCTGCTGCGCCTGCATGAAACGGTGCCACCGCTCCTCCTTGACTTCCTCGGGCACCGCACCGGGCAGTTCGTTGGCGGCGGCGCCCTCGACCGGCTCGTATTTGAAGCAGCCGACGCGATCGAGATCCGCTTCGTGCAGCCATTGCAGCAGGAACTCGAAATCCTTCTCGGTCTCGCCGGGAAATCCCACGATGAAGGTCGAGCGCAGGGTCAGGTCGGGAACCTCCCGCCGCCAGCGCTGGATGCGGTCCAGCACCTTCTGCTCATTGGCCGGCCGCTTCATCGCCTTGAGCACCGACGGGCTGGCGTGCTGGAAGGGAATGTCGAGATAGGGAAGGATCTTCTTCGCCGCCATGAGCGGCATCAGCTCGTCGACATGCGGATAGGGATAGACGTAGTGCAGGCGCACCCAGGCGCCCATCTCGCCCAGCGCGGCGCATAGTTCGGTCATGCGCGCCTTGATCTTGCGGCGCGCCCACAGGCTTTCGGCGTAGCGCAGATCGACGCCATAGGCGCTGGTGTCCTGCGAGATCACCAGCAGTTCCTTGACGCCGGAGATCACGAGCCGTTCGGCTTCGTACAGCACCTCGGCCGCAGGACGGCTGACGAGATCGCCGCGCATCGAGGGAATGATGCAGAAGCTGCAGCGATGGTTGCAGCCCTCGGAAATCTTCAGATAGGCGTAGTGGCGGGGCGTCAGCTTGATCCCCTGCGGCGGCACCAGGTCGACGAAGGGATCGTGACGCGGCGGCGCAACCTGATGCACCGCCTCGACGACCGCTTCGTATTGCTGCGGGCCGGTGACGGCCAGCACGCCGGGATGGACCTCGCGGATGCGGTTCTCCTCGACCCCCATGCAGCCGGTGACGATCACCTTGCCGTTCTCGCGCATGGCCTCGCCGATGGCGTCGAGCGATTCCTTCTTGGCGCTGTCGAGAAAGCCACAGGTATTGACCAGCACCACGTCGGCGCCGTCGTAGGAGCCGGAGATCTCGTAGCCCTCGGCCCGCAGCTTGGTCAGGATGCGCTCGGAATCGACCAGCGCCTTGGGACAGCCCAGGCTGACGATGCCCACTTTGGGCGCCGGCTTGGCAGCCGCCTTCGAACGCGGCTTGGTCGCAGGAGACGCTTTGGTCATGGTTTTCCCGGGAGATTGCGGCGCCCTTATAGCGCCCGGCCCGGCCGGCCCCAAGCGGTTTTGCGGCGATCCAAATCTAGGGTCTTCGACGCAGTGCCGCGGCGAAATACAGGCCCACCACCAGCAAAAGCGGCCCGCAGGCGAGGAAAATCGGCGTCGCCCCCAGCCGGTCGACGACGATGGCCGACAGCGCCACGCCGATCGACTGGCCGACGAACAGACAGGACGCGAACAGCGCCAGGCCGCTGCCGCGCGCCTCCGGCGCCATCTGGCTGCCATTGGTCTGCAGCGTGTTGTGCAGCATGTAGAAGCCCAGGCCGGACAGATAGATCGCCAGCACCGCCCCGAGCAGTTCGCCGGTCAGGGCGAAGAGCGGAAACGCGACGCACAGCACCGCGCCGCCGCCGATGGCCAGTCCGCGCTCGCCGAGCAGGCGGACGAAATGGCGGGCGAACAGGGCATAGCTCATGCCGCCGGCGCCAAGCGCGGTAAGCGCCACCCCGACCATGGTATAGCTGAGATCGAAGCGGCGATGCAGCTCGGCCCCGGCGAACGCGAAGGCGGCGAAATACAGGAATCCCTCGATGCTGACCGTCAGCAGAACCACGCGAATCCAGGGTCGCCGCAGCAGACCGCCGTAATTGCGGGCGATGGCGACAGGGCTGAGCGAGGCCGTGGGGTTGCTGGCCTCGCGAGTGCGAGCATCGCGGCGCATCTTGGCGAAGAGCGCCAGCCCTGCCAGCACATAGACGCCGGCCAGAACCACGAACACCATGCGCCAGCCGATCAGGTCGCCCAGAATGCCGCCGGCGATCTGGCCAAACACCATGCCGAGGATCTGGCCGCTGATGAAGCGCGACAGCATCGCCTGGCGCTGTTCGTAGGGCACCACGTCGCCCACCCAGGCCATCGACAGCGGAATGACGGCGCAGGAGGCGGCGGCGGCGACGAAGCGGGCCGTGGCGAGTACCGAGAGCGACGGCGCGAAGGCGCAGGCCAGCGTCGCCAGCGCCGAAACCAGCGTCGTGATGGCGATGATCAGGTATTTGCCGTAGCGGTCGCCGACGGGTCCGTAGAAGGCCTGCATGAAGCCGTAGGCGATGGTATAGCCGGTGACGATGACCGAGGCGGTTCCGATGCTGACGACGAAATCGGCCGAAACCTGCGGCAGCAGCGCATCCGGCACGCGCAAGCTCGCCGCGCTGGCGAAGGCGGCGACGGAAAGCAGCATGATCGAGCGGGTCGGCGGTACGGCGGGGACGGACATCAGCCGCGAGAATAGGACCGCGGCCGCTTCCTTGACCATCCTGCCGGCTGCAGGGCAGCCGCGCGCGCTTCAGATCGGGATCAGGCGCAGACCGACGTAGCCAAGAAGCGGCAGCGCCAGCAGATCGACCTTGGCGATGGTGCGCATCGGCCCGGCCGGCCGGCCGTGTCGCGCGAAAAGAAAGAGATAACCCAATACGCTGATCCCCGTTGCCGCCGCAGCGGCCGGCCTTACCTGCGCATCCAGAGCCGACCACAGGCACAGCACCATGACGGCGGCAAACAGCAGGCTGCGATGCTCGAGAAGCAATGACAGAGCCCCGCCTGCCTCCACGCCGTAGAGCCGCCCGACGCCGCCGCGCCGGAAAGCTGCGGCGGCGGGCATCACATGAATGAGGGCGAGGGCAAGCCAGGCAAGACGTTCGGCGGTTTCCATTTCGTGACAGTCGCCGCAGACGCCGGACGGGGCAATTACCTGGCACGTCATGGACAGGTCAGCACACTTGACATATTGCCATGGCCCTGCCATAAGCCCCGCAGCCCTGACCGGGCAGCGTTGTGCTTTTCAGCCGCGTGAACGCCACCGCCAAGGTGAGCGACCGCTGATCGCCAATAAGAAGAACACCGACCGCCCCTCACGCGAGGCTGTCTCCCTAAAACAGCCCCGCTCCCTGTCCGGCCGCATGGCCGGCGTCGGGGCTTGTCGTAGAAAGATTTTCAGTTTTGACAATGTTTACCGACCTCGGCCTCGACGCGCCGATTCTCGCCGCGCTGACCGCCGAGGGCTACTCCGCGCCGACGCCGATCCAGGCGCAAGCCATTCCGCAGGTGCTTACGGGCCGCGACCTGCTCGGCATCGCCCAGACCGGCACCGGCAAGACGGCGGCCTTCGCCCTGCCGATGCTGCAGCGTCTGGCCGCCACCGGCGCCAACCGCCAGCGCACCCGCGGCGCCTGCCGCGCGCTGGTGCTGAGCCCGACCCGCGAACTGGCCAGCCAGATCGCCGACAGTTTCCGCACCTATGGCCGCAACTTGCGGCTGTCGGTGGCGGTGGTGTTCGGCGGCGTCGGCTTCGGCAACCAGGTGCGCAGCGTGCAGAACGGCGTCGACGTGCTGATCGCCACGCCCGGCCGCCTGCTCGACCATCTCGAGCAGCGCACCATCCGGCTCGACCAGACCGAGATCTTCGTGCTCGACGAGGCCGACCAGATGCTCGACATGGGCTTCATCCAGCCGATCCGCCGGCTGGTGCGGGCCCTGCCGGCCAAGCGCCAGAACCTGTTCTTCTCGGCCACCATGCCGAGGGAGATCGACGCACTGGCCGCCGACCTGCTGACCGATCCGGTGCGCGTGGCGGTGACGCCGGTCGCCTCGACGGTCGAGCGCGTCGAGCAGCAAGTGATCCTGATCGAGACCGCGCACAAGCGGCAGGTGCTGACCGAATTCCTGCGCCGCACCGGCGTCGAACGCACGCTGGTCTTCGCCCGCACCAAGCATGGCGCCGACCGCATCGCGCGCCATCTCGAGGATGCCGGCATAAACGCCGGCGCCATCCACGGCAACAAGAGCCAGGGTCAGCGCGAACGCGTGCTCGCCGCCTTCAAGAACGGCAAATGCCCGGTGCTGGTGGCGACCGATATCGCCGCCCGCGGCATCGACGTCGACGGCGTTACCCATGTCGTGAACTTCGACCTGCCCAACGTGCCGGAGAGCTACGTGCACCGCATCGGGCGCACCGCGCGCGCCGGCGCCTCAGGCATCGCCGTGTCGCTGGTCGATGGCGAGGAGATGGGCCTGCTGCGCGACATCGAGAAGCTGATCCGCTTCGCGCCGCCGCGCCAGGACATGCGCCGCAACCCCAACGCGCCGGCCGCCGCCGGCAAGCCGAACGGCCGTCATCGCAACCAGCGTGGCAATGCCCGCCCGGCCCAGCGCGGTCACGGCGGTCACGGCCAGGGCCAGAGCGATCGACCAGACCACGGCCGGCATTTCGCCAAGCGCCCGCGCAGCCCCGGAAATCCGGGCCGCCATCACGGCGGCGGATTGGCCGCGCGCCCCTGATCAGGTCGCGAATCGATCCGTCAAAAGCGAAAGGCCGGCATCAAGCCGGCCTTTCCCTTTCGGACACTGCCTTCCGTCTGCGCTCTAGAAAAGAAAGTAGAGCAGGATCAGAATCGGAATAGGCACGCCGAGCAACCACAGCAGTGCGTATTTCATGTCGCTCTCCGGTGCGGCGTTGCTGCGTTACTTCAGATCCTGCTTCGCGTCCTTGGCGCCTTCCTGCAGCGCCTCGCCGGTATTCTCGACGTCCTGGCCGAACCCTTCGGCGGTGTTGCAGCCGGTCAGCACCAATGCCTGCATGCCGAAAATGCCCAGCAGCAGGAAAAACGGCACCATTTTGCGCATCGTGGCAGTCATGTTTTCTCTCCTGATCGCCCGCAACCGGGCTCGATTGTCGATGATGGACAAACGCCTCCGGCGCGCTGCGGTTCCAGCTGCAACGGCGCGGTAAGCGCCTGGAACCGCTGCAACCGAGATGTCGTTTTTTCGTCACCGTGCAGAATCCCCTGCAACGGCGCGGCAATCGCGCCGGCGGCAACTCAGGAGTAAACGGCGATGGGCAACAACCCGAACGATCGCAAGGAACAGGAAAATCGTCAGCAGCAGCAGTCGGGGACGCAACGCCAGGGCGAGCAGCGCCAGCATCAGCAGGACCCCGGCCGCCATGGCGAGCAGAACCCGGCCGACCGGCAGCAGAATCCGGCGCAGCAGAATCCCGGGCAGAACCAGGGCGGCAATCAGCAGAAGCGCTAAGGATGCCCGAACGCAGGACGGCGGCTTCGCGTGAAGCCGCCGTTTTGCTGTCCGACTTTATCAGATGGGACTGTTGACCCGGCAGGTGACGCCGTTGGCGAAGGCGGAGGTCGGCGGTCCCAGAATGTCCGCGGTCACTGTCTCCCCTGGCCGAATGCCATTGGGAAACCAGTTGATGTCCGTGACTTTCCGATCGTTGTTGGTCAAGGTGCAGGTGATGCTCGCGTCGATGAGCCGGTTCGTGTTGTTGGTAACAGGCGCCGTAACGAGCCAGCGGTAGTTGGCTTCGTTGTAGGTCAACGATGGCGTTCCCAGAGAAAGCAGCGAAACGTTGCCGCGCGGAATCGGTCCAGGTCCGCTGCGGCGTTCACTGATCACGTCAGCGACCATCTCGGGCGGCACGGTCGAGGTGCGCTGCGAACTGGGATCGAAGGCGCGATCGGCGGCATCGACCGGCGGCTGATCCGGCGCCGCCTGCGACGGGTAGGTTTGCGAGGGATAGGACGGGTAGCCCGGGGCAGGCTGTGCGGGAACCGATGGCACGTAGCCGGGTGCCGGCGCGACCGGCGTTGCCGATTGCGTCCGCGGCTGGCCGGATGCCGTGCGATAGACATCGTCGTAGCAGGCCAGCCGGTTGGCCGAATCGTTGATCTCGCTGCAGATCTGCATGCCCCGCACCAGCGAATCGAGCAGCCTGTCGGACCCAGACTGGGCGAGCGCCCCGCCCGTTGCGAAACTGGCGCCAACCGCCGCCAGCAGCGGCAGGAAACCTGGGATATTGCGCATGGAAGCTGCCTTCTTGGCCGAATGGAACGGAGACTTATAGTAAAGGCTTGCGGCGAAAACGGGGCAATTACCGCACCGGTTCCGTCTATCGGCAGATGAAATAGCCCCCCATATCGAAATGGAAATGGTTGTGATGGGCGGCGTTGTAGTCGGGGCCCAGCACGGTGCCGAAGATCCCGCACGCGCCGTCGCGCACTTCGCGCAGAAAGGCCCCCTTCTTCCCGTCTTCGGCCCAGTCTCCGGCGAGTGCGATCCGGCGGCCGTCGCGCAGGCGGAAAGCGGCGATATCGAAGGCATTGGCGGTGGCATGCTGGCTGAGGCGGCCGGATTCCCGGTTGTAGACGTTGCGGCAGGCGTAGGAGCCGAAATGCTCGATTTGCCCCACCGGCTGGTCGAAATGGCTGCGCGCCGCCGGCGCCAGCACATGGCGTTCGAACAGCGCCAGCCCAGCCGCCATCGGACATGTCAGAACGACGGCGCTGCCATAGGCGATGTCGGAGCGCGAAATCCGCACCGCGTTCCTGATGTGGCAGCCGGTGTCATGGATGCGATCCTCGACCGGCGTGTAGCGCAGGTCGGACTGGTCGAGAAAGGCGTGACAGCGCGGCGCATCATGACGCAATCGCCGCAGCTTGTAGCCGGTCAGCATATTCGGCGTATCGGACAGCTGCAGCGGCGCCCAGGGATTCCAGCGATCGGGGATTGTGGCGAAGCCGGTCGCCAGCGCCAGGACCGCCGCCAGCAGCAGCGACAGCGGAACGATCCACAAAAGGCGCAGTAGGATCGGCCGCAATGCGCTAGTTCTTCAAGCCGAGCACACGTTCGACGGTAAAGGGCTCGGCCGGATCCAGCACGTCGGTCAGCGGAACGGGAGCCGCCGCCTGATCGGCATCGACGTCGTAGAACTGCAGGCAGCCTTCGCCGGCGAACCGGCGCACCGTGCGCAGCAGCGAGCCGTTGTTGGCTCTCCAGGCCTGCGCCACGCGACTGGGAGAGACGCGCAGATGGTCGGCCAGAAGATCGCGGCGGAAACGCCGGATGGCGCGCATTGCCGCCTCCGTGGTGGCCTCGAACGCCAGGTCGCATTCGCTGTCGACCCCGAAAGACCGCTGATTGAGGTTGGACGAGCCGATGCGCATGAAGCGGTCGTCGACGATCACGACCTTGGAATGGATCTTCACATGGCAGGCTTCGCCGGCCTGCGAGTACATCAGGCCGAGCCGGCCGTGCTCGTCGGCGCCGCGCAGATGGCCGAACAGCCTGTCGCGGTTCTGTCCCATCACGTATTGCTCGAGCCGGCCGTGCGAGTTGTAGTTGACCAGCGCCAGTATCTCCGGACCGTCGGGATCGCGCAGATGGTCGGCCAGCAGATCGGCCACGGCGGGCAACGCGAAGTACTGCGCCTCGAGATAGATATGCCGGCGCGCCGCGGCCAGCGCATCGAGACTGAGTCGCTCGACCTCGCGCGCCGGCTCGAGGCCGCCGTAATCCGGCCGGGTGCGGGCAATCGCGATATCGTGGTTGCGCAGATCGGGCGTCACGCCCTGCGGCCACGGCTTCGACCCAACGGCAACCGGATCCAGCGATTGTTGCGTGCCGGCCAGCCAGCGCTCGCGCACAAGCTCGCCGAGCGCCGCCGCCGCCGCCCCGTCGACCATCATCTGCACATCGTGCACCGGTCCGTACGTGCCGCCCTGGGGCGAAACCCGGTCGGGCATCTCTGCGGCATGGCCGCACTCGTCCCAGCGTTCGTCCGTCAGGTCGATGCCGCCGGCGAAGGCCAGCGCGTCGTCGATGCAGACGATCTTCTGGTGATGGCTGCCGCCCAGAGGATGCGCGGCATCGAGCCGGTAATGAATGCGCGGGTGCTGCCACCATTTGTCGCCGAACGCCAGCGGCAGATCGTGGTTGTGGGCGTAGACCAGCGAGGAGCGCCAGATCAGCAGATGAACTTCCAGCCGCGGGTTGGCCTCGACCAGCTCGCGCAGACGGTCGCCCAGGGCCGGACCGCCCGGCAGCAGGCGCGCGTCGCTGTCGAAATCCCAGCCCACGATCATGATGCGACGCCGCGCCAGCGGCAGGGAGCGATCGAGAATGCGAAAGTAACGCCCTGCGTCTATCAGAAACGCCGCCCGGTCGGCGCGCGCCACGCGCCAGCAGTTGCTGCCTTCCCGGATAATCGAATTGCCCGCGTGCATGCCCTCGCCGTCCTTCGGTCGCTGCCGTCAAGCGCCTCCGCAGCCCGGGCGGTCGCCGCGGATGAAAACGGATCGCAGACGCCACAACGCGCGAGCGGGCCCGAGGTTTCCCGCCGGCCGCCGCCGCGGAACCGACTGAGCTGCCTGTCGTTTTCGGACAATGCGGTGGTCGGCGATATCCAAACTGGCAGGAGCGGCGGCCAGCCTGCTCGGGCTGTTCCTGCTTTATCGAGTGCTTTCCCGTTACGAAGCGGCCGAAATTCTCGAGGCGGTGCGAGATCTCTCGCCGCTCGACATCGGCCTCGCGGTCGGCTTCGCCGCTACAAGCTTTCTCGCTCTGGCGGCCGGCGAAATCCTGGCGGTGCGATATGCCGGGTTTCGCCTCGGCTGGGGGCGCACGGCCAAGGTCTCCACGGCGGCCATCGGCATCGGCCACGCCATTGGCCTGGCCGCGCTGAGCAGCGGCGCCGTGCGCTACCGCATGTACCGCCGCCATGGCGCCGATCTGCCGGGGCTGGCCAAGCTGATGCTGTTCTCCGGAATTACCGTTGCGGCCGGGATGATGACCGTCGGCGGAATAGCCATGCTGGGACGGCCGCAGGAAATCGCCGATCTGGTCGGAATAGCCAGCGGCCAGACGAGAATGCTTGGGGGCGCGCTGCTGGTTGTCGTCCTGCTCTACGCGGGTTGCTGCGCAGCGTTCTCCGGCTCCATTCGCCTGTTCCGCGTCAACCTGTCCCTGCCCCCCGCCCGCCTGGCGCTGGGCCAGATCGGCGCCGGCGCGATGAACTACGCCGCCATCGCCGGGTGTCTCTACGCTTGCCTGCGGCCCTTCGCCGAGGCCGGCTACCCTACGGTCGCCGCCCTTTACGTCGGGTCAGACGCCACTGCGGTGATAGGCCACGTTCCCGGCGGGTGGGGCGTGCTCGAGTATGTCCTGACCGCGGCGCTCGATCAGCCGCACCTGATCGCGGGAATTCTGGCATTCCGGACCATCTACTACCTTGTGCCGCTGTTCATCGGGCTGGGCCTGTTTGCCCAGGACGAGATCGCCGGGCTGCGGGACCGGACGGGCGGCGAGGATGTCGACAACGCGCCGCATGGGCGCGCGGCGCTATCGCGATAGGCCTATGATGTCGACGGTTCGGGTGGCGACCTACAACGTGCATTCGTGCATCGGCGGCGACCGGGAATGCAACCCCGAGCGCACCGTGCACGTGCTGCGCGAGATCGACGCCGACATTCTCGGCCTCCAGGAAGTGGGCGCCGCGGCCTTCGTCGACGAGGCCGACCAGTTCCGCTATCTCGAAAAGCATCTCGACATGCAGGGCATCGCCGGGCCGACGCTGCGGCGCGGGCGGGCGCGGTTCGGCAACGCCGTGCTGACCAGGGGCAAGGTGCTGGAGGCTTCGCAGGTCGATCTTACGGTTCTGTCCTTCGAGCCGCGCGGGGCCATCGACTGCCTGATCGAGTTGCGCGGCCACACCGTGCGGGTGATTTCGACCCATCTCGGCCTGCTGCCGCAGGAGCGCGGCCGGCAGCTCAAGAAGATCGCCGACATGCTGGAGGAGAAGCCCTGGCCGCTGACCGTCCTGCTGGGCGACTTCAACATTTTCGGGCCCGAGCGCCGCTCGCTGACGCGCATCGGCGCCCCGCGCCAGCTGCCCAAGCTGCGCAGCTTCCCCGCCCGCCGGCCGCTGATGTCACTCGACCGGGTATGGACGGTGCCCAACCATGCGCTGGTCGACACCCGCCTGCACCGCACCACCCTGTCGCGGATCGCTTCCGACCACCTGCCCGTGGTGGGCGAAATCGACCTCGGACGGGTGGAAACGTCCGCCTCGCTGCACGCCGCCGCCCTTTAGGGCCGGCAGCCGGCAGGGTTGCGCCCGGCCGGCCCGTTCCATAAAAAGAGGGCCACACCAGCAGGAGCGCCCCATGTCTCCCAACGAGATCGCCCGCGTGCAGAGCTATCTGCGCCGGCTGTTCAAGAACGACACCATCGCCATCCAGAAGCCGCGCAAGCCGCACCAGCCGGTCGAGGTCTCGGTCGGCGGGGAATTCATCGGCACGCTGCATCGCGACGACGACGAGGGCGACGTCTCGTGGTCGCTGACCATCACCGTGCTGGAGATCGACCTGCCGCCGGCCGGCTCGGTGCGCTGAACGTCAGTCGTAGTCGATCGCCAGAACCTCGACCTGTTCGATGCCGGCGGGCGTGCGCAACTCGACCGTATCGCCGCAACGCGCCTTGAGAAGCGCCCGCGCCAGCGGCGAGATCCAGCTGATTCGTCCCTGCTCCAGATCGGCCTCGTCGACGCCGACGATGCGCAGGCGGCGTTCGCGATCGTGCTGGTCGATAAGGGTGACGGTGGCGCCGAAAAAGACCTGGTCGCGGTTCTTCTGTTGCGCTGGATCGACGACCTCGGCGCTTTCGATCCGTTTGACGAGGAAACGCATGCGACGGTCGATCTCGCGCAGCCGTTTCTTGCCGTAGAGATAGTCGCCGTTCTCCGAACGGTCGCCGTTGCCGGCGGCCCAGGAAACGATCTCGACGATGCGCGGTCGCTCGACGCGGCGGAGATGCCGCAGCTCCTGCTGCAGCGATTCGAAACCCTCCGGCGTCATGTAGTTCTTGAAGCCCGCCGGCAGGCCGGGCTCGACGTCGTCGAGCTCGTCCTCGGCTGCCTCGTCGTTTTCCTTCGTGAACGCCTTGCTCATGCGCCGACGATAGCGCGCTGCCGGGCCGACGTCTAAGGCGCGGGTCGCGCGCCGCGCAGCAGGCGACCGGGCAGCTCGCCGGTCCACTCGCCGTTGTCGAAGCTGACGGCGCCACTCTTTATCGTGTAGCGGTAGCCGCGCGCGGTCTGCAGCAGGCGGGTGCCGCCAGCCGGCAGATCCTGGACGATTTCGGGCGGGCTGAGCGCCAGCCCGTCGAGGTCGATGACGTTGAGATCGGCAAGATAGCCCGGCGCGATTACGCCGCGATCATGCCAGCCGACATGGGCGGCGTTGCGCTGGGTGTAGCCGTGCACCAGTCGCTCGACGGGCACGCTCAGCCCGCTCTTGTTGCCGCGGCTCCACAGGGCCAGCGTCGTGGTCGGGAAGCTGCCGTCGCAGATCGTGCCGCAATGGGCACCGCCGTCGGACAGGCCGAACAGCGTATTGTCGGCCACCAGCATCTCGTGGCAGTCGTCGAGATTGCCGTGCGTGTAGTTGATCAGCGGCTGGTAGATCAGCTGGCGTCCGCCCTTCTCGAGGAAGACGTCGTAGACGTAATCGGTCACCTTGCGGCCGGCGGCCAGCGCCTCGGCCTGCAGCGAGGCGCTTTCCTGCGGTTCGTAGTCGACCGGGTCGGTCATGCGGAACATGCGATTGAAGCCGTGCACGATGCCGGCATTGAGACCGCCGACAGTGCGCCGGGCGTGCTCCTCGAGAATGGCCGCCTTGATCTCGGGCTGCGCCAGAAGGCGCAGGCGCTCGTCGAGCCTGGTGGTCTGCGCCAGGTTTTTCCATGTACGCGAAACCATGAACGGATTGACCGTGGCGGCGAAGCTCAGGATCAGACCGATCGGCCGCGGCGCCACCTGGGCGCGCACCGGCAGGCCGTCGGCCACCATCGCCGCGATGCGCCTGAAGATGAAGCGCCAGCGTTCGGGGGCGTCGTCGGTCTGCTGCACGGTGAAGGACAGCGGCCGGCCGGCTATTTGCGCCAGCGCGCCGATCAGATCCAGCTCGCGGCCGGCGAATTCGTCGTCGGCGGTGAGGTAGGCATCGGAGATGAGCTGGATGACGCCCTTGCCGGTCTGCCGCAGCGCCTGGGCGATGCCGGCCAGTTCCGCCTGCGGCGCGGTCAGTGTACCGATATTGCGTCCGTTGCGCGCCTTGTGGACGTGAGTCCGGGACGTGGTGAAACCGAGCGCGCCAGCCTCCATCGCCTCTCCCGTGATCCGCGCCATCTCGGCGATCTCGACCTCGGTCGGCTCCTCGTTGTGGTCGGCGCCGCGCTCGCCCATGACGTAGGCGCGCAGGGCTGCATGCGGCAGGTGCGCGCCGACATCGAGCGTGAAGGAGCGCCGGTCGAGCGCATCGAGGTAGTCGGGGAAACTTTCCCAGTCCCAGGTCAGGCCCTCGGCCAGCGCCGTACCGGGGATGTCCTCGACGCCCTCCAGAAGGTTGATGAGAAAATCGTGCTTGTCGGGACGGGCGGGGGCGAAGCCGACGCCGCAATTGCCGACGGCGACGGAGGTCACGCCGTTGATCGAGGACGGCGCCAGCACGCTGTCCCACGAAACTTGGCCGTCATAATGGGTATGGATGTCGACGAAGCCCGGGGTCAGCAGCCGGCCCTCCGCTTCGATGGTGCGACGGGCGGCGCCCGACAGGCGACCAACCTCGACGATGCGGTCGCCGACGATGCCGACGTCGCCCTGGAAGCGCGGACGGCCGGTGCCGTCGGCGATCGAGGCGTTGCGAATCAGCAGGTCGAACATGGCGTATCTCCCGGGAATCGACTGGCAAGTCATTATCGCAAAGACCGGCCACCGGATAAACGGCCGTTTACGGGCGTCTTCCATGTGCCGAGCGCACTGGCCGGAGGCGACAGTCGCGCGAATTGACCGTCGTCGCCGGCAAAGGGCACAATTAGTTGATGAATACCGTGGAAACCGGCGGCTCCGTCCGCGCCGCCGCGCGCGCCCTGGACGCGATCGAGGCCTTCGCGCGGGCCGGCGCGCCCTTGTCGCTGAGCGAGCTGGCGGGGGAGATCGGCGCGCCGATGTCGAGCTGCCATGCCATCGTACGATCGCTGCAGGCGCGCGGCTATCTTTACGGGCTGGAGCGACGCCGCGGCCTCTATCCGACCCGCAAGCTTTACGACGTCGCCCAGGCCATGGCGCGCCACGATCCTCTGCTGGAGCGCATGCGGCCGGTGCTGGCGGCGTTACGCGACGCCACCGGCGAGACGGTGGTGCTGGCGCGCCGCGAGGGTGACGAGGCGGTCTATCTCGACGTGCTGGAGAGCGACCAGACGATCCGCTACGCCACCCGGCCGGGCGAGAAGAAGCCGATCCACTCCTCGTCGCTGGGCAAGGCGCTGCTCAGCATCGACGATCGCGCCGCGTTCGACGACTTCCTGGCGCGTCACCCGCTGCTGCCGGTTACGCCCAACACGATCGTCGACGGCGAGGCGCTGTGGCGCCAGCTGCAGGAAAGCCGCCGCACCGGCTATATCGTCAGCCGGGCGGAGAACGTCGTCGACGTGGTGTCCATCGCCGTATTGCTGGATATCGGCGGCGAGTTGCTGGGGCTGGCGCTGGCCGGGCCGACCGGGCGCTACGATGCGCAATTCGACCGCAACCTCGCGGCGCTGCGCGCGACGGTGGAAACGCTGCGGCAGCACGGGCTGGTGCGCTAAAGTTTCTCGGTGGCGTCCTGCAGCACTTCGAGGCGCTGCGCCTCCAGTTCCTTCATGCGCGCAATAGGCCCCGCGACCGCTATTCCCACCCCCTCGCCGTCGATGCGCCGCGCCACGGCGAGGCCGCGAACGTCAGCGACGTTTTCGCCCGTCGTGCCGAACCAGCCGCGCTGCTTGCCGGCCTCGATGTCGGCAAGCAGCCTGTCGCGATCGGTCATGGTATTGGGCGTGATCGCCGTCATCGGCAGGCGGGCAAGCAGCTTGGCGCAATCGGCGGGCTTCAAAAGGCTGAGGCAGGCTTTGCCGAGCGAGCTCGAATGCAGCGGCTTGAGCGAACCTATGCCCGCCTTGAACCGGACCGGATAGCTGCCCTCCACGACGTCGATGTAGAGCACATCGCCGCCCAGCCGCTTGCCGCACACCGCCGTCTCGCCGGTCTCGCGCTGGATGCGCTCGAGCACCGGCCTAACCCGCGCCAGCAAGGCGTCGGCGCCCAGGATCCGGCTGGCGGCGTCGAGCAGGCGCCTTGTGGGGAAGATAAGCTTGTCGCTGGCATAAAGATATCCCCGCGCCTGCAGGGTGCGGATCAGGGCATGGCAGGAACTCACTGGCATGCCGACCACGTCGGCCAGATCGCTGAGTCGCATCGGCCCGTCGGCGCGGGCGAAAGCCTCGAACACGTCCATGGTGCGCAGCACCATGGGCACCAGTTCGTCGCCGTTCTCGCTCATGCCGGATTTGCGCTCATGGTCTCCCCCGGCGGCAAGAATATCAGCGTCCGGGGGCGGCCGTGTGCTCGATATGCTCCTCGGCCATGTCCCAGATGAAGCGCGTGGTCTGGTCGGTCTGCTCTTCTAGAATGTGCCCGACCAGGCCGGCAGCGCGGGCGACAATGGCGATGCCGCGGATGGCGGCGACCGGAATGGCCATGTCGGACAGGATGGCGCCGATCGCGCCGGTGGCGTTGATGGTGATGTGCTTGCCGTAGGCCTTGTCGACCTCGCGCGCGAAAACGCGCAGGGCGGCGATATGCCTGCCGGCCAGCCCCTGCTTCTCCGCCACGCCCAGCAGCACAGGCGAGCGCGGATCGTCGGGCCGGTGCAGATGGTGGCCAAAGCCGGGCAGCAGCAGCTTCTCGCTGCGATAGCGCTGAGCCGCCGCGGCGGCCGCCTTCTCGACGCCTTCCGGCGCCGCAACGAGCTGCTGCACCAGACGCGCGCTGTCCTCGATGGTGCCGATGAACTGGCTGCCGACGCCCAGCAGACCGGCGGCGATGGCGCCCTGCGAGGCCTCGGGAGC
>JBFWZG010000086.1:0-10981 GCA_050185515.1 Reyranellaceae bacterium
TGGAGTCGAACTACGGCGCCATCATGGGCGATTTCTCCACCATCCGATCGCTCGCCACCCTGGCCTGCGACGATCGCCGCTCGAAGTTCTTCGCCGCCGAGCTGGTCGAAGCGTTGCGCATGATGGCGGTCGACCGCATCGACGCCACGGCCATGAAAGGCTCCTGGGCCGGCGCCTTCGGCAACACCCAGTTCATGCCCTCGACCTTCACTGGCAACGCCATCGACTACGACGGCGACGGCCGGCGCGATCTGTTCCGCTCGCTGCCCGACGTCTTCGCCTCCTCCGCCAACTTCCTGAAGAACAGCGGCTGGCGGCCGGGCGAGCCGGCGGCGCACGAAGTCGTGCTGCCGCGGAATTTTCCCTTCGATCAGGCAGATCCCTCGATCGAGAAGACCAATGCCGAATGGGCCGCGCTCGGCGTGCGCCGCGTCGACGGCCAGCCGCTCGGCCCGGCCGACCAGAGGACCGCCATTGGCCTGCCGGCCGGCTGGCGCGGGCCGGCCTTCCTGCTGCTGCCCAACTTCAAGGTCATCCTGCGCTGGAACCGCTCGCTGCTCTATGGCCTCGCCATCTCCATCCTGTCGGAGCGCATCGCCGGACGGCCCGGCATGACCGCGGTCCAGACCTGGGCCGAGCCGCCGCTGTCCGCCACCGACATCGTCGAGATGCAGGACGTGCTGCGCCGGCTGGGCCACTATCCCGATCCGTCCGACGGGCTGGTCGGCCCCAAGACCCGCGCCGCCATCCGCGCCTACCAAGCCACCGCCGGCCTGCCCCAGGACGGCTTCCCCGACCAGGAACTCATGACCCGGCTGCGCGCCGTGCGCTGATCCTCACCTCTCCCCGACGGGGAGAGGTCGCGAGCGCGCGCGAGCGGGTGAGGGGGAGCCACACAGACGATATTTGTGATCGCCCCCTCATCCCGGCCCGCTCCCCGTTGGGGAGAGGGAGCCGTCCGGCACCTTCAGCCTGATCGCCTGCTCGGCGACGTCGGCCGTCAGCGGCAGGGTCCCCACGATGTCGCCGTCGGCCTGCACCACCTGGGTATCGACGCCAAGCACCTCGACCTGCCGCGCCGGCACGACGCGATAGTGCCGCGCCTGGGCCAGCCGGTCGGTCAGCAGCGCCGCGCCATAGCGCATCACCGACAGCCGCCCCGGCCGCTCGAACAGGCAGACATGCAGTTCGGGCCGCGACAGGCTCGCTTCCGGGGCGCAGACATAGGGGCCGGCATAGTGGCGGCCGCGCGAGATCACCGCCGCGGCCGCCTGGAACGGCGCGCCATCGAGACTGAGGCGGAACAGATGCGGGCGATAGGCGTGCAGCCGGCCCGCCGACGCCAGGACATAGGCGCCCTTGCCCAGCAGGCGCTTGAGCCGCAGATCGACGCGCGCCACCACGTCCGCGTCGAAACCCAGCCCGGCCATCATGGCGAAATGCCGCGCGCCCGCCACCCAGCGCAGCCGGCCGGGCCGGAAAGCGATCTCCGCCGACCCCGCCAGGGTCGCGGCGATCGACGCGGCGTCGAATTGCAGACCGATTTCGCGCGCCAGCACATTTGCGGTGCCGAGCGGGATGAGCCCCAGCGCTGCAGCTTCGCGCCCCTGCGTTCGCGCCCGCATCAGACCATTGACCGCCTCGTTGATGGTGCCGTCGCCGCCCGCCGCCACCGCCAGCTCGTCCGGCGCCACAGCGGCCGCCAGACGCTCGGCATCGCCGCGGCCTGAGGTCGGCGTCAGCTCGATATCCACACCTCTCCGACGCAGACCGGCCAGCACCTCGTCGAGCAGCCGCAGCCGGCGGCGCCCCGCCGTCGGATTGAAGATGATGCGCGCCTTCATGTTCCGGACCGCGCCGACTGCCGCCGCTTTTCCATGTCCCGTCCCAGTTCCGTCGCCAGTATTACGGAAATATTTCACTTCGATTTCAATGCAGTTTCACTTTTGTTTTACAATATTCATCATCGATTCATTGTTCTGCCCCAGATGTTGGGATATAGACGCGCAATGAGCTTCGCGTCCACAGAATTATCCCCAGCGGAATTCGGGAGCGCCACCGATGAAGCTCCCGACTCTTCCGCCCGCCGCTGCCGCGCCATCTTCCTCTCCGACATCCATCTCGGCACGCGCGGCTGCCAGGCCGAGCTGCTGCTCGATTTCCTGAAGCATCACGACAGCGACTTTCTCTACCTTGTCGGCGACATCGTCGATGGCTGGCGCCTTAAGCGCTCCTGGTTCTGGGCCCAGTCTCACAACGACGTGGTGCAGAAGATACTGCGCAAGGCGCGCAAGGGCACCAAAGTGATTTACGTGCCCGGCAACCATGACGAGGCGGCGCGTGATTATTGCGGCCTGAATTTCGGCGGCGTGCAGGTGATGCGCGAGGCGATCCACGACGGCGCCGACGGCCGCCGCTACCTGGTGCTGCACGGCGACGAGTTCGACGGCGTGGTGCGCTACGCCAAGTGGCTCGCGCTGCTCGGCGACTGGGCCTACAACATGGCGCTGCGCCTCAATCACTGGTTCAACCTCGCCCGCCGCGCGCTCGGCCTGCCCTACTGGTCGCTGTCGGCCTGGCTCAAGCACAAGGTCAAGAACGCCGTCGAATACATCGGCAACTACGAGAAGGCGGTGGCGGAGGAGGCCCGCAAGCGCGGCGTCGACGGCGTCATCTGCGGCCATATCCACCATGCCGAGATCCGCGACTTCGACGGCGTGCTCTATTGCAACGACGGCGACTGGGTGGAAAGCTGCACCGGGCTGGTCGAGCATCACGACGGACGGCTGGAGATCGTTCGCTGGCAGACGCCGATGGCGCGCCGACTGCCGGCCATGACCGCCCGCGCCGAACCGCCGGCGCCCGCCATCGCCGCGGAATAGAGATGCGCATCCTGATCGTCTCCGACGCCTGGCGCCCGCAGGTCAACGGCGTCGTCCGCACATTGTCGACGGTGCAGGCCGAACTGCAGATCATGGGTCACGCGGTCGAGGTGATCGGCCCCGACCGTTTCCGCACCATTCCCTGCCCGACCTATCCCGAAATTCGCCTGGCCTTGCTGCCCCATCGCCGCCTGTCGCGCCTGATCGACGCCTTCGGGCCGCAGGCCATCCACATCGCCACCGAAGGCCCGCTCGGCATGGCGGCGCGGCGCTACTGCCTCCGTCGCCGCCTGCCTTTCACCACCGCCTACCACACGCGCTTCCCCGAATACGTACGCGCGCGCCTGCTGTTTCCGCCGGCCTGGACCTACGCGATCCTGCGGCGTTTCCATGGCCGGTCCGCGGGCGTCATGGTGGCGACGCGCTCGATCCGCGCCGATCTCGAAGCCCGCGGCTTCGCCAACATCCGCGACTGGACGCGCGGCGTCGATCTCGAGCTGTTCCATCCGTCGCGCAAGCGGCCGACCGACCTGGCGCATCCGGTCTTCGCCTTCGTCGGCCGCGTCGCGGTCGAAAAGAACATCGAGGCTTTCCTCGCCCTCGACCTGCCCGGCGCCAAGCTGGTGGTTGGCGACGGCCCGCAACTGGAAACGCTGAAGCGCCGCTATCCCAAGGTGCATTTCGTCGGCGCCCACAAGGGCGAGGCGCTGGCCGCCTGGTTCGCCGCCGCCGACGTCTTCGTCTTTCCCAGCCGCACCGACACGTTCGGCCTGGTGATGCTGGAGGCGCTGGCCAGCGGCCTTCCCGTGGCCGCCTATCCGGTGCCCGGCCCTATCGACGTCGTCACCGATCCCAAGGCCGGCGTGCTGCACGAGGATCTGCGTCTGGCGGCGCTGCGCTGCCTGCAGCTCTCCCCCGTCGATGCCCGCACCCACGCCGAAACCTATTCGTGGCGCCGCACCGCGGAGATGTTCCTGGAAAACCTGGCGCCGGTCAGGCGCGACGTCGCAACCGAATCCCCTCATCCTGAGGAGCGAGCGCCGGCGAGCGTCTCGAAGGATATGCAACGCGTTGCACGCTAGCCGATCCTTCGAGACGCCGGGCTGCGCCCGGCTCCTCAGGATGAGGGAGTCTGTTGCGGCCTATCACTTCTCCAGCAGCGAGCGCAGCATCCACGCCGTCTTTTCGTGCACCTGCATGCGCTGGGTGAGCAGGTCGCAGGTCGGCTCGTCGCCGGCCTTCTCGGCGATCGGGAACGCCTTGCGCGCGGTGCGCGCCACCGCCTCGTTGCCCTTGACCAGGTTGGCGATCATGGCCGTGGCGTTCGGCACCTTGTCCTCCTCCTTGATCGAGGAGAGCTTGGAATATTGCTTGTAGCTGCCGGGCGCGAACTCGCCCAGCGCCCGGATGCGTTCGGCGACCTCGTCGACCGCCAGGCCGAGCTCGGTGTACTGCGTCATGAACATTGTGTGCAGCGTCTGGAACATCGGGCCGGTCACGTTCCAGTGGTAGTTGTGCGTCTTCAGGTAGAGCGTGTAGGTGTCGGCCAGCAGATGCGACAGCGCTTCGGCGATGCTCTTGCGCTGGCTGGCGGGTATGCCGATGTCGATTGCCACTGCCATGATGTCTCTCCTCGGTCAGGCTGGACGCGCCGGATCGAACGCGCCGGATCTCCCCTGACGCCAGATTTATCCGCCGCGCCGCGCAAAGCAACGTCCAATATGTCGCCGGTGAATGGCGGGGACAATCCCGCCGCAATCGCCCGAGCCGGCCATGGCGCGGACAGATTGGTCAGGGCCTGCACAGCGTCTGCGCAATGCCTGGGCGATCGTTCCCCGACTCCCGCATGCCGCGAAGTTCCGGCCCGTGTTACGCTTTGGTTTCCGGCGCCGCGTCATGCTGGCGCCATTCGACGGGGGAATCTCATGTCGCAGAGTGAGCCGACACAGGTCGGGGGCGTCACGTACAGGACGGTCGATGCGGCGTATTTCCACAGACGCGGCCTGCGCCGCTACGCCGGCGTGTGGTCGCTATGGGCGCTGGGCGTCGGCGCCGTGATCTCGGGCCACTTCTCCGGCTGGAACCTCGGCCTGCTGTCGGGCGGCTGGGGCGGCATGCTGATCGCCGCCATCGTCATCATGGTGATGTATCTCGGCCTGACCTTCTCGCTGGCCGAGATGTCGCCGGCCCTGCCGCACACCGGCGGCGCCTATTCCTTCGCCCGCGCCAGCATGGGGCCATGGGGCGGTTTCGTCACCGGCCTGGCGGAGAACGTCGAGTACGTGCTGACGCCGGCCGTCATCGTCTTCTTCATCGGCTCCTATCTCGGCGGCATTTTCGGCACCGGACCGGAATTCCAGCCGGTCTACTGGGCGGCCGCCTACGTCGTGTTCGTGGCGCTCAACCTGTGGGGCGTCGAACTGTCGTTCAAGGTTTCGCTGCTGGTGACCCTCGCCGCGCTCGCCATCCTGATCGTGTTCTGGGTCAGCGCCATTCCCCATGTCGAGTTCGGCCGCTTCGCGCTCAATATCGGCGCCGGTCCGGACGGCGCGCCGGTCGAACTGCCCGAAGGCAACGGCTCGTTCCTGCCCTTCGGCATCGGCGGCGCGCTGGCCGCCCTGCCCTTCGCGGTATGGCTGTTCCTCGCCATCGAGCAATTGCCGCTGGCGGCCGAGGAATCGGTCGATCCCGCCCGCGACATGTCCAAGGGCATCATCGCCGGCATGCTGACTCTGGTGGTGTCCGCCTTCATGATCGTGTGGCTGAACTCGTCGATCGCGCCCGGCGCCTTCGCGCTGGGCTCCTCCGGCGAGCCGCTGCTGGACGGCTTCAAGTCGATCTACGGCGACAGCATCGCCAAGGGGCTGGCGCTGGTCGCCGTGCTGGGGCTGGTCGCCTCGTTCCACACCATCATCTTCGCCTTCGGCCGGCAGATCTATTCGCTGTCGCGCGCCGGCTACTTCCCGGCCGCCCTGTCGGTGACGCACGGCACGCGCAAGACGCCGCACGTGGCGCTGATCGCCGGCGCGGTGCTGGGCTTCGTCGTGATGCTGATCGTCTGGCTGGTGGCCGGGGTCGAGGCCGGCGGCGCCTTCATCGGCGGCACACTGCTCAACATGGCGGTGTTCGGCGCCATGGTATCCTACGTCCTGCAGGCACTCTCCTTCATCCTGCTGCGCAAGAACATGCCCGACATCAGGCGTCCCTATCGCAGCCCGATCGGCGTGCCGGGCGCCGCGCTGACCATCGTCATCGCCGTCGTCACGCTGTTCTACCAGCTCTCCGATCCGGTCTACCGCGCAGGCGTCATCGGCGTGGCGATCTGGTACGGGCTTTGGGTGCTCTACTTCGCCTTCGTCGGCCGCCACAAGCTGGTGCTGTCGCCGGAGGAGAAGTTCGCCATGTCCGGCGGCAAGGCGGATTACGAGATGCACTGACCTTTGCCAGCCTCCCTCTTCCCGACTGCGCGGGGAGAGGGATCAGCCGTCGAAACGGTGGGCGCTCACCGCCGCCTCGTCCCAGTCCAGCCCGGTGCCCGGCGCGTCGGGGATGTGCAGCATCCCGTCCTTGACCTGGTAGGGCCGCTGCAGGATCGGGTCCGCCCAGTCCTGCCATTCCAGCCAGTGCGCCGTTTCGCTGACGCGCATGACATGCGCCGCCACCTCGGGATAGAGATGGGTCGAGATCGGAATGCCGGCGGCGCCGGCGATCGCGGCGGTGCGCAGCCAGCCGGTGACGCCGCCGATGCGCATGAAGTCGGGCATGATCAGGTCGCAGGCGCGGCGCTGCAGCGCCATGTGCGCGTCGCGCGGTCCATAGAAATTCTCGCCGATCTGCAGCGGCGTTTTCAGTTCCGCCGCCAGCTGGCGGTAGCCGTCGAGATTGTCGTAGACGATCGGCTCCTCGATCCATTCCAGTCCGCAATCGTCGATCATGTGGCAGCGCTGCAGGGCTTCGCCCAGATGCAGGCCCTGATTGAAGTCGACCATCAGCGCCATGTCGTCGCCCACGGCGCGGCGCACGAGCTCCAGCGCCCGCAGATCGTCGCGCGGCTGCGAGCGGCCCATGCGCAGCTTCAGTCCGGCGAAGCCGCCTTCGTCGCGCAGCGCGATCGCCTCGTCGGCCAGCGCCTCGGGATCGCCGAGCCACAGACCGTTGCTGTTGTAGGACTTCACCGGCCCGACCGAGCCGCCGAGGAAGCGGCACAGCGGCAGTTCGGCGCCGCGCGCCAGCGCGTCCCAGGCCGCCATGTCGAGGCCGGAGACGGCGATCATCGCCAGCCCCTGGTAGCCGACGAAATGCAGGGAGCGGCGCGCCGCGGCGTAGAGCTCGACCGGCGCCAGCTTCTGGCCCTTGAGAGAACGGCCGAGATCCTCCAGGGCCGCCACCAGGTATTTCATCGACTGCACGGCGTAGGGCTCGAGATAGGAGCGCCCGGTCACGCCCTCCTCGGTCTGCAGGTCGATCAGCACCATCGGCCAGTCCGCCATGGTGGCGATGCGCGCCACCACCGGCCGTTTGAGCTTCAGCAGCACTGGCCGGGCTGTGATCCCGCGCAGGGTGAGCGAAGGCGATGCCATGTCGATGCCTTTCGGAAGGCGGAGAGCCTGCAGGACATGCTTCTCCCGGCCGCCGGCGGCTGTACACTCACTTGCCGGTATACTTTCCTCGGGGAGTGCCGCATGGGGCTTCGCAGGGTCCGCACGCACGCGCGCATCGTCGATGCGGCCTTCGACATGTTCTGGCGGGCCGGTTTCGCGCGCACCAGCCTCGACGCCATCGCCGAACGCGCCGCTGTCACCAAGCGAACCCTCTACGCCCATTTCCGCAGCAAGGACGATCTGCTGGCGGAGGTGCTGCAGCACTACGCCGTGCTGGCGCGCCAGCGCATGGAGGAGATCGGCGCGGGAATGCCGGCCGATCGCGACGGCTTCGCCGATGCGCTGTTCGCCGGCCTGTCCGCCTGGCACGCGGCAAAGCCGCGATGGTCGGGTTCCGGCTTCACGCGCCTGGCGGCCGAGCTGGCCGACATGCCGGGCCATCCCGCCCGCGCCATCGCCGCCGGCCACAAGGCCTGGGTCGAGAAATGGTACGCAAGACGCCTGCGCGCCGCCGGCGTCGGTCGCCCTGCGAGCAAGGCCTGCGAGTTGATGCTGCTGGTCGAAGGATCGATGGCCTTGACGCTGATCCACGGCGACCGGCGCTATTTCGCCGCCGCCGCCGCCGCGGCCAAGGCGCTGCTGGCCCGGCCGTAGCCCTACTGCCGTTCCGGCATCGGCGGCGCCACCAGCGCCGGGTCGAGACGCACGGCGAACCAGTTCAGCCCCCAGTGCAGATGCGGGCCGGTGGCGCGGCCGGTGGCGCCCAGCGCGCCGATCTGCTGTCCCGCCTGCACCGCCTCGCCCTCCTGCACCGTGATCGAGTCCATGTGCAAATAGGACGAGTTGACGCCGACGCCGTGGTCGATAAACACCGTGTTGCCGGAGAAATAGAGATCGCCCGCCAGCGTAACAGTGCCGGCGGCAGCCGCCACGATCGGCGTGCCCTTCGGTGCCGCGACGTCGACGCCGTAATGCACCGAGCGCGGCTCGCCATTGAGGATGCGCTGGCTGCCGAATACGCCGGTGATCGGCCCGATCGCCGGCCAGCGCCAGCCAGCGGCGAAATGCGCCACCGGCGACACCACCTTGCGCGCCGCGTTGATGCGCTCGTTCTCGCGCTTGATGCGTTCCAGCACTTCCGGCGGCGGCGTCACCATGGCCGGCGGCAGTCCGTCGATGCGCTGGATCTGGAACTGCCGCCGCGCCACGCTCAACGTGCGCCGCTCGACCGCGCCGGCGCCATCGCGCACCACGAGTTCGGCGGTGGGCTCGGCGTTGTAGGGAAAGCCGAAGGCGAAATGCCCGTCCGCTGCCACCGGCACGTCCCGGCCGTCGAGGCTTACCGTGCTGCCCGGCGCGACGCGGCCTACCACCAGCCCGCCCTGCGCGATCTCGCCCTGCAGCTCCAGCGCCTGCGCCGGCAGCGCGCACAGCAGCAACGCCAGCGCAATGGCAACAGCCCTCACAGCAGCGAGCCCTGATCGTCGTTGCCCGGCGTCCGCGACGACCCCTTCGCCGGCCGCGCCGGCTTCTTCTCCACCGGCGGCGGCGCCTCAATGACTCGCGCGCCGATGCGGCCATCGCGCAGCTCGATCGCCAGCGCCATGCCGGCCTGCGTCGCCGCGGCATCGCTGACCAGCGCGCCCGACGCATCGCGCAGCACCGCATAGCCGCGCGCCAGCACGCTCTTGAACGACACGCTCTCCAGCATCCGCGACGCCCCGTCCAGCCGCGTCGCCTGGCGCTGCATCACGGTTTCCAGCGCCGTACCCGCGCGCCGCCGCAGCCCCTCCAGGCGTTCGCCCTGGCGTTCGGCGTTGTCGACGACCTTGCTACGGTAGGCGATGAAGGCCGCGTTCAGCGCCCGCATCTCCAAGCGCAGCAGCGCCTGCTTCTCGTCGATCAGCGCGCCGGGCGTGCGCAGCCGCAGCCCCGCCTGCGCCACCTGCGCCTGCCGCGTCTCGATCAGCCTTCTGCCGGCCTGCGTCAGCCGCTCGCCGCGATCGTCCAGCCGCTGCGCCCGCTCCTCGATCATCTGCGCCGGCTTCGGCAGGCCGCGCGAAGCCGCCAGCACCGAGCGGCGATGCTGCTCCAGCTCGCGCCCCATGCCGGACACCAGCCGCCGCGCCTGGTCGAGAATGCTCGCCCGCAGTTCCGAGCGCACCGGCACCGCCATTTCCGCGGCAGCCGTGGGTGTCGGCGCGCGCCGGTCGGCGGCGAAATCGATCAGGGTCGTATCGGTCTCGTGGCCCACCGCCGAGATCAGCGGAATGGTCGATTCGGCGGCCGCCCGCACCACGATCTCCTCGTTGAAGGCCCACAGATCCTCGAGGCTGCCGCCGCCGCGCGCCACGATCAGCAGGTCCGGTCGTTTCACCGGCCCGTCATCGGGCAGTTCGTTGAAGCCCCTGATGGCCCGCGCCACCTCGCCCGCCGCCCGTTCGCCCTGCACCGCCACCGGCCACACCAGCACATGCCGCGGGAAGCGATCGGCCAGCCGGTGCAGAATGTCGCGGATCACCGCGCCTGTCGGCGAGGTCACCACGCCGATCGTCTCGGGCAGATAGGGCAGCGCCCGCTTGCGCTCGGCGGCGAACAATCCTTCCGCCGCCAGCTTCTTCCGCCGCTCCTCCAGCAGCTTGAGCAGCGCCCCCTGGCCCGCCAGCTCCAGCGAGTCGACCACGATCTGGTAGCGCGAGGAGCCGGCGAAGGTGGTGATGCGGCCCGTGGCGATAACCTCCATGCCCTCCTCGGGCCGGATCGCCAGGCGCGGCAGCAGGCCCTTCCAGCACACCGCATCGAGCACCGCGTTCTCGTCCTTGAGCCGGAAATAGCAATGGCCGGAACGCGGGAAGCTCGGCTGCGAGATTTCGCCCCGCACCCGCACGCGCGGGAACAGGCTCTCGATCTCGCGCTTGAGATGGGCCGATATCTCGCTGACGGAATACTCCGCCAGATTGTGGCCGCTCTTCTGTTCGCCCGCGCTGTCGCTCACGTGATTTCTTTCCTATCGCCGCGCGTCGTGGCGCGACAGTTCGCCCTGCCAATCGAGAATGCGACGATCCCCGGTGATCAGCGTCGCCCCCTCCCGCTCGGCGGTGGCGACGATGAAGCGATCCGCCGGATCGGCAGGCAGTCCCGCGAACTGCACGGACCGCACGCCGATCGCGCCGTCCAGGGCGATTTCGCTGATGCCGAGATCGAGCACGCCGCGTCGCCATACCATGGCCGGAACGTCGAGCTGGATCTTTCCCTTCTCGCGCAGCAACGCCGCCTCCCAGAAGGAGACGGCCGAAACGCTGAGCGCCGCATCCGCCCGCGCCCGCTCGATCAGGGCGAGGGTCTGCTTGCCAAGCTCGTCCGGCGCGAAGGACAGCCACAGCAGGGCATTGGTATCGAGCAGCGCTTTCATTCCTTCAAAACTTTCCATTCCACGTCGAGCGGCGAAATGATGTCGCCGGTGATGCGGCCCATGCCCTTGAGCGCGCCGAACAGCGG
>JBFWZG010000086.1:11081-14914 GCA_050185515.1 Reyranellaceae bacterium
CCGACCGCCGCCTATGGCCGCTTCACCGAACTCGGGCCGGCGCTGGAATATCTGCGCCTGCAGGGCGCGCCGATCGTGGTCAAGGCCGACGGGCTCGCCGCCGGCAAGGGCGTCACCGTCGCCGCCACGCTCGACGAGGCCGAGCGCGCGGTGCGCGACTGCCTCGAGGGCAACCGCTTTGGCGATGCCGGCGCCTCGGTGGTGATCGAGGCTCTGCTCGAGGGCGAGGAAGCTTCCTTCTTCGCCCTGTGCGACGGCGAGACCGCCCTGCCGCTGCTGGCGGCGCAGGATCACAAGCGGGTCGGCGACGGCGACACCGGCCCCAATACCGGCGGCATGGGCGCCTATTCGCCGGCCCCTGTGTTCACGCCCGAGATCGAGCGCCAGGTGATGGAGCGCATCGTCCGCCCGACCCTCGCCGCCATGAAGAAAGAAGGCTGCCCCTTCCAGGGCGTGCTGTTCGTCGGGCTGATGATCGGCAGCCAGGGCCCGCAGCTGATCGAATTCAACACCCGCTTCGGCGATCCCGAATGCCAGGTGCTGATGCTGCGCCTGAAATCGGATTTGCTGGCCGCGCTGATCGCCGCTGCCGACGGCGCGCTGAAGCATTTCGACCTGCGCTGGCGCGAGGACACGGCGATCACCGTGGTGATGGCCGCCAAAGGCTATCCCGGCGACTACGTGAAGAACACCGAGATCAAGGGCCTCGAGGCGGCCGAAGCCGTCGCCGGCGTCACCATCTTCCATGCCGGCACCAAGGCGCAGGACGGCAGAATCCTCGCCACCGGCGGGCGCGTGCTCAATGTCTGCGCGCTGGGCAAGAACGTCGTCGAAGCCCGCCGCCAGGCCTACGAAGCCATCTCCCGCCTCGACTGGCCCGAAGGCTTCTGCCGCCACGACATCGCCTGGCGGGCATTGCCGCAGTAGCGGCGCGCCACAGCCAGCCGGCGCCCTCTTCCGTCATGCTGAGCGCAGCGAAGCATCTTCTCTCCACCCGCAAGACGGCGGCTGAAGGGAGAAGATCCTTCGCTGCGCTCAGGATCGCGCCAACGGCGCGATAAACGCTTGTTCACCCCCGCCCACGCGCTACCATGCCTCGCATGGACACCCTGAACGATCCGACGCTCGACTTCCCGCATGCCGCGCCGCCAGAAGGCGGCATCATGTTTCCCGTCGCGCCCGGCATCTGGTGGCTGCGCATGCCGCTGCCCTTCCGCCTCGACCACATCAACCTGTGGCTGTTGCGGGACGGCGCCAATCTCTGCGCCGTCGACACCGGCATCGCCATGTCGAAGACGAAGAAACTGTGGGAGCAGCTCTTCGCCGGCGACTTCGCCGGCCGCGTTCTCAGCCGGGTCGTCGTCACCCACATGCATCCCGACCATGTCGGCCTGGCCGGCTGGCTCGGCGAGCGCTTCGCCGCACCGCTCTACATGACCTTGGGCGAGTACCATTCGACGCAGAACACCATGCGCGGCTTCGGCGATGCCGAAACCGAATCCCGCCGCCGCTTCTATCTCGCCAACGGCATCGCCGAATCCGGCATTGAGGCCTTCGCCCGCCATCGCGGCGGCTACAGGCAGGTGGTCAGCGAACTGCCGCCCGACTATGTCCGCATCATGGAGGGCAAGCCGCTTTTCATCGACGGCAGGCGCTGGGAGATCGTCGCCGGCTTCGGCCATTCGCCCGAGCACGCCTCGCTCTACTGCGCCGAGCTCGGCGTGCTGATCGCCGGCGACCAGGTGCTGCCCAAGATCACCACCAATGTCAGCGTCTGGCCGATCGAGCCCATGGCCAATTCGCTCCAGTGGTTCCTCGATTCCATCGCCAAGTTCAAGGCGCTGCCCGCCGACACGCTGGTGCTGCCCTCGCACGGCCTGCCGTTTCGCGGCCTGCACCGGCGCATCGACCAGCTCGTCGCCCATCACGACCAGCGCCTCGACGCGCTGCGCGCCGCCTGCGCCGTGCCGCAAGGCCGCCATGCCGTCGAACTGACCCCGGTGCTGTTCCCCGGCAAGGATCTCGACGAGCACCAGTTCGTCTTCGCCCTGGGCGAGACGCTGGCGCATCTGCACTGCCTCGAAGGCCGTGGCCAGGCCGAGCGCCTGATCGGCCCCGACGGGGTGCACCGCTTTCGCACCGTCGGCGAGGCCCCGAGCAGGGTCGAACTGCATGACGTCGACGATCCGGAGATGGTTTAGCGGGCGCGCGACGCGCACCGCTTCTCGCGGCGGTTGCCGTACCCTCTCGATTTTCGCCGCACCGCAAAAGCGCGAGCGTTCGCCTACCGTTGCTCTGAAACGACTATGCTATATGCGTACGTATAAGAGATTGTCCGCCGGCGTTCACGCCTTAGCATTAGAAACTATGAGAACCGAACTTGGCTTCATGCTCGTGCTGTGCGCGACCGTGGCTGCCGCGGGGATTTTCATACTCCTTCGGCTTGCTCACCCCTGACGCGTAAGCCGGATGGCTCCACCCGTCCGGTCCGCGTCGCGCGACGCTTGAAGAGCATAACGATCGCGATCCCGGCGCACCCGGCCGGGACGAGGCGGACGCCGCGTCCGACGCATCCGTCCGTGTAAGCGCTCTGCTCCTTTCGGCACCTTCCACCGCGACCATCGCAAGCGTAGGCTCCGCCGCCATGACCTCCCATCGATCCCTGCTGGAAAAACTCTACGCCGCCTTCAACGCCCGCGACATCGAGGCCGTACTTCTGCGCCTGCATGACGACGTGCGCTGGGCCAACGGCATGAGCGGCGGCGTCGTTCAGGGCCATGCCGCGCTGCGCGAACACTGGGCCAGCCAATGGCGGCGGACCGACTCCTGGATCACGCCGCTGCAGTTCGTCGAACTGCCAGACGGGCGCATGGCGGTCGAAGTCCACCAGCTCATTCGCGACCTGGCGGGCGCCATCCTGAAGGACGGCAAGGTGCGCCACCTCTACCGCATCGAAGGCGGCGGCGTGCGCGAGATGGCGATCGGGTGATGCCGCTGTGGCGGGCGCACCGTATTCGGCGCGAACCCGAACGAAACTTTTGTCTTTAGCCGTCCCGCAGCGACGACAGATGATGGTCGAGCAGTTCGCCGAGCCGGCTGCGGCCGATCGGATCGCGATAGACGCGCTGGATGAACGACACGTCCATGTTGGAGTTGCCTTCCAGAACGACAGGGCCGTCCGGCGTCAGAGCGAGATCCCATCCGACGAGAATCCGGTTGGGAAAGCCGGCATGGGCGCGCAGAGCAAGATCGACCAGTTCGGGCCAGCGCTCGAGACGGCGGCCAAGCACCGGCGCACCCGTGATCGGGTGACGATCATGCCAGCGCAGGCAGGTTTCCGGCCGGTCGCCGGTCAGCCAGCCCAGCGTTCCGGTCCTCAGATCGATGGCGGCGCCGAACTCGGTATCGGGTCTGATGTCCCATCCCGGCTCGATCTTGCCAAGAATGCGCAGCACGCCGTGGGTCGCCTCCGGCTCGTCGCGCTCGTTGCGGCAGGTGACGATGCGGATCGCGATCAGGGAAGTGTCGGCAAGGTCCGCCAGACTCGGATGATTGGAAAGATGCGGCTGCACGATGATCGCCGTCCGCCTGTCGCCGTCCCGCTCGAGCGATTGTTGCCGCAAAAGCTCGATGACCTCGTCGAGCCGCAGCACTCGCCCCGTACGGTCGATGTAGAGGTGACGGCCGACGCGACGGAAACGACTGGTTCTCTTCGTGCCGCGGCCGCGCTGCAGCTTGGCGAAAAGATCGACGTCGAGGGCGGCGGCATCGGCGCGCAGCGTCGCGCGGCCATCCGCGACTGACATCAGGATCGGCGGCGTGGCGATGCCGAG
>JBFWZG010000087.1:0-2405 GCA_050185515.1 Reyranellaceae bacterium
TTGATGTTCTGCTGGCCGATCGGCATCAGCAGGATCGGCCGGTCGGATTCGGGGATCGGCTCGATCTTGGGCGCATCGGCGCGGTCGAGCTCGGCCAGCGGCACGTGGTGCAGCGATTCGACCTCGTCCTCGTTGGGCCGGAACAGCGCCTTGTCCGGCGACCACACCACGACCGGCGTGATGATGTAGCCCGACCGGGTTTCATAGTCGTCGAGCAGCCCCAGCACCTCGCTGCGGTTGCACATCAGCCCGATCTCTTCCTGCAGCTCGCGCAGTGCGGCGTCGATGGCGTCCTCGCCCGGATCGAGCCGGCCGCCGGGCAGCGCCCACTGGCCGGCATGGGCGCGCAGTTTCGACGCCCGCCGCGTCAGCAGGAAGCAGGACTGGCCGTTGTCGTCAGCCGCCAGGGTCAGCGCCACCGCCGCGCGGCGCAGCTTGTCGCGCAGGCCGATCGCGTTGACGGAAAATTCTCCCAGCCGCTGCGCGAAGTGCCGGCGCAGCGCCGGCCGATGCGTCAGGTCGGCGCGCGCCGCCGAGCGGTAGTGCAGCACGTCCACCATGGGATCAGAAACTCAGCGCCGCCGCCTGCTTCACCGCCGGCAGCGACTGCACCTTCGACAGCAGCGCCTCGTCCATCTTCTGGTCGATCTGCAGCAACGCGATGGCGTCGCCGCCGGCCTCGTTGCGGCCGAGATGGAAGGTGGCGATGTTGATGCCGGCATCGCCCAGCACCTGGCCCAGCCGGCCGATGAAGCCCGGCTTGTCCTCGTTGGTGATGTAGAGCATGTGCGGGCCGAGCTCGGCCTCGATCGGGATGCCCTTGATCTCGACGATGCGCGGGCGATTGCCGCCGAACAGCGTGCCGGCGACGGTGCGGCTGCGCCGGTCGGTCGTCACCGTCAGCTTGATCATGGTCTGGTAGTCGGACGGCCGCTCGTGCTTGACCTCGCTGATGGCGATCTCGCGCTCGCGGGCGATGATCGGCGCGTTGACCATGTTGACCGAATCGAGCAGCGGCTTGAGCAGCCCCATCAGGATGGTGGCGGTCAGCGGCTTGACGTTGAGTTCGCCGACCTGGCCCTCGTATTCGACGGTGACGCTCTTCAGCCCGGTTTCGGTGAGCTGGCCGGCGAAGGAGCCGAGCTGCTCGGCGAGCTTCAGGTACGGCGTCAGCTTGGGCGCGTCCTCGGCGCTGATCGACGGCATGTTGAGCGCGTTGACGACGGCGCCCGACACCAGGAAGTCCGACATCTGCTCGGCGACCTGCAAGGCGACGTTTTCCTGCGCCTCGGTGGTCGAGGCCCCAAGATGCGGCGTGCACACCACGGACGGATGGCCGAACAGGATGTTCTCCTTGGCCGGCTCGACCGGAAACACGTCCAGCCCCGCCCCCGCCACCTTGCCGCTGTCCAGCGCCGCCTTGAGGTCCTGCTCGACCACCAGGCCGCCGCGGGCGCAGTTGATGATGAACACGCCCTGGCGCATCTTGGCGATGCTGTCCTTGTTGATCAGGTTGCGCGTGCCGTCGGTCAGCGGCGTGTGCAGGGTGATGAAATCGGCGCGCGCGAACAGCTCGTCGAGCTCGACCTTCTCGACGCCGATATCGACCGCCCGCTCGTTCGACAGGAACGGATCGTAGGCCACCACCTTCATCTTCAGGCCCAGCGCGCGTTCGGCGACGATCGAGCCGATATTGCCGCAGCCGACCACGCCCAGCGTCTTGGACGTCAGCTCGACGCCCATGAACTTCGACTTCTCCCACTTGCCGGCATGGGTCGAGCGATCGGCCTGCGGGATCTGGCGCGCCAGCGCGAACATCATGGCGACGGCGTGTTCGGCCGTGGTGATCGAATTGCCGAACGGCGTGTTCATCACCACGACGCCGCGCGCCGAAGCGGCCTTGACGTCGATGTTGTCGACGCCGATGCCGGCGCGGCCGATGACCTTCAGCTTCGGCGCCACCGCCAGCACCTCGGCCGTCACCTTGGTGTTGGAGCGCACCGCCAGTCCGTCGTACTCGCCGATGATGGCGCGCAGCTCGGCGGGCGACAGCCCGGTCTTGACGTCGACGTCGACGCCGCGCTCCTTGAAGATCTCGACGGCGCGCGGGCTGAGTTCGTCGGAAATGAGCACCTTGGCCATGATCGGCTCCAGTCTTCGGTCTGTTCGGATGGAAAGGTCCGGGCCGGACGGCCCGGACGGGGAAATCAGGCGGCCTGCTTCAGTTCGCGCTCGACCTCGGCGATTGCCCAGTCGAGCCACGGCAGCAGCGCTTCGAGATCGGCTGCCTCGACGGTCGAGCCGCACCAGATGCGCAGGCCCGGCGGCGCATCGCGATAATGCGCGATGTCGTAGGCGACGCCCTCGGCCTCGAGCAGGTCGGCGACCTTCTTGGCGGCGGCGAG
>JBFWZG010000087.1:2505-9124 GCA_050185515.1 Reyranellaceae bacterium
CCAGCACCTTGCGGGTGCGGTCGATCGCTTCCTTGAGCTTGGCCTTGCCGGGTTTGGAGCGGTGCGAGCGACCGACGGTCGCGTCCTTGAGGGCTCCGGGGGTCCAGCCGGGGCGCTTGGCGCAGGGGCCGGAGGAGAAGTCCGGGCGCGCCGGACGGACGGATGGCTTGTTCACTGACAGCTCTCCCTTCCAGAAGAGTGGCGCCCCGGTGGGGGGGCGTGGCCCGCGGATTGTCTACGCCCGCAGCCAGCCGGCCGTCAACGCGCATTTTGTTGCGGAATATTACCGGGTAGCGGAACAGTACTCATGGCGTGCTAGGGTATTGCCGTCCGACGGCAGCGCCGGACGATCGACACGGATCCAACCGGAGTCGCAGGGGGAGACAATGGGTATGGAGCGGTTCGCGGCCTTGCGCCGCCTGTTGGTCTTTCTGCTTCTGCTGCCGTGGCCGCTGGCGGCCCAGGCCCAGCCGCAGCAGCGTCCCGTTCCCAACCTGTCGCTGCCCAGTACGCGCCTCGACGCCGAATCGCTGCTGCAGCGCCAGCGCGAGTTCGCGCCCAACGCTGTTCGGTTATCGCTGCCGGCTCTCGCCGGACGGCGCATCGCCGACGGAGACGGCGTCGAGGAGACGCTGGACCGCGTCGCCACCCGTCTCTTCGCCGACAATGCCGCCTTCGAATCGCAGGCGCGCCGGGCCGGCGCAGGCGTTCTCGTCGCCCGACCGCAATCGGCCACCGAGGCCTTCGACCAGCCGGACAGCTACGTGCTGTTGCGCAGCACCCGCGTTTTGGTTGCCGATCCGGCGGCCTTCGCGCGCGTGTCGCCGGCCTTCGCCTCCTTCATGGCCGAGCGGCCGTCAACGCCGGCGAGCTACGCCGCGCTCAGCCCCGAGCACAAGGCCCGGATCGACGCCTTCATCGCCACCGAGGCGCAATCCCTGCCGGCCGGCGATCCGCTCGCCGCGGCCGCCCGCCAGGGCCCGGAGGCGGTGGTGCGCGCCATCGCCGAGGGCAAGGGCGAATTCGAGATCGTCGATACCTTCGTCGTGCCCAAACAGCCGCTGCCCCGACTTGACGGCCGCCTTCAATTGCCGCGCTTCGAGAATGGCGTCTTCCGGCTGGATCGCTTGCGCACGATCGATTCACGCGTTCTCGCCGCCCTTGCGGCCGTGCAACCGCCGACCTTGCGCCCGCCGCCGCCGGAGCGGCCGTCGCTCGGTGTCGAGGGCCGCCACAGTTTCGAACAGCCCTTCCTCACCGGCTTCACGCTCGGCAATTCGTGGCAGTGGGAGCGGCGCTGGAACTATTTCAGCGGCTTCTTACGCGTCTCGCTCGGCGCCGGCTACGGCATCGGCCTGCGCGTGCCGGTCAAGGTGTCCGGCACGGTGTCGCCAGGCGGCGTCACGCGGCGCGCGCCGGTCGACCTGCCCGACCGCGTGACGGTGCGACTGGCGGGGGAGACGATCGACGGCGATTCCGACTACTTCCGCCGCACCGGACTGGAGTCCGGTCTCGTCATGGGCGGCAATGAGTTCGTGCTCAATGCTGGGTTCTATTACGGGCTGAAGTTCCGGGTGTTCTGGAGCGACATCGTCCACATCCGGCGGACCGAGGTGGGCTTCGATCTGAACAGCGACTGGCGGGCGCCGTTCGGCGGCGATCGCGGCAGCGGACGCATCGTCGTGCCCGCAACCCTCACCCGCACCCAACTCGACCTCGGCGTGCTGCGTGGCAAGGCGGAAGCGGCCTTCAACATCGGCGGTCGCGGCCAGGTGGGACTGGACTATGAGTTCACGGTCGATGACCGCGTCGTGCGCCGTCAGCGTCTCAATCTGCGCGACCGGAACGCTGTCGCGATAGCCGAGGAAGTGCCGGCGCTGGCCGCCGGCCGTCTCGGGCAGGAATCCAGCCGCCGCTACGGAATGCGCATCGCCAATCCCGTGTACCAGGCCGACCTCGATGTCACTCCCGAAGTGCAGATCGCCGTCCGCGTCGGGGTCGACGGGTTCTCGCGACGCTTCAGCACCGGGTGGCTGCCGCTCAACCGGTTCCGCATCTCGCTGGGCAGCATTCGCCTCGAACGCCACGCTGGGACCGCCGGCGAATACCGTTTCGACGAGGGTTTCAAGCGCTTCACGCGCATCGCCGGCGACGCTCAAAGCGCCGCTTCGACGGCGACCACGCCCGAACCGCCGGAACTGACGCGTTTCATCGCGCTGCGCGCCCGCAGCAACGGCAAATACGTGCGCGCGGGAATCACCGACCGCACCTTGCTGGCCGCGTTCAGCACCGCCATCGGAGGCTGGGAGCGATTCGAGGTATCCAGGCTCGGCGCCGACCGCATCGCGCTGCGCTCGCAGCAGAACGGCAAGTACGTGCGCGGCGGCGCCGGGCAGGATCAAAGCGTCGCGGCGGTTTCCAGTCGCGTGCGCAGCTGGGAAACCTTCGTGCTCGAACGCCGCGCCAATGGCAACGTGGCGCTGCGCAGCGTGGAGAACAATCGATACGTCAGCGTCGCCCCCGACGGGCGGCTCACCAGCAATGCGGCGCGCGCCGGCGAGAACGAAATGTTCGAGCTCGTATTGCTCAAATAGCGCTCAAGCCTCGCGCCGCTTCAGAAACACCACCGTCTCCATCGTCAGCACGTCTTCGCCGTTCTGGTTCCTGGTGGTCTGGCGGATGCGGGCGACGCCGCGATCCTTCTTCGATTCGGACGGCCGGATGTCGACGATCTCGGTCTCGACATGGATCGTGTCGCCCGGCCGCACCGGCCTGATGAAGCGGGTGGTGTCGAAGCCCGGCGATCCCATGCTGCAGTGCTGGAAAACCCGCAGCGACAGCCACAGGCGCAGCGTGGCGCACATCGTATGCAGGCCCGAGGCGATCAGGCCGCCATAGGCCCAGTCCCTGGCGAACTCCTTGTCGATATGGAAGGGCTGCGGATCCCAGGTCAGGCCGAAATCGACGATGGCGCTTTCGGTGATGGTGAGTCCGGCGCTGACGAACTTGTCGCCCTGCTTGAAGTCTTCGAAGTAGCGAGCCTGCATTGCACTCCCGACGGTCTACAAGAAATCAGATTACGATCAGCGCCGCCACATGGCAGACGAGAGCGCTGATCAGGCCGCGAAACGACAGCCCGACCATGAAGTATTTCTTGCGGCAGATCGATGCCAGACTTTCGATATTGACGAGATACTGCTCGGTCAGGAAATCCTTGTCGTCGCTTTGCATCGCCGCCGTCAGGGATTGGCGGGCATCGGGCCAGGCGTTCCAGTAGAGCGCCACGCCGCCATGCGCGTCGCGCGGCAGCAGCACCAATATCGCCGAAACCAGCGCCACCGCGAGGGCGATCACCTGAACCAGCGACAGCGCCCAGCGCAGGGATATCCCCTTGTCGACGTTGACCCAGAAGAAGACCTGCCGCATGTCGGACGACCAGATCAGCAGCACGAAAAGAAACGTCAGGATATAGGCAGCCTTCTGGTCGGCAGCCTTGATCTGATCGTAGAAGGTCGTGTTGATGGTCTTCAGGTAGTCGATGTAATTCTGCGACGCCATGCAGGCCCCTGACCGCCAATGCGCCGGCGGCGGACCAGTCTAGCGCGGCGCGCGGCCGGCGCAAATCAGGGCTTGGCGGCAGAGTCGGCCCTAAGGCGCGAGCGGCATTTCCATGTAAACCGCGCCCTCGATCGGGTTGCGGTAATAGGGCGGGACCTCGACGAAGCCCATTTTGGCATAAAGCGCCTGCGCGGCGACCATGGTCTTGAGCGTATCGAGCCGGATGGCCCGGTACCCAAGCCGACGCCCTTCCTCGACGATCGCTTCGGCAAGGCGGCGGCCCAGATCGAGGCCGCGGAACTCCGGCTTCAGGTACAGTCGCTTCATCTCGCAAATGCCCGGCGCCTGCTGCCAGACGCCGACCGCGCCGGCCGGTACGCCATCGACTTTCGCTAGCAGCAATCCGCCGGTCGGCGGCGAGTACTTGGCCGGAAACGTCGCCATCTCCTGGTCGAAGCCTTGGAAGCACAGGCTGAAATCCAGCGAGTTGGCGTATTCGAGGAACAGCGCCTTCACCGCCTCGAACTCGGCGGCGTTCTGCGGTCGGTCGATTTCTATCGTTCGCTGGCTCATCGGAATTTTCCGCCGGCATCCTCGCGAATGCCGGCGGATCTCTCAAGATGCTACTTGGCGGCCTGCTGCCAGGTGCTGCGCACCGCCGGCACGTGGATCTGTCCCTCGAGATAGGGGATGGCCTGGCCCGAGATGATCACGCGGCTGCCCTTCAGGGCGACGAACAGCTCGCCGCCGCGCGCCGACACCTGCAGTGCGTGCAGCGCGCTCTTCTTGAGCCGCTTGGCCCAGTAGGGCGTCAGCAGGCAGTGCGCCGAGCCGGTGACCGGATCTTCCGGCACGCCGACATGCGGCGCGAAATAGCGCGACACGAAATCGGCCGGCCGCTCGCCGGCGCCGGCCGGCGCGGTGACGATCAGCCCATGACCTTCCAGCGCCGCCACCTTCTCGAGATCGGGGCGCGCGGCGCGCACGGCGGCCGAACTCGGCAGCACCGCCATCAGCTTCTCCGCCTTCAGCACTTCGGTCGGCGTCTGTCCCAGCGCCTCGGCCACCATCTCGCGCAGGCCCTGGTCCACCGGCTGCGGCGGGCGCGAGGGAAAGTCGAGATTGAAGCGGCTGCCGTCGCGCTCGACGCTCAGCACGCCCGAATGCGTGTGGAACTTCATGCGCCGCTTGCCCGGCTGCAGATAGGTCGCGATGACGTAGCCCGCCGCCAGCGTGGCATGGCCGCACAGCTCGACCTCGCGCTTGGGCGTGAACCAGCGCAGCTCGTATTCGTCGCCGCGCGCGATGAAGAACGCGGTTTCCGACAGGTTGTTCTCGGCGGCGATCGACTGCAGAACCGGATCGGGCAGCCAGTCGTCGAGCGGCACAACCGCCGCCGGGTTGCCGGCGAACAGCCGGCTGGCGAACGCATCTATGTGATACAGAGGCAGCTTGAGCATCGTATGTCGCTCCTCCCCGGAGCGCCTTCTGAAGAAGTTTCGGTCAGCCTGCGGCCAGGCGGCTTTGCAGCTTCGCCTTGACCTGCGGCCATTCGGAATCGATCACGCTGAAATAGACGCTATGCCGATACGTCCCGTCCGGCATGATCATGTGATTGCGGAAGGTTCCTTCCTCGACCGCGCCGATGCGGGCCAGCGCCCGGCGCGACTGCTCGTTGCGATGATGGGTCTTGAACTCGACGCGGATGCATCCCATCCGCTCGAACGCGTTCTCCAGCATCAGAAGCTTGGCTTCGGTGTTGACCGGGGTGCGCTGATGCGAGCGCCTGATCCATGTCCAGCCGATCTCGAGCCGGCGATTGGCTCGATCGATGCTGCCATAGGACGAGGAGCCGACGATGGCGCCCGTCGACCTGTCGTGGGTGACGAAGGTGACGTGCTCGCCCTTCGCCAATCGCGCGCAGTTCTCCGCCACGAAGGCGTCGAACCCGGCGCGGTCGGCCGGCGGCGCGATCGTGAACCAGCGGAAGATCGTCGGATCCTCGCTGGCGGCGGCGAACAGGCCGGCGGCGTGGGCTGGAGCCACAGGCTCCAGCCGCACGTGCCGGCCTTCAAGTGTCGTTGGCGCGATTTGCACGGCTAATCCTCCCCAGCCGGGCTGCCCGCGCTTAGCGGGCTACAACCCCAGCCGATCCCACACCGAAGGCCTGAAGGCGCGCTCGACATCGCGCGCGGTCAGACCGATATCGTTCAACATTCGTTGATCGAGGCTGCGCAGCGCCTGTTTCTGGCGCTGCAGTTCGTGCCATCGCGAAATGGATTTGGTGGATTTGACCATGGCGCGGGCAACCAGACGCGCAGCGGCTACACCGATTTCCTGAACGGTGAGGTCGAGCCGATGGGTGGTCGTCAGCCGCGTGGGCAATGTGCTCATTGTCTCCATGGTTTCTCTCCAATGTAACAGGACAATGCCTGCAGGATCGTCTTTATCCTGTTGACATTGTCCCGGTCAACCGCAACATTGTCATCATGACAATTTGGCAACCGCAAATCGATCAGACCCGGGGTCCGATCTATCTCGCCATCGCCGATGCGCTGGCCGAGGACATCAGCCGCGGCCGGCTCGAGGCCCGCACCCGCCTGCCCACCCACCGCGACCTTGCCTATCGGCTGGGCGTCACCGTCGGCACCATTACCCGCGCCTATGCCGAGGCCGAGCGCCGTGGCCTGGTCTACGGCGAGGTCGGGCGCGGCACGTTCGTGCGCGGCCAGGTCAATGGCGATGCCAGCTTCTTCATTCCCGGCGGCGAGCCCCAGGACCGCATCGACCTGACGCTGAATTTCGCGCTCGGGGTCGAGCGCGACCAGGCGATGGCGCGGACGCTGGCCGAGTTCGCCCGTCGTCCCGACATTCACCGCTTCCTCAACTACCTGCCGCATCGCGGCCTCGAGGAGCATCGCGCCGCCGCCGCCGCCTGGCTGCGGCAGATGGATCTCGACCTGACGCCGGACCAGATCATCGTCACCACCGGCGGCCAGCACGCCATGATGACGGTGTTCAGCGCCCTTTGCCGCCAGGGCGACGTGGTGTTGTGCGAGCA
>JBFWZG010000087.1:9224-14881 GCA_050185515.1 Reyranellaceae bacterium
GCGCCGGCGAGCCGGGCGACCTTGGAGAAGGGGCTGCAGGTGATCCGCGGCGTCCTGCAGGGCCCGCCAAGCCGGACTCTCTCAGTCGTTTGAAAGGGTTGCGTCGCTCAGTTGCGGGCGCGCAGGGCGAAGACGATGGGCACGGTGACCGACAAGGGCCGGCCGCTGCCATTGCGAAAACGCCAGGTTTTCACGGTACTTACCGCCGATTCATCAAGCACGGCCGTGCCCGAGCTGGTTTCGACGGCCACCGAGGCCGGCATTCCGTCGACGCCGATGGTGACGGCGAGGACCACCCGGCCCTCCTGTCCACGGCTGCGGGCGATCGCCGGATAGGCTGGGGTCGGACCGTAAGCCACTGAAAACGATGGCGTATCGCCCTCCCGGTCAGCCGCGCGGGCGGACTGGGTCGGGCCCTGGTCGATCGGTCCGGGATCGAGGGTGATTGGCCGCTGCACGGGCTTGGGCGGCGCTGTCACCTTCGGTGGAACAGGCTTCACAGGCGGTTGTTTTTCAACGATTTTCCTTGGCTCCGGCGTGGGCTCCGGGACCGGCTCCGGAGCCGGTTCGACGGGTGGCGCGGCGGCTGGCGGCGGCGGTGCGGGCGGCGCCGGAGCAGCGGCGACCACAGGCGCAGCCGGCGGTGAAACGACAATAAGTTCAACGCTGTAAGCGACTTCCATCGGCAGTTCCCCGGGCCGGCCGCCAAGCAGCGCAGCCAGTGCAGCGACATGCAACAGGAGAGAAAAACCCAATGCCAGCAGGAAGATAAGGCGGGATCCGGTTATGGAAGCCGAACTCATAACAGCGCCCGCCATGGCAGAACCCATCGCTCGCCGTCACGCTCGCCGCTTGCCACCTCGATGCCGAATAGATCGGCAAGTACCTGGTCCTGAAGGACTGTTTGCGGTGGGCCGTCGGCCACGACCTGCCCATCCTTAAGCAGAATCAGGCGATGGCAGAAGCGCGAGGCGAGCGGCAGATCGTGCAAAACCGCAAGAATGCCAAGCCCTTGCGCGGCGAGATCGCGCAACAAGGTGAGGATGGCCAACTGCTGGGCCGGGTCGAGGGCGGCAACCGGTTCATCCAGAAGGAGAATTTCCGGCTTGCCGGCCAGGGCGCGGGCCAGCAGGACGCGGCTGCGCTCGCCGGAGGACAGCGTGTCGACGGATCTGCCGGCAAGATGCTGGCAGCCGGTGGCGGCCAGGGCCGCGGCAACAGCGTCGCGATCGCCAGAGCCTTGTTTTGCCAGCGCTTTCTGATGCGGCAGGCGGCCGAGCCCGACCAGGTCGGCGACCGAAACCGGCCAGGCGGCGGCGCCGGATTGCTCGACATAGGCGACGCGACGGGCCCGCTCCCGGGGGTCGAGCGACCCCATGGCGACCCCGTCCAGGGCCACGGAACCCCCTTGCAAGGGGGCCAGATGGGCCATGGCGCGCAACAGCGTGGTTTTTCCGGCCCCGTTCGGTCCGATCAGACCGACCAATTCACCACCGGAAACAGAGGCTTGCGCGACACTGATGATGTCGCGCCCGTGTGCGGCGATTCTAACCTGATGCCCGGTTAGACGGCTCATGCCGCCCTCCGCGACAGGCGCAGCACCAGCCACAGGAAGAAGGGCGCGCCGATCAGCGCCGTCGCCACGCCAAGGCGCAGCTCGACCGCGCCGCCGATCAGGCGGACGGCGATGTCCGCCGCCAGCGTGAGGGCGGCGCCGCCGGGGATCGACAGCCACAGCAGCGGCGCCGGGCGATGGCCGACCAGCGGCCGCAGGAGATGCGGGACGATCAGTCCGACGAAGCCGATGGCGCCGGTGACCGCCACCCCCGCCCCGACAGCAAGTGCGGCCCCGATCACTGCCAGGCTGCGCAGGCGGCGGATGGAGACGCCGAGCGAGGCGGCGGTGTCCTCGCCCAGGGTCAGCGCTTCCAGACCGCGACCGCAGAACAGCATCAGCGCCGAGCCGACGACCATGAAGGGCAGCGCCAGCAGCACGTGCTCCATCGACCGATCCGACAGCGACCCCAGCAGCCAGAACACGACTTCGACCGTCGCATAGGGATTGGGCGAGAGGTTGAGCGCCAGGGCGGTGAGCGCGCCGGCCAGAGCCGATAGGGCGACGCCGGCCAGCAGCAAGGTCGAGATGCGATCGTCGCGCGCCGCCAGCGCCAGCAACAGGGCGATGGCGAGCAGCGCGCCCAGCACGCCACCCAGCGGCAGGCCCAGCGGAATGCTGGCCGACAGACCGCTGTAGAAGGCGATCACCGCGCCGAGCGCGGCGCAGCCGGAAACGCCGATGATGCCGGGCTCGGCCAACGGATTGCGGAACAGGCCCTGCAGGGTGGCGCCGGCCAGGCCCAGGGTGCCGCCGACCAGCAGCGCCAGGATGGCGCGTGGCAGGCGCAGTTCGAACAGGATCAGCCGGCCGGTGGCCTCGCCGTCCAGCGCCTGCGCCACGATGCCGGGCGCGAAGCCGGTCGGCCCCATGCACAGCGACAGCAGCGCAAGGACTCCGGTCAGCAGCCACAGCAACGCCAGCGGTCTCATTGGCGGCGGCCTTCGCGTTCGAGCCGGGCGCGCGACAGCAAGGTCGCCGCTTCGGCGACCGCCGAACCGCCGCAGATCCACAGCCGGCGCGGCACGGCGATGCGGCTGGAGTCGGGAAAGCGCTGGCGCAGGGCGGGATGGTCGAGGAATTGCTGCGCCATGGAGCGGCGATCGACGGCGGTGTCGTCGACCACCAGCATGTCGGGCGGGCTCGCCAGCAGCGTCTCCAGCCCCAGCCGGGCATAGCCGCCGATGCCGAGTTCGGCGGCGAGATTGTCGAAGCCGGCGGCGCGCAAAATGGCGTCGGCCAGTGAGTTGGCGCCGAAGGCGTAGCCGCTGGGCTCGTAAATGGCGGCGGTCGGCCGCTTGCCCGCCGGCTGCGGCAGGGCGGCAAGCCGCGCCTCGATGCGATCGGCCAGCGCCCTGCCCCGCGCCGGCTCGCCGACGGCCGCCGCCACCGCCGCGATCTGCTCGCGCACGGCGGCGAGATCCTGCGGCAGGTCGATCTCGACCACGGCGTAGCCCAGCCGCTTCAGCGCCTCGACGCTCTGGCGCGAGGCGAAACGATGCGCCAGCACCAGATCGGGGTCGAAGGCGACGATCTCCTCGGCCAGGCCGCGATTGGGCGGGATGCCGGCGGCCCGGTCGACGACGGCGGAGAATTCGGGATCGGTGGCGAGAAACGACACCGAGGCGATGCGCTCGCGCCCGACCAGTTCGAGCAGGAGCTGATCGGTGCAGAGATTGAGCGAGACGATGCGCTGCGGCCTCGCCGTCCTTTCCTGGGCCATGACGAGCGGCGGCAGGGACGCGAGCGACGCCAGCACGGCCAGCGCCACGAAGCAAAGAGTTCCCTGCCGCCTCGACATCAGTACCTTATCCGCGTGCCGACATAGGCGGCGATGCCCGGCTGGGCGAAGCCGGCGGGATCGTCGTATTTCTCGTCGAAGGCATTCTCGAGGCGGCCATAGAACTGGACCTGGTCCGTCGCCTGCCAGGCGATGGCAATGCGGGCGACAGTGTAGCCGGGATTGGTGCCGGTGGTGAAATCGGGCAGGAAATCGGTGCGATCGTCGTTCCACGTCACCGATAATCCAATAGTCAGCCGCTCGATCGGTGTGACGTCGATTGCGGCGGTGATCTTGTGCTTCGGCCGCCTTGCGAGCTGCTGGCCGGTGGCGCGATCCTCGGTCCTGATCCACGTGTGGTCGAGCCGCGCCGTCAGCCAGGGAACAGGCTGCACGGCGACGAAGCTTTCCAGACCCCAACTGCGCACCTTGTCGATGTTCTCGAGCGTGGTGAAGGTGGCGTTGAAATCGATCAGGTCGCGAATCCAGTTGCGGAAATAGGTCGAGCCGAAACGAACCATGCCGTCGAACAGGCCCTGCTCGAAGCCGATGTCGAAGCCCACGCTTTTCTCGGGATCGAGATCGGGATTGCCGAAGAAGCCGAAAGCGGGAATGGCGCCGTAGAGCTGGTCGAGGGTCGGCGCCTTGTAGGCGGTGCCGACGGAGGCCTTGAGCCGCGTGTCGGTCTCGCGGTGGACGTAGGCGATGCCGGCGCTGAAAGTCGGGTGCGAACCGAAATCGGAATGGTGGTCGAGACGCGCCGCCAGCGTGACGAACAGCCGGTCCATGACGGCGAAACGGTTCTGTACGAAGGCGCCCAGCGTCGTGGCGTCGGCCTCGATGTCGAAACCGTCGACGTCGCTGTCGTACCATTCCTTCTCGCCCTCGACGCCGACGGTGAGCTTCCACCACTCGTTGAGCTCGATGTCGTTCTGCCAGTCGCCCTTCAGGCGCCGGCCCTCGCGCTGCGTGTCGAAGGCGGCGGGAAACGGGTTGAGCGCGTCCGGATCGTCGCGGTCTCGGCGTTCGACATGCACATAGCCAAGACCGAAACTCTGCTTCCAGCGCCCGTCCATCAGCCACAGCTCGCCGACGGCGCGGCCGTAGAACTGCTCGCCGGTCTCGCGCAAATTGGGATCCTCGGAGGGCCAGTTGTCGTACTCGCTGCGCGTGGCGACGTAACGGCCGAACAGCGAAATCTCGAAGTTGTCCGTCACTTCCATGCCCAGCCGCGCGTTCAGGGTGAAGTTGCGGTAGGGATCGTCCTCGCCGTCGACGCCGGGCGGGCGCTGGCTGCTCGGCGTTATCGAGATGCCGTCGGTGCGCAAACCGGCGACGCCGACGTTGAAGTTGAAGCGGTCGACGGCGCCCTGCACCGCGGCCGAGCCGGCCAGGGTGTTGAACGAGCCGCCCTCGACGTTCAGCGCGACGGACGGCTTGCCGCTGCCCTTGCGGGTGATGATGTTGACGACGCCGCCCAGCGCGTCGGAGCCGTAAAGCGTGCTGAGCGGGCCGCGCACGATCTCCACCCGCTCGACCATGTCGGTCAGGATATGGGAGAAGTTGAACGTGCCGTTGGCGGAGCCGGGATCGTTGGCGCGCAACCCGTCGACCAGCACCAGCGTGTGGTTGGCGTTGGCGCCGCGGATGAACAGCGCGCCGCCCTTGCCGAACGGGCCGGACTGGTTGGCGGCAAGGCCGGGCACGTCGGCGAGAATGTCCTGCACCGTCTTGTACTGGCGCCGCTCGATCTCCTCACGCTCGACGACGGTGACGGAACTGGCGACGCGCTCGGCCTTCTCCTCCTCGCGCGTGGCGGTGACGAGGGTTTCGGGCAGGACGACGGCGGCGGATTGCTGGCCCACCTGCTGGTTCTGCTGCGCCAGCGCTGCGCCGGCGGCGAACAGGAACGAGGCGGACAACAGGAAAGCCCGGTACGGGCGGGATGGTATAGGAACGGAGCGCGACATCTACGGATTCCCCCATAGCAACGACGTGAAGCGCGTCATCGCCTACGGAAATCCGCTCCTTCGGGGCACCCCGCCCGAGGGAAATGGTGACGCTCTCGCCGGCAGGTCTCCTGGCTCGCGGGTCGTCGCTTCGGTCCTGGCCTTCCCGGGATCGCTCCCAGTGGCGCGTATCGGGCCGTCGCTCGCCGCTTACAGTTGCGGGGGCAGCCGCGGATTAGGCCCGGAGGGCCGCACCGCATTCCCTTTCAATCCCCCGGTATGGGGAACCGTCGATGGCCGGGAATTTGCGCCG
>JBFWZG010000088.1:0-14807 GCA_050185515.1 Reyranellaceae bacterium
CATTGCAGGCGCGCATGTTCGACGCCGGTCCGCTGCGCCAGCGCATCTACAAATGGGGCATCGACATCGGCCACAAGGTCAACGTCGCCAGGCTCGACGGCAAACCCGTGCCGTTCGGCGCCCGGCTGGCTTATCCGATCGCCGAAACGCTGGTGCTCAAGCGCTTGCGCGATCAGTTGGGACTGACGCGCGCCAAAATCGCGTTGAGCGGCGGCTCCACCATGGCGCCGGATATCTTCCGGCTGTTCCATGCCATCGGCGTTCCCCTGCGCAATCTCTATGGCTCGACCGAAACCGGTATTCTGACCATCCATCAGGGCGAGCGTTACGATCTTGAAACGGTCGGCCGCTGGCTTGAACCCCATCCCGAGGCCGAAGCCAGGCTGGAGTGGAAGGTCGCTGAAAGCGGTGAGCTTCTGGTGCGCGGCGGGTCGTTCTTCCGCGGTTATTACGGCAAGCCCGAGAAGAGCGCCGAGCGCATCGTCGATGGTTGGTATCGCACGGGCGACGCGGTCTCCATCACGGAGGCAGGCGAACTCGTGTTCCTGGAACGGCTGGAGGATCTGCGCCGCCTGCGCACCGGGGAAACGTTTCCGCCGCAGTTCATCGAGACACGCCTGAGGTTCAGTGCCTTCATCAAGGACATAATGACCCTAGGGGACGAGAGCCGCGATTATATCGGCGCGCTGATCAATATCGACATGGGCGTGGTTTCACGATGGGCGGAAGAGCGCAATATCGGTTTCTCAACTTTCACCGATCTGTCGCAAAAGCCGGAAGTGGCCGCGCTGATCCGCGAGGAGATCGCTCGCGTCAACAACTTCCTTCCGGAACACGCGCGCGTGCGCCGCTTCGCCAATTTCCCCAAGGAACTCGATCCGGACGAAGGCGAGCTTACGCGCACGCGCAAGCTGCGCCGCGAATTCCTCGCCGAACGTTACGCGGCGCTGATCGTCGGGCTCTACGCCGGCGAGAAGAGCGTCGCGACGGAGATCAGGGTCACCTACCAGGACGGCAGGCAGGGCACGCTTGCCGCCCGTGTGCAGATCCACGACGTGGACGAAAACGTTACATTGCCCAAACTGACTTCGGAAAAAAGGCGCGCCGCGGGATGATCATCGATTTCCTAAACTACCTGATAAGCGGAGCTTTGGTAGGACTGCTCTATGCGCTGATCGCCATGGGCTTTGTGGTCATCTACCGCGCCTCCAAGGTATTCAATTTCGCGCAGGGCGAGCTGGTGGTATTCGGCGGCTTCGTCGTGTGGTGGATGGTGCTGTCGATGGGATTGCCGCTCATCGTCGGCCTGCCGCTCGCCTTCGTCGTCGCCGCGCTGTTTGGATTGCTGATCGAGCGCATCTTCTTCTCGCGCCTGGTCGGCGAATCGATCTTCGCCATGGTGATGGTGACGATCGGGCTGCTGATCCTCATCCGCGGTCTAATCCTGGTCCTGTTCGGCGCGCAGGTGCGGCCCTTCCCGATCATCTTCCCGCTGCAGCCCTTCATCTTCGGCGACATTCTGATCCCGCGCTCGCTGTTGTTCGGCGCCGGAATCACCATCGCGGTCGGACTTGGCCTGTCGTGGTTCTTCAATCGCACCCGTCCCGGTTTGCGCATGACAGCGGTGGCGGAAGACCATCAGGTCTCGCTGGCCATGGGCATTTCGGTCAAACGCTCGATCGCCTTTGCCTGGGTGCTGGGCTCGCTGCTCTCGACCCTGGGCGCCATCATCTACCTCAGTGGAAAATCGCTGAGCTTCCTGGCGTCGGATATCGGCCTGGCCGCGTTGCCGGTGGCGCTGCTTGCCGGGTTCGAATCGATCGCTGGCGTGCTGCTCGCCGGATTGATCGTCGGCATCATCCAGGGGCTGGTCACCGCCTATGTCGATCCGGTTGTGGGCGGCGCCGTTGGCTCGGTGTTTCCCTTTGTCATCATGCTCATCATCCTGTTCGTTCGGCCGACCGGCATGTTCGGCTGGAAGACCATCGAGAGGGTCTGACACATGGATCGCGCAGGCGTATTCGCCACTAGCTTCGGCCGCGACCAGGCGTTGATCCGTACGCGCCAGCAATGGATCGCGTTTGCGCTCTTTGCTGTGCTGCTGGTGGCGCTGCCTTATGTCGTCGGGCCGCGGCTGGTCGCCATCTCCACGGCAATGATGATCTCGGCCGTGGTGGTGATCGGATTGCAAATCAACACCGGCTATGCGGGTCAGGTCAATCTCGGCCAGGCCGCTTTCATGGGCGTCGGCGCCTATGCTGCCGGCGTCTGTGCCACCAAATTCGGCCTACCATTCTGGCTCAGCATCCCCCTGGGCGGCTGCGCTGCGGCGGTCTTCGGCTTCATCTTTGGCCTGTCGGCGGTGCGCATCAAAGGCTTCTACCTCGCGCTGACCACCATCGCAGCGCAGATGCTGTTCCACTTCATGATCTTGAATGTGCCGTCGTCGTGGTTCGGCGGCTCGAACGGGCTGTCGCTCGAACCGGCGAGGATCTTCGGCGTCGCGCTCGACACTGACCGGTCGATCTATTTCCTCTGCCTGGCGGTGACCGCGATCATGACCTTCGGTGCCTACGGCATCGTGCGCAGCCGTCACGGCCGAGCATTCATCGCCGTCCGCGACGACGATGTCGCCTCGGGCATGATGGGCGTCAACGTGGTGCGCACCAAAGCCACTGCGTTCCTGATCGGCGCCTTCTATGCTGGTATTGGCGGAGGTCTGTGGGCCTATTACGTCCGCTTCGTCGCAGTCGACCAGTTCACGTTGTTCCACTCGATCTGGTTCATCGCCATGATCATCGTCGGCGGCATGGGCTCGGTGACCGGCGCGCTGATCGGCGTATTCATCATCACCGCGGTGCGCGAGAGCTTCGTCACTCTGGGGCCTAGCCTGGTTCAGAGCTTCCCTGCCTTGGGCGGCGACGTGGTGTTCGCGCTGATGAACGTTTTTCTGGGCGGCATCATTGCAGCCTTTCTCATCTTCGAGCCCCGCGGCCTGATGCACCGCTGGACCATACTGAAGAGATCCTATCGCTTGTGGCCGTTCCCCTACTGAGGAACGCTGCAAACGCTGGGTAGCGCAACGCATCGCACGGGAGGGTAACAGGATGAAAATCTTCAATCGCCAAAACATCGCCGGAGCGATCGCCGCTCTGGGAATTCTGTCGACCGCGACTGCGGCCAACGCGCAGACGACCTACAACATCGCCTCGATGGCCGATTTCACCGGGCCATATGCCGACGTGATGAAGGATCTGATCGGCGCGCGCCGTCCCGCCATTGAATGGTGGAACGCCGAAGTCGGCTCCAAGCTCGGCATCAAGCTCAACAGCAAGGACTACGATCACCGCTACGATGCGGCGCAGGTCGCAAGCCTGTGGCCGGGGATCAAGGCCGAACTGAACCCGATCGTCGTTCTCGGCGTGGGCGGACCTGACGTGGCTGCGCTGCAGGGTCGGCTGCCGGCAGACAAGGTCCCGATGATCATGTCGACCGCGGGCTATGGCTTCGCTTGGAAGCCCGATCCCTGGATCTTCAATCCGCGCCCAACCTATTCGCATGAAGCCGCCGCGTTCTTCGAGTGGTATCGCGGCAAGCGCGGCGGTACCGGTCCGCTCAAGGTTGCGGTGATTTCCTCGGAGGCCTCGCCCGCTTACGTCGATCAGCACAAGGGCATCGAAAAATACGCCAAGGACAACCCCGACAAGGTCGAGGTGGTCGAGGTCGTCTTCACCGAAGTCCAGCCGACCGATCTGACGACGCAGGTCAATCGCGTGCTGCGCAAGGGCGCCGAAGTGATCTCGATCCAGACCAATACGGCGGCAGTTGTTGCGACGAAGCGCGCCATGCAGGCTGTCGGCAAGAAGGTGCCAATCCTGATGAGCTCGCATAATGGCGTGCTCGATTCAGGCCGCGCGGTGGGCGACGTCAAGCAGATGGAAGGCGATTTCGAAGTCTATGCGATGGCGGTGCCGACCGAGGAGAAGACGCCGTCCCGCGCCTTCTTCGACATGCTGACGGCGAAATACAACATGAAGGCACAGTGGACCGTCACCGCGGTGCAAGGCCTGGCGCAGACGCTGGTTGCCTTGCGCGCCATCGAGGCGGCGGCGGCCAAGGTGGGTGCTGACAAGATCACGGGCGAATCGATCCGCGATGCCATGCTGGCCACCGACATCAAGAGCGACCGCATCTTCTCGGTGCTGTCGGATCTCGATTTCACCAACGAGGCGCCGTTCCCGGTCAAAGGCTTGAAGGCTGGTATCGGCACGATCAAAGACGGCAAGTATGCGGCGGCGGCGCAGGATGCGCCGGTTCCCGTGCTGAACAAGTGGTAGGACAGTCGATCGGCCGGACCCTCGTGGTCCGGCCATCCCGATCCGGAGAGCGCCGTGCTTGAATTGAACAATGTCGAAGTGATCTACAGCGACGTCATCCTGGCGGTGAAGGGCATTTCTCTGAAGGTGCCCGAGGGCCAGTGCGTGACGCTGCTGGGCGGCAACGGTGCCGGCAAATCCACGACGTTGAAGGCGATCTCCAATGTCGTGCGCACGGAAGATGGGCGCGTCACCGCCGGCTCGATCAGCTTCCATGGCAAACCCATCGATAATGAAGATCCGGTGGCGGTGGTCAAAAACGGCATCATCCATGTCATGGAAGGCCGCCGTGTTCTGCGCCATTTGACGGTCGAGCAGAATCTCATCGTCGGCGGCCACATGCAGAGCTCACTGCGGGTGGTGCGCGAGAAACTCGACAAGGTCTATGGCCATATCGGCCGGCTCGCAGCGTTGAAGGATCGCACCGCTGGCTATCTCTCCGGTGGCGAGCAGCAGATGCTGGTGATCGGCCGGGCGATGATGGCCGACCCCAAGCTGATCATGATCGACGAGCCGTCGCTTGGACTGGCGCCGCTGATGGTCGAAGAAGTGTTCGCACTGCTGCGCACGTTGAAGGCCTCAGGCCTGACTCTGCTGATCGTCGAGCAGAACACCCGCGTCGCGCTCGACATCGCCGATTACGGCTACGTCATGGAGAACGGGCGTATCGTGCTGGAAGGTCCGGGCGAGGATCTGCGCACCAACGAGGACGTGCGCGAGTTCTATCTCGGGCTCAACCTCGAAGGCGAACGCAAGAGCTATCGCGACATAAAGCACTACCGGCGGCGCAAGCGCTGGCTCGGCTGACGTGGCGCATTAGCGTCCGATAAAATGCGGCTTGCGCTTTTCTTCGAAGGCGGCAAGGCCTTCCTTCATATCGTGGCTGTGCGCGTGCACTTCGCTCGCGAGAATCTCAAGGCGCAGGGCGGTGGCGCTTGGCTGTTCCAGCCCGTCGTCGACCAAAGCCTTCATGCGGCGCAGCACCAGCGGGCTTTTGGCCGCGAGCTTGGCGACTAGCCGCTCGACCGCTTTGATCAGCTCGCGGTCCTCGACGACTTCGTTGACCAGTCCGGGGGCGACGAGATCTGCTGCGGGCACGAACTCGCCCGTGAAGAGAAGGTATTTGGCGCGTGTGGGGCCAATCTTGCGCGGCAATCGAACCGAACTGCCGCCGCCGGGTAGCAAGCCATAATTGGCATGTGCATCGCCGATCTTGGCCGAACGGACGGCCAGCACCAGATCGCAGCACAGCACCAGCTCCAGTCCGCCGGCTAGAGCGAGGCCATTCAAGGCGGCGATAATCGGACGCGGGCAGGTTTCGATACGCGTCATCATCTCCAGCACCGAATTCAGGAACGGCCCGATGGCAGCCTCGGCGCCCGGCTGGTTGCGCACGAATTTCAGGTCGGCGCCGGCACAAAAAGCCCGACCTGCGCCGGTCAGGACGACGGCCTTTATCTCACTGTCTGAAACAGCCCGGTCGATCGCAGCGTTGACGCCTGACACCACCTCCGGCGTGAGCGCGTTCAAGGCATCCGGCCTGTTGAGGGTGATCCACATCGCACCGTTGCGGATTTCGGAAAGAACGGCTGAAGACATGTTGGGCCTCGGGAATTTGTTGTTTTTGACTCGCTGGTCACTTGCTTGTTCCGGAAGTCATATCCTATAGTCGAAAGCAGTTCAGGCAAGTCCTCAGCAGGCGCAGGAGCGTTTTTCGATGGGTCTTTCGCTGGACGGCTTCAGGATCGTTTGCCTGGCCGAACAATATCCCGGCCCTTACGCCACGCTGTTGCTGGCCGACCTTGGCGCCGACGTGATCTTGGTGGAGCGGCCGGGGAGCGGCGATCCTGCCCGTCAATTCCCAGGCTTCCATGCCGCGCTTAGCCGCAACAAGAGATCGGTCGTCATCGATCTGAAAGCGGAGGACGGCAAGCGGCAGTTGCGCGATCTCATCGCCTCGGCCGACGTGCTGATGGAAGGATTCCGGCCCGGCACCATGGAACGCCTCGGTTTCGGTTACGCGGCCGTGGAGTTGCTTAACCCGAAGCTGGTTTACGTCTCGATCTCCGGCTTCGGCCAATCGGGCCCTTATCGCGACAGGCCGGCGCATGACCTGTCATATCAGGCGATCGCCGGGTTCCTGTTCCGCCAGGCTGAAACCGGCGCGCTGGACAGCCACGGCGAGATCGCCATTGGCGATCTGTCGTCGGGCATGTTTGCAGCCATCGGCACGCTAGCCGCCCTGCTGGAATGCACCCGCACGGGCCGCGGCAAGTACATCGACGTATCGATGACGGACGGCCTGCTGTCATGGATGTCCGTCCTCGTCGGGCCGGTGCTGAACGGGCAAGCGGTCGCCGATATCGGCGCCGAGCCGGCCTACGGACTTTTCCGCTGCGCCGGAAACAAGATCCTGTCGCTCTCGATTGCGCATGAAGACTGGTTCTGGAAACCGTTCTGCAAACTTCTCGTAATGGACGACGTCGCCGATCTTGGCCGTGACCAGCGGGTCGCGCAGGCCACCGAACTGTCGTCGAGGATCGCTGGAATTCTGGCCACGGACAGCCGCGAGTCATGGGGCACCGCTTTCGACGCCGCCGGCATTCCATGGGGACCGGTGAACTCGATCGAGGAAGTCGCCGCCGATCGCCACTTTCGCGAACGCGGCATGTTTCACCGCGTCGCCGACAGCGATGGCACCATGCATTGGCATGTCGCTCAACCGCTGATCTTTTCAGGCGATCATCCCGCGCCGCGGCGGGGCGTGCCGCGACTGGGCGAACATACGCGCGAAGTGCTGGCCGAACTGCCCAAGGCCAACATACCGGGCCAGGCAAAGCAGCAGCGAAGCTGATAGCCGATACTGAACTCTGACGGGAGAACAGCGATGGAAGATATCTATGTGGTCGGCGTCGGCATGACGCCGTTCGGGCGTATGGCGGATACCGACATCAAGGGCATGTCCGAGCAGGCCGTCGATGCCGCGCTGGCCGATGCCGGTGTTGAGAAACCGGCGATCGAGGCGGCATTCTTCGCCAATGCCTCGCAAGGTCATATGGAGCGCCAGCACATGATCCGTGGCGAGATCGTGATGCGTTCGATGGGCGTGGGCGGCATACCCGTGGTCAATGTCGAAAACGCCTGCGCCAGCGGCTCGACCGCCTTCAATCTTGCGGTGACCTTCCTCAAGGCCGGGGAAGGCGACGTTGCCTTGGCCATTGGCGCCGAGAAGATGTATTCGTCCGATCGGAAGCTGATGTTTGGCTCCTTTGACAGCGCCTGGGATGTCAGCCGCGACGAGGAAATCCGTAAGCGCTTGCTGCAGCTTGGCGAAGGCGTTGCCGTTCCTGCTGGAACGACGTCGGACAAGCCCTATAGCGTCTTCATGGACGTATACGCCGCGTTTTCGCGCTACCACATGAAGCGCTTCGGCACCACGCAGCACCAGCTTGCGGCGGTCTCCGCCAAGAACCACCGGCACTCGGTCGAGAATCCACTGTCGCAGTTCCGCAACGCCTACACCGCCGACGAGGTTCTGAAGGCGCCGCCGATCACCTATCCGTTGACCCTTCCGATGTGCTCGCCGATTTCTGACGGCGCCGCCGCCGCCATCGTCGCGACCAAGGCTGGGCTAAAGAGATTGGGCATCGACGAAAGCCGCGCCATTCGCATCCTCGCCAGCGTGGTGCAGACTGGCAGCGATCGCGATCCTTCCGAGGTGGAGAAGCACTGCACGGCCCTCGCCGCCCGACGGGCCTACAACAAGGCGGGCATTGGGCCCAAGGACGTCTCGGTCGCTGAAGTGCACGACGCCACCGCCATGGGCGAGATAATCCAGATCGAGAATCTTGGTTTCTGCGGTTTCGGCGACGGCGGCCCCATCTCCGAGCGCGGCGAAACGACAATAGGCGGGCGAATTCCCGTCAACCCCTCCGGCGGCCTGGAATCCAAAGGACATCCGGTCGGCGCTACCGGCATCGCCCAGATTCACGAACTGGTAACTCAGCTGCGCGGCGGAGCCGGCGCCCGCCAAGTTGAAGGCGCGCGTATTGCGCTGGCGGAGAATGGCGGCGGCCTGCACGGGATCGAGGAAGCGGTGGCCTGCGTCACCATCCTCGGCCGCTAGTACAAATCGCAAAACAGAAGGGTCAGCCGATGAAATTGAATAGCAAGGTCGCCGTCGTTACGGGCGCGGCATCCGGGCTTGGGCACGGAACTTGTATGGCGCTCGCCGCCGCCGGCGCCAAAATCGTCGGCTTTGATCGTGACGAGGTCAAGCTCGCCAAGCTGCGCGAGTCGCTGGGCGATCGGGTAATCACTCGGGCGGTGGATGTAGCCGACGAGGCCAGCGTGAAAGCCGGCATCGATGCCGTTTTGAACGCATTCGGCGCCGTGCACGTTGCGGTCAATTGCGCCGGCGTCGCCGATTCGGCCAAGACCGTGTCCAAGGGCGAGCCTTTTCCCTTGGCGATATGGAATAGGGTGATTGCCGTCAATCTCACCGGCACCTTCAACGTCATCCGCTTCGCAGCTCTCGCCATGATCGCCAACGAACCGGAAAGCGAAGGGGAGGAACGCGGTGTCATCGTCAACACCGCCTCAGGCGCGGCCTGGCAAGGCCAGGTCGGGCAGGCCGCCTACAGCGCCAGCAAGGCTGGCGTGATGGGGCTGACCTTGCCGGTGGCACGCGATCTCGCCGCCTATGGCATTCGCGTCGTATCGATCGCGCCGGGATTGTTCGCCACGTCGATGGTCGAGGGTCTGCCGCCGAAAGTCTCGCAATCGATCGTCGATCGCATGATTCTTTATCCCAACCGCATGGGCCGTTCGGACGAATTCGCCGCTCTTGTCAGGCATATTGCTGAGAATTCCTACTTGAACGCCACGACGATCAACCTTGATGCCGGCGCGCGCATGCAAGCGCGCTGATCCTCGCGCGTCCGCGTCAAGCACCTAAAGGCAGAAAGTAGTGGCGCTCCAGATATAACTCAGCGACCGAGGAGCGTGATGCGGGCCACCGCGTCTTCGATGCGGTGAATACCGCCGCCATTTTCCGCCAGCGCTTTGGCGACCTGACGCGGGCCGGCCTCGCCGCGTAGCTGCGTCACGAGCTCGTATATCTGCCCGAGCAGGGTCGCCCCGATCGGATATCCTTTCGATTCAAGCCCGTCCGATGGATTGACAGGGATGCGCCCGCCAATCCGCGTCTCGCTGCGCTCGGAAATGATGCCGCCCTCGCCGAAGAGACAGAAGCCCAAATTCTCGAGCTGGATGATCTCGCCCATGGCCGTGGCTCGCGGATTGCGCGCTTGGGATCGATACCGAGCCGCTTCAACCCGCATTTGTTGCACGCCACCACCTCCGCCGCACCGTCCGAGATCGACGAGCACATCGGCAGGGTCAGCGGATAGGCGGCAGTGTACCTTTGAATAGCTCGGTCACTTACTCATAGTAATGCTGGGTTGACCGGTAGAAAGTCCGGCGACTTTGCCATCCTGCCGGAAAGTGTATTGGACCGTAGCACCGACGCCGTTGGTGAAGGTTAGACGGTTGCCTTCGATCTCTCCTGAAGCATGGAAGTGGCTGCGATTGAAGATGCTCCATGCAGCCATTTGCCAACGAATGCTGCGATGCTGAGCGAAGCGCCTACCGGAATCGGCTGTATTTCAGGCGGAGTAAAGGAAAGACCACATGTTCTGGCACTAGCATTGGTAAGTGTTCCGGATACAGCGGCGAGTACAATCGCGGAAACTAAGAAAATCGATGGCATAACGGTTCCGGTGATACAAAAACTGCTTCAAATCGGTTTGTATCACCGCTCAAAAGCACGATTAAACCGGGCTTTTATGATCTTTCCTGACCCATCCCCGTGGGGACGCCAGCCTTCATGTCAGACAGCGACTGCCGGCGACGCGAACTGGAGCCTAGCGCCCTGGCCGTTCCGGTCCGATGACGCGCTGGTGGTCGGCCAGTATCCTCTGCAACTCCGCGACTGGTCCGTCCGGCGCAAGACCCGGAACATTGCCAATCGCCTGAATGGCAACGACAGCACGTGGGTCGCGGCGGCATTGCGCCTCGAGTGCCGCATGCGCCTGAAACTGAGTGCGGGCCGCCGGCGAGCCTTCCCATCGCCAGTGCCAGGGTTCAAACTCGACGCCGAAGACATTGTCGCGCGGAAAGGAATTGCGAAAGCCGAACGACGCAGCATGGCGCGACAGCCAGGCGTAGGCGCGCGTCTCTTCGAACTTCAATCGACGATCCTCGAACGGGCCGCGATCGATATCGATGGCGAAGCCGGTGTGATGCTCGGAATAGCCCGGCAGGGCGACGCGCCGCACATTCTCGACAAACGTCAGGCCATCTCGTTTGGCAACGAACAGAAAGAGATCGCGCTGGAAACGGCGCGAGCGGAAACCGGATTTCGGCACCAGGTGCAGGCCCTCGGAGGCGGCGCGGATCGACAGTTCGAGAAAGGCGCGGGCGGCATCCGGATGCAGGAACTGGCCGTTGGGCAGCATCACCAGCTCGCTGATCCTGGCTTCGCGATAGGCAAGATGGCCGAAGCTGATGGGGCCACCAGCCTGGCGCGCCAGCTCGGCCTCAATGGAATTCGGATCTGTCAATCTCACTCCCGGCTTCGATTCTCTTTCGACACATCCGAACGGGCGTATAGTGCCGTCGGACGACGAAATGCAGTATCTGGCTGACTGTAAGCCCATTCCGCTACGCCTTCACGCACAATGATCTGGACGACAGAGTCGATATACAAGGCGCTTGGCGCGGTGGCGCCCGACGGCGCTCCGTCATTCACCGTCGATGCGGTCAGGCTCGAACCTGAAGAATGCGCGCCGGGCTCCCTGTTCGTTCCGTGCGCCTATAACCTGCAGCGGACCGGCCGCTGGCCCAACGAGGCGGCGGCGATCATGGCCGCCGTCAGGCGCGGCGCAACGGCCGCCTTCACCAACCTCCCGCGCACGCGATTTCCGGTCGCCATACCGATCATGCGCCTGGCGGTCGCGCCGGGGTCGGCGACCGAGCCGACAGTCGGTGCGCTGGTCGCGATGGGCCGACACGCCCGGTCCACGTACGCCGGAACCGTCGTGGCAATCACCGGCAGCGTTGGCAAGACGACGACCAAGGATCTCGTGCATCACGTTCTGGCGGGGCAACGACCCGCCTTCAAGACCGTCGATAATCGCAATTCGATCGCGGGCATATGCCAGACCCTGGCGAATCTGCCGCTGGACAGCGATTATTGCGTGATAGAGATCGGCGCGACCGAACAGGGCCACATGAGCCATGCCCATGTCGCCCGGCCGCAGATCGCGATCGTCACCAGCATCGGGTTGTCGCATCTCGAGAACTATCGCAGTCCCGACGACATCGCGCGGGAGAAGCTGTCGCTGTTCGACTGTCTCGACGGCGAGCGCATCGGCTTCCTGCATAGCAGCATCATCGAGAAGGACGAGGCCTGGCACACGCTGGCGCGGAGCAAGAGGGTGTCGCGGCTGATCACGGTGGGATTCAGGCCGCATGACGACATCCATGCCGTCGATCTGAGATTCGACGGCATCGCCAGCGAAGGAACGATCTCGGTGTTCGGCCGACCCTACCGATTCAGACTGCCCCTGCCGGGGCGGCATTTCGTCGGCAGCGCCATGTTCGCGGCCGGCGTCGCCTGTGTGGCCGGCCTCAATATGGATGCCGCACTGGGCGCTCTTGCGGACGCGACGCCAAGCGCGCAGCGGTCGGAGCGATTCCGGCTCGTCGTTCCCGGCGGCGCCCTCGAGCTGATCGACGACAGTTACAACGCGGCGCCGGATTCGGTCGCTGCCTTGCTGGATTCCCTGGCAGAGCGAAAGGCAGGGCGAAAAATTCTGGTCCTTGGCGACATGCTGGAACTGGGGACGGAGGCTGAGCATGCCCATGCGGCGCTGCGACAGAAAGTCGGCGGAGCCGGAGTGGACCTGCTGCTGACGGTCGGCAAGTACGCGGCGCTCGCCAGCGGCGACATGGCTATCGGGGCGCACTGGCATTTTGCCGATGCCGAGACGGCCAGTGCGGCGATTGCCGGGCTGTTGCGACCATCGGACCTTGTTGCCGTCAAAGGGTCGCACGGCATTGGTCTGATGAAGGTCGTTACGGCGATACGGCAGATCGGCGTCGGCTCTCCGGCCGGCCCGTGGCGCATTGAGCACGAAACGTCGGGCTAGACGGCGGAACGTTTCGGATCGGGAGAGTCCGGCTCGGGCAGCAATTCGACCAGCATGGCGACGATCTCTCGCACGGGGCGGATGGCGGTAACGCGATCGATGCCGCCGCCGACGAAAACGGACCCCGCCGCTGGATCGGCGATGCCCTGCACCAGAGAGCGGGTGTTGTTGTCGTCGTCGTTGCCGACTCCGCCGAACATCAGGCCACGATGGTTGAAGCGGCCAAACCGGCGTATGTCGGCGGCGCCTGCCTCGATCATCCGCTGCTTGGTTTCACGCGAGACGCAGCTCTCTTCGGACGCCGCGAACAGGGTTCCGATGCCGACCGCCAGGGCGCCGTGGTTCATGTAGTGTCGGACCTCGTCGGCTGTGGATATGCCGCCGGACGGTATGATGCCCATGTCCGGTCGCGCCTGCCTCAAACGCTGGAAATTCTCCTCGAGCGAGCCCGCGTCTACGACTGTCCGTCCGGCACCCTCATTGCCCTTGAAGACAACGGTCGGCAGATCGAGTTCGATGGCGTCGCTGGCGCGATGGATCTTGAAGATGGTGCGGATATCGTACCATCTCCGCAGAAACGCGATTCGCGCCCTGGTCTCGCTCCAGAGACGTTCGTCGGGATGCCAGTTGAACAGTTCGACGAAGCGGAAGCCGCGTCGCGCCAGCAGCATCTCGATTCGCGTCGTCAGAAAATCGGCCGTCGACAGGCTGAGCAGGACGTCTTTCGAGCCGGTCAAGTCGCAGAATCGTTCGAGTTCCGACTCGAACCAGGCGAAATCCAGCACGCCATTGCGATGGAAGTTGAAGGAAGAAATGCTGGGAAAGGCGCCGGCTTCGTGTACGGCGACGGCGAGAGCGACGTCGGAAACGCGATTCATCGCCACCGACAGAATGGGATGCCTGCAGCCGAAAAACTCGCGATGGTTCATCCGGCCATCCTAAAGCGGCCGCCCGCTTGTGCTTTCGAGATGCTTCTCGGCGAGTTCGGACAGAACGCGTTTCACGATCTTGCCGCCTTGATTGCGGGGCATGTCATTGACGGAGATGATCAGAATCGGGGCGCGACTGCCAAGTCTGGTCCTGGCGAAGCGATTCAGATCGTCAAGATCGGCGCCTTCTTCAAGGATCACGGCGGCGGCCGGCATCTGGTACGACTTGCGCGACCGCAGGGGAAAGGCGGCTACCTCCCGGACACCGGGATAGGCCTGCAACACCAGCTCGATCTCCTTCGGCGCAATGTTAATGCCATCGAAGATCATCATGTCGTCCGCTCGACCCATCAACGTCAGTTCGCCGTCGGTCGACATTGTGCCGAGATCACCGGGATAGAACCACCCGTTCCTGAAATGGCGTGCGCTCGCTTCAGGGTCGTCCAAGTAACGGTTCGGCATGCCGACGGCTCTGACGCGAACGACGCCGGTGTTTCCCGCGGGGACGGCACGGTCGTCGGCCGAGACGATCTCGATATCGATGCCCGGCATCGGCCGCCCGACCGAAGGGGAAATGCCGGTCGTCACCTGCGGTTCGGCGAAAGTCATCGGGCCAAGCTCGGTGCAGCCGTAGCTGAGGACGATGTTCGAGCATATCCGCTCGCGCACAAGGCCGAGCAGTCGCGCGTCGGACGGGGCCGCACTCAGTCTCAAGCACCTGATGTTCGGCAGGCGTTGCCGTCCTGGCGGCAGAGCCAAGGCAATATCTTCAGCCTGGCGCGGCACGCAGGAGAAATGACGTATGTCGTGACGTTCAAATATGTCGAGCATTCCCTCGATCGAGAGGGTCGCGGGCGGCATGACGGCGGTCGAGCCGGAGACGATGCAGGCGAGGTATCGTCGCTTCGGGGCATCGAACTGCAGGGCGACCGAGGTCAGGTATCGTTCGTCCACCAGATAGCCGACCGCGGACTGCTCGCGGACAATGGACGCGATCATGCCCTTGTGACTGGCGCCTACCAGTTTCGGCCTGCCGGTGGTCCCGGATGACGACTTGAACATCAATGGGCGATCGCCGCCATCCTGTCGCAGCGCCGGATCGGGATCGCCATTGCCTGCCAGCGTAGTTTCGAGATCGATGGCAATCAGAGGGTGAACCGGGTCGTCCTGGTTCTGCCGGTCGGAAACAACGGCACTGGCGCCGACCCTGCGCAAGAGATCGGCGTTCTGGTCGGCGGCCGAAGCGTCCGGAGAAACGGCGAGCTGGACGATGCCGAGCCGCGCCAGCG